>NZ_CP078143.1:683333-1025000 GCF_019891395.1 Nitratireductor kimnyeongensis | reverse complement strand
TGGGTCAGCGACTTAATGTAACGTGCAAGCTTAAGCCGGTAGGTGTAGGCGTAGCGAAAGCGAGTCTTAACAGGGCGTTCAGTACGTTGCATTAGACCCGAAACCGAGTGATCTAGCCATGAGCAGGTTGAAGGTAAGGTAACACTTACTGGAGGACCGAACCCATATCTGTTGCAATAGATCGGGATGACTTGTGGCTAGGGGTGAAAGGCCAATCAAACTCGGAAATAGCTGGTTCTCCGCGAAATCTATTTAGGTAGAGCGTCGACCGAATACCCTCGGGGGTAGAGCACTGGATGGGCTAGGGGTCCTCACCGGATTACCAAACCTAACCAAACTCCGAATACCGAGGAGTACTAGTCGGCAGACACACGGCGGGTGCTAACGTCCGTCGTGGAGAGGGAAACAACCCTGACCAACAGCTAAGGTCCCCAAGTTATGGCTAAGTGGGAAAGGATGTGAGACTCCCAAAACAACCAGGATGTTGGCTTAGAAGCAGCCATCATTTAAAGAAAGCGTAACAGCTCACTGGTCTAATTAAGGGGTTTTGCGCCGAAAATGTACCGGGGCTAAAGCCATACACCGAAGCTTTGGGCTTGCTTTGCAAGCGGTAGCGGAGCGTTCCGTAGGCTGATGAAGGGAGACCCGTGAGGGCTCCTGGAGGTATCGGAAGTGCGAATGCTGACATGAGTAACGATAAAGGGGGTGAGAGACCCCCTCGCCGAAAGTCCAAGGGTTCCTGCTTAAAGTTAATCTGAGCAGGGTTAGCCGGCCCCTAAGGCGAGGCCGAAAGGCGTAGTCGATGGGAACCACGTTAATATTCGTGGGCCTGGAGGTAGTGACGGATTGCGGACGTTGTCTTTCCTTATCGGATTGGAGAGGCAGCCATGTGGTCCCAGGAAATAGCTCCTCCATATAGACCGTACCCGAAACCGACACAGGTGGACTGGTAGAGTATACCAAGGCGCTTGAGAGAACTCTGCTGAAGGAACTCGGCAAAATGCACGCGTAACTTCGGGATAAGCGTGACCCTTGTTCGGGCAACCGGATGGGGGTGGCACAGACCAGGGGGTAGCGACTGTTTATCAAAAACACAGGGCTCTGCGAAGTCGCAAGACGACGTATAGGGTCTGACGCCTGCCCGGTGCCGGAAGGTTAAGAGGAGGAGTGCAAGCTCTGAATTGAAGCCCCGGTAAACGGCGGCCGTAACTATAACGGTCCTAAGGTAGCGAAATTCCTTGTCGGGTAAGTTCCGACCTGCACGAATGGCGTAACGACTTCCCCGCTGTCTCCAGCAGAGACTCAGTGAAATTGAATTCCCCGTGAAGATGCGGGGTTCCTGCGGTTAGACGGAAAGACCCCGTGCACCTTTACTATAGCTTTACACTGGCATTCGTGTCGGCATGTGTAGGATAGGTGGTAGGCTTTGAAGCGTGGGCGCCAGCTCGCGTGGAGCCATCCTTGAAATACCACCCTTATCTATATGGATGTCTAACCGCGGTCCGTTATCCGGATCCGGGACAGTGTATGGTGGGTAGTTTGACTGGGGCGGTCGCCTCCTAAAGAGTAACGGAGGCGCGCGATGGTGGGCTCAGAACGGTCGGAAATCGTTCGCTGAGTGCAATGGCATAAGCCTGCCTGACTGCAAGACTGACAAGTCGAGCAGAGACGAAAGTCGGTCATAGTGATCCGGTGGTCCCGCGTGGAAGGGCCATCGCTCAACGGATAAAAGGTACGCCGGGGATAACAGGCTGATGACCCCCAAGAGTCCATATCGACGGGGTTGTTTGGCACCTCGATGTCGACTCATCGCATCCTGGGGCTGGAGCAGGTCCCAAGGGTATGGCTGTTCGCCATTTAAAGCGGTACGTGAGTTGGGTTCAGAACGTCGTGAGACAGTTCGGTCCCTATCTGCCGTGGGTGTAGGAATATTGACAGGATCTGTCCCTAGTACGAGAGGACCGGGATGGACGTATCTCTGGTGGACCTGTTGTGGCGCCAGCCGCATAGCAGGGTAGCTATATACGGAACGGATAACCGCTGAAGGCATCTAAGCGGGAAACCGACCTGAAAACGAGTATTCCCTGAGAGTCGTGGGAGACCACCACGTTGATAGGCCGGGTGTGGAAGTGCGGCAACGCATGGAGCTTACCGGTACTAATAACTCGATAGGCTTGAATCATTCTCATTGCTTATGCTCATCTGGGCTTATGCTCATCGCAATTGTCCTTGCGGATGAGCGCGGCGAAAGCCGCTATCCGGCGGACGGCAAGCGCAATCATGCGCGACGGCCGCTTGGCCTTGCGGGCTTTGCCCGTATCAGGCATCAAAAACCAGCTTCTCGATTACATGCGTTTCGCCGACCTGGTGGTTATGGCGGGGCGGCTGCACCCGTTCCCTTTCCGAACACGGCCGTGAAACGCCCCAGCGCCGATGGTACTTCGTCTTAAGACGCGGGAGAGTAGGTCGCTGCCAGGTCTGCTAAACGCATGGAAATCTTCTCTGAACAAAGCCAAAAACGACAAAGGCCGCAACACGCGGCCTTTTGTCATGAAAACAGGCAAAAACGCAAAAACATTGACGCGGGGTGGAGCAGCCCGGTAGCTCGTCAGGCTCATAACCTGAAGGTCGCAGGTTCAAATCCTGCCCCCGCAACCAAATCAATCAAAAAGCGCTCAAACGAGCGCTTTTTTTGATTCAACACCCGCCCCCGCGCCTCCCATGAAGCATACACGGGCAACCATCGCCTGAAACGCAACAGCTTCTCGCTATCCTACTGACCTGCTGGCCCTGAATATACCCGTCAATCGCTGAACGAGCCCATTCGTGAACCGTTCTGCTGTGAGAACGAAGGGCCGAAGCAACTCAGGAGCTCTTTGATGATCGGTGTTCTGGATCTGCTGTTGAGGCAGACCGCGTGGTTGACGCCAAACACGCGAAAGCTTTTCAGTCGGACAATTCTCAACGCCGGGTTATCGTCAATCTCATGTTCCGAAACGGCTGCCAGGCCCATCCCAGCCTTAGCTGCTGCCAACACTCCGCTGCGGCGGCCGATTTCCATCGTTCGTTTCGGGCGATAATTGTGCTTGTTGGCCTTCTCCATCAGAAGCTCTCTTGTCTCCGATCCGACCTCGCGGATTAGGAGAGTTTCCTTGGAGAAGTCCTCTCGAGACAAGACGCTGGGCTTGCCCTTCAAATAATCCTTATGTCCGACGAGGACGATTTCCGGCTTGGCTACCGGCAATGTCAAACATTCCTCGTGGTGAACGGCCCCGCCCAGGATTCCGAGATCGGCTTCACAATCCAGAATGCTTTTAAGGACCTCTTCGGAATTGCCGAAGGTCAATCTGCAGGCGACATTTGGAAAGCGTGTATTGAAGGCTTTTGTTAGCCGGATGATCATAATTGGAGATGTTGCGATCAATCGCACCTCGCCACCTGTCAAGGCACCGGTATCGCGCAACAGTTCATAAGCATCACGTTCGAGAGCAAACATGGTGCGGGTGATCTTGAGGAGGGATTGGCCCAGCGGAGTCAGACTTCTGATCTTGCCCCTGTTGCGGATGATCAGTTCCGCACCATACGAGCGCTCAAGTTGCGAAACCTGCATCGTCAGCGTCGGTTGAGTGCGTCCCAGCTCCTCTGCTGCTCGAACAAAGCTCAAGTGGCGGGCAACTGCGTCGAAAGCCTTTAGCTCAGCGAAACTCATGGGGCTCATATATAGATAAAATCGATATGAAAATATCAAATTATCGATTTTGATCAAGTAGCGTTTTCCGTCATTCATTGCTGAGGATGAAAAGGGAGAACGATAAATGAGCGTCCTCGACAATGCGGCATTCGATCTTTTGGCAGAACTGAGGAAGCTTGTTGGTACTGCCTCTCAGGTGGATGTTACAGAAGCCGGGCTCACAGAACACAGCTTCGACTGGTGGCCAGTTGCCGCAAAATGGCGGCAGAACGGTAAGTCTCCCTGCCGACCTGACGCCGTCGTCTACCCGGCCGACGAAGACGAGGTCAAAGCCATTCTTCGCTGGGCCAACGAGAAGAGGATCCCCGTCACGCCTTGGGGGCTGGGATCGTCTGTTGTCGGTCAACCGCTCACCGAATATGGCGGCATCACTTTGGATCTCTCCCGCATGAACCGCATCCTGGCTGTGGATACGACCAATTTGATCGTCCGGGTCGAGGCCGGTGTGATGGGAGGAGACCTCGAAGAGCACCTGCGTGGCCTCGGATTTACGCTCAACCACTCGCCCCAATCCCTTTATCGATCGACGGTCGGGGGATGGCTGGCCACGCGCGCAACCGGGCAATTGTCCAGTCGTTACGGGGGGATCGAGGATCTTGCCTATTCGTTCAACGCCGTATTGGCGGACGGGTCGGTTCTGCAAACGGTCGATCTGCCCAGAATGGCTGTTGGTCCGGACTTGCGCCACCTGATGATCGGTTCCGAAGGCACAATGGGCGTGATCACCGAGGTCGCGCTGAAGATCTTCCCTCTTCCTGAATTCCAGACCTTCGAGACAGTCAGGTTCTCTTCGGTTCAGCTCGGGGTTGATGCGATGCGGGCAATCATGGCGGCTAATCTCCGACCGTCCCTGCTTCGCTTCTATGACACTGCCGAAGCGCGCCACGCAATGCAGGATAAGTCCTTCCCGTCTCCCGTGATGTTTCTGGGAACCGAAGGGATGGAAGGCCCGGCACGGGCGGAGATGGAAGCGCTCCGCACGATCTGTACAAAGTTCTCAGGCGAGCTGTTGGGGCCGCAAGGATCGGAGGCCTGGACGCACCGCAGGTTCGATTTTTCGACCATCGAAAGCTTTGTAACGCGACCCGAGGGTGTGGCTGAAACCATTGAGATTTCGAACAACTGGGAGCGGATCATGGATACCTACAAGCTCCTGACAGAACAGTTGGAACCCATGGCCGACGAGGTGCTGGGGCATTTCAGTCATGTCTACACGACAGGGGTATCGCTGTACGTGATCCTTCTTGGCGAAGCAGAAGACGGTTCCGCCGCTGAGGAGCGGATCAGGCGGATCTGGGAAATCGCCATGGAAGCCAGTCTGCAGACCGGTGCATCGATTTCACATCATCACGGCGCAGGCCTGGCACGCGGCCCTTATGTGCAGCGCGCTCTTAAAAGCGGGGCCGCTGTTCTTCAGCGCGTCAAGGACGCGCTTGATCCGAACAATATCCTCAACCCCGGCAAGCTCGGATTGCGGCGACCTTAACAAGTCGGCCACACCGGGAGGGAATGCGGATTTTTCTTGGAGTTGGGGAGGAGACGGTGTCTCAGATTAGAGGCGATAACGACTGCTATGATCTGCTGGTAATCGGCGGCGGCATCAATGGTGCCGGTGTGGCGGCCGATGCTGCAGGCCGCGGGCTCAAGGTGGCGCTTCTGGAAAGTGACGACTTTGCCAGCGGCACGTCTTCACGCTCCACCAAACTCATTCATGGTGGACTGCGTTATCTGGAATACTACGATTTCCGGCTTGTTCGTGAGTCGCTCTCTGAACGTGAACGCCTTCTGAAAAAGGCGGGCCATATCACATGGCCGCTTCGCTTTGTCATGCCGGTCGTGCCGGGCAGCAGACCTGCCTGGCTGGTCAGGCTCGGTCTCTTTCTCTACGACCATCTCGCTGCACGCGTCACGCTCAAGGGGGCAGAAGCCATTCGTCTCTCACGGCAGGCGGACCGTTTCGGTTTTGCGGCCAAATTTGACAAGGCCTTCGTCTATTCCGATTGCTGGGTGGATGATGCAAGACTGGTTATTGCCAATCTTCAGGGCGCACATGACGATGGCGCGGACATCTACGCACGGACAGCATTTCAAACCGCCACACGAAAGAAGGAGGTCTGGGACGTAACTGCGGTTGACCGGGAGAGCGGGGCAAGTCGAAGCCTTAAGGCAAGGGCCATTGTCAACGCGGCGGGCCCGTGGGCCGTCCCCATCGCCGAAGCCGTGCCGGGTGTCTCAACGAATTATTCCTCAAAGCTCGTTCGGGGCAGCCATATCATTGTACCGCGCCTCTACGAAGGCGAGCACGCTACCATGCTTCAGGTTGGCGACGGGCGCATCGTTGTGACAATCCCGTACGAAACCGACTACACGCTGGTCGGCACAACCGACCACATTCATGACGACGACCCGCGCTGCGTGGAGATTTCCGAGCAAGAGCGAGACTATCTGCTCGCCGCCGTAAACCGCTTCTTTTCCCGCGCTGTCTCGGCTCAGGATATTGTCTGGACCTATTCCGGCGTTCGTCCGCTGTTTGAGGAGGGAAAGTCGCGGGACGTCAATCCGACGACTGTCACGCGTGACTATTCCTTCAAGCTGGATCTGGGCCCCGATAAAAGCGGCGCGCCCTTCCTGACGATATTGGGTGGCAAGCTGACCACCTACCGGCGGTTGGCCGCGCATGTCCTGAAAGAGTTGCACGACTTCCTCCCGGGCGATGTCGGCCCCAGCAGGACGGAGAACACCCTATTGCCGGGAGCCGACATCGGGACCGATGGTCCACTCGCCTACGCCCGGACACTGAAGGAGCGCTATCACTGGCTTCCATACACGCTTCTCGTCCGGCTATGCCGAACCTATGGTTCGCGTATTCACATGGTTCTCGCTGGGGCGGACGAACTCGCGGATATTGGCCCCTGCTTCGGTGGCGACCTGTACCGGGCGGAAGTGGACTATCTCATTGAAAACGAATGGGCGGTGAGTGTGGAGGATATTCTCTGGCGCCGCACCAAATGCGGACTACGTTTTCCTGCCAGCGGTATTGACCAACTGGCCGATTACATCAGCCAGACCAGACAGGCTTCCAGTCCCAGGGAAGCGGCATCATGAGCATTGTCGCCGAGAAGATTGCTTTAAATGTCGATGGAGATGACTGGCTCTATCCGTTTGACCTGACGCTGGAACCGGGGAGCTTCACGACCGTCGTCGGTCCGACGCGCGCGGGCAAAACTTCATTGCTGCGCATCCTTTCCGGCCTGACAAAACCGAGCAGTGGGCGGCTTCTGGTCGACGGCGTCGATATGACCGGCGTCAATGTCCGCAAGCGGTCGGTCGGTATGGTCTATCAGGAGTTCGTCAATTATCCTGCCAAGACCGTTTTCGAAAACATTGCAGCGCCTCTGCGCAATGCCGGCGAAAGCAATGAAGCGATCAGGCAGCGCGTCACGGATGTCGCTGATATTGTCGGAATTTCCAATCTTCTTGACCGGTTCCCACTGGAGTTGTCCGGTGGTCAGCAACAACGTGTCGCCATTGCTCGAACCATTGCGCGGAAGAGGCAGCTCATATTGCTGGATGAGCCACTGGTGAATCTGGACTACAAGCTGCGCGAACACTTGCGCGGCGAGTTCCGTCGAATTTTCGCCGACAGCCAAACCATTGCCGTTTACGCCAGTTCCGAACCAACCGAAGCTCTTGTGCTGAACGGCGACGTCGTGATCATGAGCGAAGGGCATCTGGTTCAGCACGGTGCTGCCGAAGAGGTTTACCGGAGCCCGCGAAACGTGACGGCAGCAAGGCAGGTCAGCGAGCCACCCGTCTCGCTTCTTCCTGCAAGTCTCGAGCTTGATGGCGCTCGCCGCAAATGGTTCGCCGGCGATACCGAGATCGGCCCAGAGCCCGTCCACACCTCCGCTCTGGATGCGGGCGACTACCAGCTTGGCGTCTTTCCTCATCATCTCTTCACCGACCAGTCGGCAACAGGGATCCCGGCCCAGGTAGACTTCATCGAGGTTTCTGGCTCCAACACCTTCATCTATGCGCGCGCGTGCGGCGCCATGTTGGCCATCAAGGAGCGCGGCATAAACGACTACGTGATCGATCAGACGGTGCATGTGAGGTTCGACCCGGCCCACATGCTGGTTTTCGATCGGTCCGGTGCCCTGGTAGCCAGTCCGAACGGGGGGGCGGCCAATGGCTGAAATACGACTTTGCAAGCTGCGTCACAGCTATCTCGCAAACCCTGAGAGCGACGATGATTACGCGTTGAAGAGCGTCGACCTGACTTGGGAGGAGGGCTTGGCATACGCCCTTTTGGGACCGTCTGGCTCGGGAAAGACGACCATGTTGAACATTCTTTCTGGATTGCTGACAGCGTCAGAAGGGAAGGTTCTCTTTGATGGGCGCGACGTCACCGCGCTTGATGCGCGCGAACGCAATATTGCGCAGGTTTTCCAGTTTCCGGTCGTTTATGAAACGATGACGGTTGGCGAGAACCTGGCCTTCCCGCTAAAGACCAGGAACGTGCCGGTCGCGAAAATACGGGAACGGGTCGGCTTCATTGGCGAAGAGCTTGGCCTGACGCCTCTTCTAAACAGGAAGGCGCGCGGGCTCTCTGCAGAGCAGAAGCAACGCATCTCGCTTGGGCGCGGTCTCGTTCGCGAGGACGTTTCAGCGATCCTCCTTGATGAACCACTGACGGTCATCGATCCTGCTGAGAAGATGGCCCTGCGCCGGACGCTCAAGGCGGTGCAACTCCATCTCGGCGTCAAGCTGATCTATGTGACCCATGATCAGCATGAGGCCATGACCTTGGCAGACCGTGTGGTCGTCATGGACAATGGCGAAGTGGTGCAGGTCGGTTCGCCCGAAGAACTGTTCAACAATCCCGCCCATGAATTTGTCGGCTACTTCATCGGCACGCCGGGGATGAATTTCATCAGTTGCGAAGTCGATGGAGATGATCTTGTTGTCGGCCAATCCCGTTTTGCCCTGAATGGTTTATCCGAGCGCCTGAAAGCCGGCAACAAGGATCTCACCTTCGGGATCAGACCGGAATTCGTGTCGCTCCGTGATGCTGGCGCAGCGGGTACCATTCCCGGCTCGGTGACCAAAGTAGAAAATCACGGCGACGAGCAGATCGTGTCGGTGGATATCGGCCCGGGGCGAATGCTTGCCCGTGTCCATCAACAGGTCCGGGTACAGGTTGGAAATACGGTGCATCTGGCACCAGAGCCCGGCGCCATCCGCCTGTTTGAAAACCGGAAACGGGTTGACCTTCCCAAGTCCGCTTTCGGAGGCGCATCATGAACGTTAAGGACAATCGCGCCTGGCTTCTGGTTCTGCCGGTTCTGGTGATCGTTGCATTCAACGCGGTCATTCCGATGATGACGATGGTCAACTACTCGGTTCAGGACATTTTCGGTCCGGGCAATGCTTACTTCGTCGGCAGGGAATGGTTTGAGGAACTGTTGGGCGATTTCGAACTTCGCAACGCGTTGCTTCGTCAGGTTATGTTCTCGAGCCTGGTTCTGCTGATCGAAGTGCCGCTTGGCATCGTGATCGCTCTTGCACTGCCGAAGCGAGGCCGGTCAGTGGCCCTGTGCCTGATCATTCTGGGATTGCCACTTCTCATGCCCTGGAACGTTGTTGGCGTGATGTGGCAGATCTTCGCGCGGTCGGATATCGGCCTTGGAGGCGCTGCGATTTCGGCACTCGGCATCGACTTCAATTATTCCCGAGATGTCGTGGATGCCTGGTTCACCATCATCGTCATGGACGTCTGGCACTGGACGTCGCTGATCGTGCTGCTTGCATACTCTGGATTGCGCGCGATTGATCCAGCCTATTACAGGGCAGCGCAGATCGACGGCGCGTCACGCTGGCAGGTTTTCCGCTATGTCGAGCTTCCCAAGCTGTCAGGCGTTCTGACCATCGGCATCATGCTCCGGCTGATGGACAGTCTGATGATCTATTCCGAACTGTTCGTGATCACCGGCGGCGGCCCCGGAAGCTCCACCTCGTTTCTCAGCCAGACCTTGGTGAAGAAGGCCATCGGCCAATTCGACCTCGGCCCGGCGGCGAGCTTTTCGATCATCTACTTCATGATCATCGTTACGCTCTGCTTCGTTTTCTTCCGCTCCATCACCCGGACTCAGGAGGGCGAATGATGACTGAAACCATGCCCACCACGCCTTCCCTCGCGGGGACTCAAACCTCTGCTGCCGCCCGGGTTCGGCCGGGTCGCAAACCGCTTCTTAAAAAGCTGGTGCTGAGCCTGTTTTTCCTGTTCCTGCTCGCACCGATCTATTGGCTCGTCGTGATGTCGTTCAAGACAGACAATGAGATCATCAGTGAACTCACTCTCTGGCCCCAGACCTTCACTCTGGAAAACTACCGCATCATCTTCACCACGCACAGCTGGTGGTCGAGTTACATCAATTCGGCACTTTACGTGACGCTGAACACGATCATCAGTCTGGCGGTTGCCCTGCCGGCGGCTTATGCTTTCAGTCGTTTCCGGTTCCTTGGAGACAGGCACCTGTTCTTCTGGCTGCTGACCAACCGGATGACGCCACCAGCCGTTTTCGTCCTGCCCTATTTCCAGTTTTATTCCGCCTTCGGATTGATCGACACACATATAGCTGTGGCCATTGCGCATTGCGTCTTCAATGTTCCACTAGCAGTCTGGATTCTGGAAGGATTTCTCAAGGGTGTGCCAAAAAGCGTGGATGAGACCGCCTATATCGACGGCTACTCCTTCCCGCGCTTTTTCCTGACAGTTCTGATCCCGCTCATTCGTTCAGGTATCGGGGTTACAGCTTTCTTCTGCTTCATGTTCAGTTGGGTTGAGCTCATCCTTGCACGCACTTTGACGACCGCTGACGCCAAGCCGATCGTTGCCGTCATGACCCGAGTCTATTCCGGCGCCGGAATTGAATGGGGCCTCATTGCTGCAGCCGGCGTCCTGACCCTCGTGCCCGGCATTCTCGTAATCTGGTTCGTTCGCAACCACATCGCCCGCGGCTTTGCCATGGGGCGGGTCTGAGGAGGATATCATCATGTTGGAATGGATGGCCTGGACACCGACGACTGCCGTGTTTTTCGCCGTGATCGCGATGCTGTTGTTGACCATGACCATGCTGGAAATCCTATGGCCGACGGTCGCGCGCCAGGGCTTTTTGAAAATCACCACAACGCGGGGGGAGCGCCTGTTCATCGCCCTGCTTGTCACGGGGTGGATCAACATCCTGTGGATCGCCTTTACCGATGCGAGCCAGTGGATCGCGCTCGGTATTGGCCTGGCTGTCTCCGCACTGATCCTCGCACGGGGATAGGCGGCAGCATTCGCAGATTATGGGAGGAGAACCTTATGCGAATAAAGACCTCACTACTTGCCTCCACCGTTTTGGCGGCGACCGCCTGGAGCCATGTTGCTCACGCGGACATGGAAGCCGCCGAACGCTGGGTTGCAGAAGAATTCGACGATTCCACCTTGAGTGCGGATGAACGTCTGGCTGAAATGAAATGGTTCATCGATGCAGCAACCGATCTCGATGGTGTCTCTATCAAGGTCCTTTCGGACGGAATCCCGGTTCACAAATATGACGCAGAAGTTCTGGCGAAGGCGTTCACCGAGATAACCGGTATCGAGGTGACGCATGAAGTGGTCGATGAGGCCGGCGTCATCGAGCGGATCCAGACGCAGATGCAGTCAGGTGAGAACATCTACGACGCATACATCAATGACAGTGACCTGATAGGAACCCACTTCCGCAATTCCGCAGTCATGAATCTCACCGAATACATGGAAGGTCCGGGAGCGAAGTACACAAATCCGACGCTGGATCTGGACGATTTCATCGGCATCGATTTCGTCAAGGATGTGGATGGAGACATCTACCAGCTACCGGCGCAGCAATTTGCCAATCTTTACTGGTTTCGGGCCGATTGGTTCGAACGGGAAGATTTTCGCAAGCAATTCCAGGAGATCTACGGCTATGAGCTCGGGGTTCCGGTCAACTGGTCGGCCTATGAGGACATCGCGGATTTCTTCACCAACCATGTCAAGGAGATAGACGGTGTGCGCGTCTACGGGCACATGGACTACGGAAAGAAGGATCCCTCCTTGGGTTGGCGTTTCACCGACGCCTGGTTATCGATGGCCGGAGCGGGCGACGTGGGCATCCCGAATGGCATCCCCGTAGACGAGTGGGGCATTCGGGTCGAAGGATGTCACCCGGTCGGCGCCAGCGTCTCCCGCGGTGGTGCCACCAATGGCCCTGCTGCCGTGTACAGCTTGCAAAAATACATTGACTGGATGGCAGATTACGCCCCTCCTGAAGCCCAGGCGATGAACTTCTACGAGGCGGGGCTGGTGCCCAACCAGGGGCAGATCGCACAGCAGATATTCTGGTACACGGTATTCGCCGAGAGTGCGGCTCAACCCGGTGTGGCAGTTGCGGACGAAAATGGTCTGCCGAAATGGCGCATGGCTCCATCGCCTGCAGGTGCTTATTGGGAAGAAGGCATGAAGCTGGGCTATCAGGACGTGGCCGCGTTCACGATCATGAACTCGGCTTCCGAAAAGGGCAAAGCTGCCGCATGGCTCTATAGCCAGTTCGTCACCTCCAAGACGGTATCGCTGGAACGCACTCTCCACGGTTTCACACCTATCCGAGAGAGTGACATCAATTCGGACGTCATGAGCGAATGGGCGCCCAAACTTGGTGGCCTTGTAGAGTTCTATCGCTCGCCGGCACGGGTTGCCTGGACGCCGACCGGCACGAACGTGCCAGACTATCCGAAGCTCGCGCAGCTCTGGTGGGAGAATGTCGCAGCAGCAGTCACAGGCGAGATGAGCAGCCAGGAGGCAATGGACCGGCTGGCAGGTCAGATGGACCGTGTCCTGCAACGTCTGGAACGGGCCGGCATGGATCGCTGCGCGCCGAAACTGAATGAGGAGAAAGATCCGGAATTCTGGTTTTCGCAACCGGGCGCGCCGAAGGCAAAATTGGCCAACGAAAAGCCGCAGGGCCAGACCGTGCCTTACACAGAGTTGCTTCAGGCATGGCAGGAAGGCCGAGTGAAATAATCGCAACGGAAGGGGCGCGTGGGGGATGCGCCCCTTCCTAGGGCGACTTGGGAGGATGGTATGAAGGATTTCATCGCAGCGGTTGATTGCGGGACCACGGGTGCTAAGGCGATTATCTTCGACACGGCAGGCGCTCGGCTCGGCACCGCCTATAAGGAATATCCATGCGAGTTTCCGGCGCCCAATCGCGTCGAGCAAGACGCGGAAAGACTGTTTGAAACCTGTGTGGACGTGCTGACTGACGTGGTGCGTGCAAGCGGCGTAAGGCCTGACGCCATCAGGGCTCTGTCCTTCTGCACCCAGCGCTGCACTCTGATACCGGTTGATGAGGACTGCCGTCCTCTTCGCCCCGCGATATCATGGCAGGATAACCGTTCGGACGCCCAGTGCGACTACATCCGGAAGGTGATCGGAGACAAGAAATTCTACGACACAACCGGTCTTCCCATAGCTAATGTTTGGACCTTGCCATCAATCATGTGGCTGAAGGATGAAGAACCCGAGATTTACGCAAGAACTCATAAATTCATGAATCCGCATGGATTCCTCCTGAAGCGATTCGGTTCCGAACGGTTCGTGGAAGACTTGTCGAATGTTTCGCTTCACGGCTTGTTCTCGGTGCGGAAGAATGATTGGGAGCCGTCCTTTATCAAGGCTACCGACATTGATTTCGCAAAACTGCCGGAACTCGTCGTTTCGGGATCAAGCTTGGGAAATATATCGGCTGAGATCGCCTCTCGCACTGGCTTGTCGGTGACAACTGAACTTGTCGTAGGCGGGGGTGATCAGCAATGCGCGGGTATCGGGGCTGGGGTCACGCAAGCCGGAATTGGCTCGGTCACTTTGGGCACTGCCGGCGTCATTATCTGCTCTTTCGATAATCCCCCATTCGATGCAAACCGGGCTATTCCTGCCGAGGTTCATGCCTATCCTGGAAAATACATCAGTGAGGGTTTGCAGAACACAGCTGGTGCGGCCCTCAAATGGCTGCGCAACCTGACTCAGGATGTCGTCAACGGAAATGGTGTTGAATACAGCCTGTTCAATGAAATGGCCGCGATGATTGCTCCCGGCTGTAACGGATTAGTGTTTCTACCGTATTTGGCCGGCGCTGGCGCGCCGCAGTGGAACGGGGCCGCCACCGGCACATTCCACGGCCTCACGCAGGGGCACGGGTTGGGAGCCGTGGCGCGGGCGATTATGGAAGGTGTGGCTTTTCAGAATGCGCTCATTCTCGAAGAGTTCGAGAAAATGGGGCTGGAGCTGACCGAAATCCGGCTGACCGGGGGCGGTGCCAATTCCGCACTTTGGTCACAAATACAGGCCGACATTTATGGCCGCCCGGTGAAACGGTTGAAGGAAGATGAAGCCGGCTTGTTGGGAGCGGCAATTTTATCTGCATTCGGAGCTGGTATGTTTTCAACGATAGATGAAGGCGTGGAGGCCATGGTGAATACTCTTGAAACCTATGCTCCCGATGAACGCCAAACGTCGCTTTATGCTGAAATTCGCGAGAGTTTCACCTCCCTGTACGGCGCAATCTATCGCAATTGACGAGCCGGTGATCTGAGAACCTGATCCTCGTCGGCGTCGACATTTTCGTATCATTTCCAGCGCTGGCCGAACGCGCGGCAGCTCGCTCGGTCCGGCCGCAACCCTCATCGTTTGTCCGATGAAGCTGATCTTCAATTGACAAGAGGTCAACTTGCGATATGTTCACGTGAACATTTCTGGTTTTGGAGAGGGCATGGCAGAAGCTTCTATCGAATACAGAGGGGCCGCCTTACTGAAAGAGTTGGGATTGGCAAGCAGGAGACAGATCAGGTCTGTGACGCCTTTGGCGGGTGGGGTTGCCTCCGACATCGCAAGGATCGAGACCGAGAACGGCGATTTTTGCGTGAAGTTCGCGCTGGCCAAATTGCGAGTGAAAGAGGATTGGCACGCCCCGGTGCATCGCAATGCAGCCGAGTATGCTTGGCTCAAGGTTGCCTCTGAGATGGCTGCGGACTATTTCCCGAAGCTCTACGGGCGCTCGGTGGCGGCAAACGGCTTCGCCATGGAATTCGTTACTGGCGACACGGTGGTTGTCTGGAAGGACGCGCTGTTGGAGCGAGGCCCGGCGCAGGGAGAAGCGGCTGTAGTTGCCAGGCTGTTGAGCCGGGTGCATCAGCGTTCATCCCGCCCGACCTTTGATCGTTCAGGGTTCGACAATGCGATGGACTTCGATGCATTGCGTCTGGACCCCTATTTGCGCTTCAGCGCCGGTGTGCACCCCGAGGTTTCGGACGCTCTGACCGATATGGCTGACGCGCTGTTCAAGAGCGATGCGGTTCTGAGCCACGGCGATGTCAGTCCCAAGAATATCCTGTTCCGCGATGGAGCTCCGGTCCTTCTGGATGCAGAATGCGCGACGATGGGGGACGCATCCTTCGATGTGGCCTTCTGCCTCAATCATCTGGTGCTGAAGGGGTTTCACCTGCCGCAGCATGCAGAGCCGTTTCTGACCGCCATCGCCGAGTTCGCCGAGACCTATTTCGAAGCCGTCGACTGGGAAGACCCGGCAGCTTTGAAACAGCGCATCGCACGCTTGCTGCCAATGCTGATGTTGGCGCGTATCGACGGAAAATCGCCCGTGGAATATCTGGCGCCGGAGCACAGGGAGCAGATACGCGCCTTGTCCCTGTCCATTATCGCCAATCCGGTGAACACGCTGGATGGCCTTATTTCTCTTTTCAAGGAAGCAATGAAATCATGAGCGGTTCGGCAATCAAGGAAGTGGCTTCCAGACGAGTCTGGGATTCCCGCGGCAACCCAACGGTGGAAGTCGACGTTCACCTTGAAAGCGGTGCCATGGGCCGCTCTATTGCTCCAGCTGGTGCGTCGCGCGGAGCGCGCGAGGCGTTCGACCTGCGCGATGGCGGAGATTTTCTCGCCGGCAAGAACGTGTCGCGTGCGGTCGAAAACGTGATCAAGCGCATCGCCCCGGCGATCATCGGGATGGACTGCGACGATCTGGCCATGATCGACAGAACAATGATCGATCTTGATGGCAGCCAGTTCAAATCCAGCCTTGGCGGCAACGCGATGGTGGCCACTTCTCTGGCCTGTCTTCATGCCTCAGCCGCCAATGCGGGCGTGCCGCTTTGGGCATGGATCAGCAAGGCGTATGATCGCAAGCCCGCGATTCCATTACCCGAGATTCAGATTTTCGGAGGCGGTGCTCATGCGGCGCAGCGGGTGGATATCCAGGATTTCATGATCATGGTGCCCGGTGCCGAAAGCTTCGATGAAGTGATGGAGATCACTTCGAACGTATATTTCGCCGCTGGCAGACTGATGAGTGAGAAGGTCGGGAGCGGCGGCCTGGGCGTGGCGGATGAAGGTGGCTGGTGGCCCGTTTTTAATAGCAATGAAGAGGCGCTGGAAACGCTGGTTCGCGCAATCGAGGCTGCGGGCGAGGTGCCCGGTGAGCGTGTGCTCATCTCGTTGGATGTTGCGGCGTCGGAATTTGGAAAGAAGGGGCGGTACCGGCTGGCGCTGGATGATCGCGATATGGATTCAGACGGGTTCAACGAGCTGCTTGGCCGCTGGATGGAAGATTACCCAATCGTCTCGATCGAGGATCCACTGGGCGAGGACGACAAGATGGGCATGATCGCGTTCACCAAAGCCTATGGACACAAGGTGCAGATCATTGGGGATGATTACCTCGTGACAAACGCAGACCTCGTGAGAGAGGCGGTCTCAGAGGGCGCGTGCAACGCTGTGTTGGTAAAGTTGAATCAGGCGGGAACGGTGAGCGAGACCATCGAAACCGTTGTTGCTGCAGAAGGCGCGGGCTACCGTCCCGTGATCTCTGCTCGTTCGGGGGAAACCGAGGATACCACGATTTCACATCTGTCCGTTGGCTTGAATTGCAAGCAATTGAAGGTGGGTTCCTTCACGCGGTCCGAGCGCATGGCAAAGTGGAACGAATGTCTGCGCATAGAATGTGACCTGGGCGCCGGTAGTTTCGTGGGGGGCAATCCTCTGGCTGATACCTGGTGGGGCAAGCGCCGCTGATGTCCTGAACGGTGTAGAGCGGCGGAACGTTTATCGGTGCGTTCAGGCCGAGGCGCGCAGGATGAACTCTGCAGCAAAGCCGTGTTGCTGGACAGGAGCGTCCGGATCAAGCTGCAGAAGGCGTTGCAGCGCCTGTTCCGCCAGCTGGTCGATCGGCAACGAGATCGTTGTGATGCCACCTTGTATCCAGCGATAGAATCCAGGATCGCCATAGCCAACAAAGGCCACGTCCCGTGGAAATACAGCGTTGGCCCGCAGGCAGGCATCGAGTGCGCCGTTGGAAATCTCAAACCCGCCGCAAATGATCGCACTGCTGTCGATCTGCCCCGCGAGGACGGCGGCCGCCTTTCGGGCGCCCATCTCGAAGGAAGGGCTGTCTGTCTGGATCAGCCCCTCGTGCACAGTCAGGTTGTGGGCCTCCATTGCCTCCAGGAACGCGGCCTTCCTTTGCCGACCTGAGGACAGGGAAGCATGGCCTCCGAAATAAGAAATCCTTTGATGCCCCCTCGACACCAGATGACCAACCGCTTGTCGGATCGCTTCGGCGTCGTGGATCACGATGGAATCCGAAGCAAATGGCAGCGGCTGGGTGCGAATGAATTGGATGGGCTTCATACCCTGAAACAGCTGCTTGCCGTGGGGCTGTGTCGCAGGTGCTGGAACCGTCACAACTGCGTTGGTCTGCAGTTCTTGCAGCTTCATCAACGCCAAACGCTCCCGGTTGGGGTCATCATTCGTCAGATGCGTTATCAGGTGAAGGTCGTTGTCTTCGCATAGAAGGGCCAGTGTATTGGCAAACCGTGCATAGAACTCGTTCACCAGATTTGGAACCAGGAGCCCCACTATCCGGGTCGCATCCCCGCGCATCGCGCTTGCTGCAGCGCTTTTGACGTAGCCCATCTCCGCAGCGCGCTTTCGGATAAGCTCACGCGTCTCCCGCCGAACGTTCGTGCTGTTTGAGAGCGCGCGCGACACGGTCATGTGGGAAATACCCAGATCCTCGGCAATCGTTTTGATGGTTACTCGTCTGGCCACGAATATTCCTTTCGCCTGTCGCTCGCCGAATAGTAGTTGACCGGCGTGGGCATGACAAAAGCTCAATCATGTGTCCGAGCTGGTTGTAAAAGGTTTTTTCCTGAGCGACCCCATGCCTGCCGGCATTCTTGCCAGATGGTTGTCGCCGTGATCACCGCGCCCGTTTCCACCGGGAGAATCAGCTGCGCGGGCCGCTTTGCGGCATTTGTACGAAGCGGAACTAAGCCGGCTGGCGGATTCCTTGTGCTGTTTCGGTCATCATATTCATTGGCTTGACATGCCCGGTGTCCAATCATATTGTTCACGTGAACATTTTGCAATGCGACTTGCAATGCGACGATCACGCGAGGCAGTGAGCGCGCCCCACGTTGAATGCGTGATGCGCTGCTTATTTCAGTTCGAGAGAATTGCGCCTGACGGGATGATTGTCAGTCACCCACACAGCAGGGTGAGGAGGGATAGGGAGAGGGCTCGATGGGTAACAATCTACCGGCAATGACGAGCACAGGTGGTGCGTCTCGGTTCCAAGTGTCTTCGGTCGGGGATGTCATGAAACATGTCCTGCAGTATCGCGAGGCAACACTGGTTCTCTTGATTGGTGCGATGTTTCTGGTGCTGTCGTTCGTGTCACCAATGTTCGCAACCATGAACAATGTTCAGACCACGATGCTGAGCGTCTCGATCACCGGGATCGTCGGGATCGGCGTTACCATAGCTTTGGTAATCGGGGGGCTCGATCTTTCGGTTGGCGGGCTTGTGGCGATCAGCGCGGCGGTTCTGGGGAAGGTCTTCCTGGCCACCAACATCTGGTACGCGCTGATGGCCGGTGTCGGTGTGGCACTGTTTTTCGGGTGTTTGAATGGGCTCCTGATCACCCGCTTCCGATTGGGCGCCTTCATTGCAACGCTGGCCATTATGGGGATCAGCCGTGGCGTGACGCTGGTGGCAACAAAAGGCACGCCGATCTCCATGCGGGAGATGCCGGTCTGGCTACGCGAGATCGGTAGCGGCAAGGTCATGGGCGTCTCCTACCTGATCATAATCTTCTTTGTACTGACGATCACAACCCACATTTTTCTCAAGAAATCCAAGGTGCTGCGTAAGGCCGTCTATATTGGCAGCAACGAGGTGGCTGCGCATTTCTCCGGCATCAACGTCAATCGGATAAAATTTGGTGTCTATGCGTTCATCGGACTTCTCTGCGGTGTGGCCGGGGTGCTGTCGGTGGCGCGGTTCAGCTCGGCCTCGCCGAATTTCGGCCTGGGGATGGAAGTCCAGCTGATTGCGGCTGCGGTGATTGGCGGGGCCACGCTGAATGGGGGGCAGGGGTCCATCATCGGCACCTCGCTTGCCCTCATCTTCCTCGGCTTCGTGAGCAGTGCAATCGTGTTGTTGGGGGTTTCGGTTTACTGGCAGGCCCTGATCAGCAACGTCATCCTGCTTCTGGCGGTTCTTCTGGATGCGTTCGTCCTGAGGCGTGGTGATCGCAAACACTGAGCGTTCGCGGCGATTGGCGGGCAGATTTGGGAGGGTAGAACGATGGATGGAATTATTCTCGAGGCGAGAAACATTTCGAAGTCTTTCCCGGGTGTGAAGGCTCTCGAGAACGTGCATCTGGAACTGCGTGCAGGTGAAGTGCACAGCCTTGTCGGCGAAAACGGCGCAGGCAAATCCACGCTGATGAAGATCGTGTCAGGGGTCTATTCGCTGGATCATGGCGACCTGATCGTTGAAGGCAAACCGGTCAGGTTCAACAATGTTCTGGACGCAATCAACATGGGCATCAGCCTGGTTCATCAGGAACTGGTGAATTGCCCGGACGTTTCGATCGCCGAGAATATCTTCATGAACAAGATCGCACGCGGCCGGATGGAGTTCGTGAACTTCACCGAACTCAACCGCCGGGCAAGAGATGAGATGACGAAGTTTCATCTCGATCTGGACCCACGGATGAAGATGAGCCGGCTCTCTGTTTCGCAGCAGCAGATTGTTGAGATCGTCAAGGCAATCTCTATCAATGCCAAGGTGATCATCTTCGACGAGCCTACTTCGTCGCTGACCGAAACCGAAACCGAGGACTTGTTCAAGATCATCGCGGCACTGAAGAAGCGCGGGGTCGGTATCCTGTATATCAGCCACCGAATGGAAGAGATCTTTACCATCTGCGATCGGGTCACGATCCTCCGAGATGGCCACTACATCGACACGCTGAACGTGAACGAGGTGGACAAGATGTCGATCATAAACAAGATGATCGGCAGAGAAGTGGCTGATTTCTTTCCGCCCAAAGCCAGCTCGACCGGGGATACGATCCTGTCGGCGCGCGGCTTCGAACACGCCACCCATTTCCACGGCATCGACTTTGACCTGAAGCGCGGCGAGATACTGGGCTTCTCCGGACTGATTGGTTGCGGGCGCAGCGAGCTGTTCAAATGCCTCTGTGGCCTGGATGCGAAACAGGACGGCGAGCTATCGATGAACGGCGAGGTCCTGGATATCTCTCGGTATTCCGACGCGTTGAAGCATGGCATCGTCTACCTGACAGAGGACCGAAAGAACGAAGGTTTGTTTCTGGAGAAAAGCATCCAGCAGAACACCTCGGCGTTGAACCTGGACAATATCGTAAGCGGCTTCTTCCTCAGTGTGGCCAAAGAGGAACGTCTGGCGGCGGAATTTCGTAGCAGCCTGAGTATCAAATCCTCCAACGTTCAACAGCTTTGCGTCAACCTGAGCGGGGGAAATCAACAGAAGGTGCTGATTGCGAAGGGATTGGCGATCTCGCCACGAATCATCATCTTCGATGAACCGACAAAGGGGATCGACATCGGTGCAAAGATCGAGATCTACCGAATGATGCGCGACCTGGCGGAGAATGGTATTGGCGTAATCATTGTTTCCTCGGATTTGATGGAGGCGGTCGGTCTGTGTGACCGCGTCGTCATCATGCATGAAGGTCGCATTGCTGCGATCGCGTCCGACGATCAAATCACCGAGACATTCTTGCACCATCAGGCGTCAGGCGTCTTTGCGCATGGGGAGGTCGCAGTCGCCGACGCTTAGAGCCTTCCCACCTTTGCGGCTTGTTCATACGAAAATGTTCACGTGAACTATAAAGATGGGAAGCAAAAGAGAAGACTGAAACTCAAATCTTCAAAGGGAGGATCTATGTTGATGGACAAGTTTCTGAAAGCGGTTGCGGTTGCTGCAATCGCCGCTGCCGGGATGACCGGTGGATTCGCGCCGGGGGCTCAAGCTGAAGGGTTCACGTCGAACACCCGTCCCGCGTTCGTGGGTTCTGAGGAGGAGACCTACTATCTTCTGACGTTTTTGAGCGGGTATGACTTTTGGACCAGCTACTATGAAGGTTTCATGGATGCTGGGCGTCAGTTGGGCGTCAACACCAAGTACATGGGCGCCACGACTGCGGATATCTCCGAACAGATCAATGTATTTGAGCAAATCCTGGCGTTTGACCCAGCTGGCATCATGGTGAACCCGTCTGACGGCGATCCGCTGGCCGCATCGGCAGCGCGCGCTAACGAACTGGGCATTCCTCTGGTGATCGGGGAGAACCCCATCCCGGGTGCCAAGGTGGCGATGTGGATCAATCACAACGAAGATCTGATGACGCGGAAGGCTGCCGATTACATTGGTGAGAAGCTGGGCGGCAAGGGTGAGATCGCTGTTATGGAGACGGTGGGCCAGGTCAATCTGGACAATCGTTCCGCTGCCTTCACAAGAAACATGGAAACCCACTGGCCCGAGATACGGATTGTCGCCCGAACCAACCCGGGCCATGACGAAATCAAGGGCGCGCAGGATGCCGCCTCGCTGATTCAGGCCCATCCCGACCTCGATTTCATTTTCACCGTGAATCCGACCGCAGCGATGGGTGCGGTGACCGCGCTGCAGGAGGCCGGATCCGATGTGAAAGTGCTGACCTTCGACACCAATCCAAACGTCCTGGACTACATCAAGGAAGGCAAGCTGGAAGCCGCCATCATGCCTGACCCCTACACCTTCGGGTACATGGGACTGTTGGCACTTTACCTGGATCGTCACGGCCTGCTGGACCCGATGTGGGACACCGATAACGACCGTCCGCGCTTTGACGTGCCTCTGATGAATACCGGTAGTTCGGTCGTCACCAAGAGCAATGCCGATTACTTCTATTCGGACAAGTACAAGGAGCGTCGAAAGAGCGGGGGCTACGATATGCAGGCCAAGGACCTGAACAATCCGGACCTGCCCGGACATTGGGACTGAGACTGTCAATTGAATCTGCAGTGGTTCGGGCCGCCTGGGTGGCCCGAACAGCATGCAGAGTGGATAAACCGATCCAGAACAGCAAAGGGACAGACCATCATGAACCCATTGGATCTCAACGGAAAGATCGTTGTGCTCTCTGGAGCGTGCGGCGCGCTTGGGGTGGCCGTTGTAAACAAACTGAGCGCATTGGGCGCGCGGGTGGCGGCGCTCGACATTGTTGATCCAGAGGTCGCCTCAAGCAGTTTTGAGGCAAGCGGAAATCACGTAACGTTCTATCAGTGCGATGCGGCGGATGAGGAACAGGTTGCAGCGACCTACCACAAGATTATCAGCGATCTGGGGATGCCCGATACCGTATGCTGCCACACCGGCATTGTTCATGTCGCTGGCGTTGAAAATTATGCCTTGGCCGATTTTGACGAACTGATACGGGTGAACCTGCGAGGCGCTTTCGTCCTCGCGCAGAGGGCGACGAAAGTCTGGCTGAGCGAGAAAGCAAAAGGGAATTTGATTTTCACGTCTTCCTGGGTCCAGGATGTGCCGTGGCCAGAGCTTACGCCGTACAACACCTCGAAATCCGGGATGAAGGCGATGATGCGCGGCTTTGCGCGTGAGCTCGCCTCGCGCGGCATTCGCGCCAACTCGGTTGCTCCGGGGATTGTTGGAGCCGGTATGGCGCTGAAGATGTATACGGAAGATGCGGACTATAAAGCGCGAACCGACCGCGCAATCCCGCTGGGTTACATGCAGAAGCCTGACAGCGTGGCCAATGCATTCGCCTTCCTAACCTCCGACATGAGTGACTACATGACCGGGGCGACCTTGGTCGTCGACGGCGGGTGCAGCCTGTACCCGAACATCTGAAAACCTGAATTGGGCTGCTTTGCGAGCGCTGGCTGCAGTCGAAGGCTTGCAGGAACGCGGCGAGTGTCACCAACCGGCGCCGATGCAGTGATGTTCAGCCCCAAGGCCAGGGGTGCTGATTATCCGCCCGCCAATGCCGGCACCGATATTGCTGTGATTATCGAGCAATGCGCCGGCCTTGGCGAAGCGGGTGATCGTCCCACAAGAGGTGGCCTTGGTGCAGGTCGATGTCGGGCTGGCCAACGCCTTCGCGGAGCCAGTCAACGCTCATGCCAACGACCACCTCTGATCATGATGTCGGGGCGATCGCTCCGCGCCCAGCATGAGCGGCCGGGCGTGGGGGCACGCCGACCAAGTCAAATGGGATTGCGAACTATGCTATGCCGAGAACGCGGCCGATCCGGTGTCGGCGACACGCTATGACATCCAGATCAATGCAGTAGCACCTGTGATCGGTGAAACCATCTTGGCACGCGGAGCGCCGATGCGGGTCTGGGCTTACTTGCTTTTCTGACGTCCCCATTTCGGCAGAGGCGAAACGATTGAGCTTTGCCAGAACGGGCCTGTGGCACACAGACCCCGACCCGATCCGGGTTAGAGCAGCGGTGGGTTCCGACTGGAATCCACCGCGTTTTCTCCCCACGTTATGCGCCGGCAGAGAGATTTTCTGCATGCACTTCCGCCGCCTCGCGAAATTGCTTCGCCGAGCTCTGAATAAGCTCCAGCACCAGAAGCCCGGTGCCGGCCGGTACAATGTAGAGGACGGGATAGAGTGGCACCATGTTGCCGCCAGCCAGAAAGGCAGCCTCCCGCGAGGTCGCATCTAGGGCATATTGCAGCCCGAACCAGGTGATCAGGGCAAAGATGGCGATATCGATAAGCCGAAACAGGACGAAGAGTGCCTGTCTTGCCGTGGGACTCATGCGATCCGTCAACAGCGTCGTGCTGGGGAGGATGTTGCTCTCATAGGCATGAGCAAGGGCAGGGAAGACCAGAAGCGGCATCAGGTATCGCTGCACGTATTCATAGCTTCCTGGGATGGATGACCCCGTGAAATTCCGAAGCGCAATATCCGCCGAGGTAAAAATGACCATTGCCGCGAGTGCCAGCGCGCTGATGATGAACAGGATCCGCATAAGCCAGCGGTGAAGATTGTAAAAGCAGGACAAGATGCTCTCCTATTTCATCTGTTCTGGGAGAAAGGTCACCATGCCGGGGAAGAGGATCATGAGCCCCCCGACCAGCAGCAAGACCAGAAACGCGAACATGGTGGAATGGCGGAACAACCGGTCGATCCTGAGCCCCGTCACACCGGCAACCGCATAGACGCTTAGTCCGACAGGGGGCGTCAGGAGGCCTCCGGCGCACAGGACGCACAAGATGACGCCAAACCAGATCGGGTCGTATCCGATGTTGACGATCAGTGGCAGAACGACCGGTACAATCATCACGATCACGGCCGATCCTTCGATGAACATGAACAGCAGGAAGCAAAGCGCCAGGATGATCGCGAGAAGAAGAAGTGGCATGTCGCCTAAGCCGGACACCACTTCGACCAAGTTGTGCGGGATCCGCGACAACGAAAGGAAACGTCCGAAGATCTGGGCGCCGACCATGATGAGCAGGACCATAACGGTGATGTCGATCGATTCCCGCGCGGATTTCACCATGAACCGCCGGTCCACGGCACCGAGAACGAGAGCGGTCAGGAAGCTGACCACACAGCCCACCGCCGCCGCCTCGGTCGGGGTGAATATTCCGAAATAAATTCCACCGAAGATGATCAGGGCGATGGTTCCGCAGGACAGAATAGCGATGAGGTAGCGCCCCCATCCCGGTGGGCTCTCTTCAGTCGTATCCTCGGCAAGGGTCTGTTGCGGCGGGGAGCCGGTCTTCGCCAGTCGCAGGCTCTTGACCAGAAGCCAGGTCGCGTATGCAGCGTAGATGAGGACCATAAACAAGGCAGGCACAATCGCTGCGATGAACAGGGTCGAGATCGAGGTTTGGGTGATGGCGCCGTAAATGATCAGGATGATGCTGGGCGGGACGATCGCGGACAGGGATCCTGCGCTGGCGGCAATGGCACCGGCCAGATAATCGCCATAGCCGCGCTTCACGAGTTCGGGAACCGCCACCTGACCCATGGCCGCCGCCGTCGCTGTGCCTGAGCCGGAAACGGCGCCGAGAAGACCACCGAGAACGACGGTCAGCACGCCGAGTAGGGCAGCACTTCCGCGCGAAAGCGTGTAGATCAGGTGGTACAGATCGTTAACCAGCCGCGCCCGAAGGATGAACTGCGCCATCAGCACGAACAGCGGCACGGGGGTCAGGCTGTAGCTGGCAACACGAAGATAGGGGTCGTTGTTGAGGAACGACGACGCGAGATCCCAGCCTCCGATCAGGAAGATGCCGAGAATTCCGCTGAGGATGAGAAGCGAGCTGATGCGCTGCCCCAAAAGCAGAAACAGTGCAAAGGCACCGAATGTCGTCGCGATGATCCAGGTAGGCTCCATTGCCGAACTTCCTTTCACAGTGTCGGTGAGCCGGTCCGGCAGCGCTGCCGGACCGGTGCGGGATCACAGGTCCTTCACGGACTCTGGCACGCCACCACCGTGTTTCAGGATGAGGTCACGCCACAGAATGGCGATTGCACGTCCTGGATGGCCTTCCGACTCCATGGCGTCGATCCACTCGACCCAGGTCTGACCAACCGCCTCGAGATATCGAGCCTGGAACTCTTCATCGAAATCGCTGACGTCCACGACGATGCCGCCGTGGTCCTTGTTCTTCGCAAGGTTGGCTTCGGTCCGGGCGGCAATCGTCTCGATCGCCCCGTCGATGGTTTCCGCGGCAGCGGTCTCGAACAGCGCTTGGGTTTCTGCAGAGAACTCCTCCCAGCGTGCTTTCGAGAAGCCGATCACTCCGGGATAGTGCCCGAGGGAAATGCCGCTGAGTGAGGCCGTGAACATTTCCTCGAAACCGTAGGTGCTCCAATCGGCGACGCTGATCACGTTGCCGTCGAGCGCGCCGCGGCTGAGAGCGTCGTACATATCGCCGCCGGGCATAGAGATCGTATTGGCGCCGATCAGTTTCGCATAGATGTCATGAGTGCGGGCCGCCGTCCGAAGACGCAGGCGCGACAGGGCGTCGTTGTCCGTCAGGCTTTCCGGTGGGGTCACGATGGCAATCTGATATTCCGGCGTGATGATGGTGGGAAGGGCCTTCATGCCCTGATCTTCCCATTCCAGCTGGTAATAGGTCTTGCCGTTCGCAATCTCGACATCGCTGTTCATCAGATCCGTGAAGGCCGACATGGCGATCGACAGCGACGACTTTGTCAGCGGCAGCAGCGTGACCTCGGACAGGGGAAACCTGTCGCGCTCGTAAGCTGGCAGCATGGCCAGCGACACGTCGGCGCGGCCGGACATCAGGCCGTCGTGATCCTGACCGGCAGAGATCAATTCACCCCAGGTGAAGACCTGAAAGCTGGTGTCGCCATTCGTCTTCGCGGACACTTCTTTCATCCAGGCGTCGGCATGGGGCCACATGACGTGGCCTTCGCCAAAGGTCGACGACGCGCGAAGCGTCATTTCCTCAGCGCCGGCGCTGCTGGCCATGCAGGCCAGCAGCAAACCAGATACGGCGGTCTTGCTAATGATATTCATCGTTTTTCCTCCCTAGGATGTGGTTCAGACGCCTCTGGCGCCGTCGACGTCGACGCAGCTACCCGTAATCATCTCGGCACGGGACGATGCGAGAAACAGCGCCGCATTGGCGATGTCATCAGGTCGGCAAAGGCGGCCGACCGGAATGGTGCTGGCGAAGGCTTTTTCACCCTCGGAACGATCCTTGCCGCTTCCGATGAAGTCGCTCAGAAGGCCGGTGTCGGCGGCAACCGGGTTGATCGCCAGGCAGCGGATGCCCTGTGAGGCAACCTCCAGCGCGATTCCCTTGGTCAGGACGATCACCGCCGCTTTCGAAGCGCCGTAGATGTTAAGCCCGGGGCGGGGACGGACCGCAGTCATCGAAGCGATGTTGAGGATCACGCCACTCTTCTGCGGCTTGAAGACGCTCAACGCCGCCTGACAGCCCCAGATCACGCCGTTGAAGTTGACGCCCATCATCCTGTCGATGAATTCGGGCTCGAGTTCCTCGAGGTTGGTCGGCGCCATCGCGATCCCGGCGTTGTTGACCATGATGTCGAGTCGCCCCGTCTTGGTGACGGCCAGTTCGACGAGAGCGAAGACATCTCCGCGCTTGGAGACATCGCAGGCCGTAGCAACGATTTGTCCGGTCGATCCGCTGAGCGCTTTGGCCGTCTCTTGGGCGATGTCCGCCTTGATGTCGGCGATAATGACATTCGCACCTTCCTGCGCGAAAGCGGTTGCGATGGCGCGGCCGATCCCGGCCCCGCCGCCAGTTACGACGACGGTTTTTCCTTCGTATTCAGACACTTATTCCTCCAGGAAGCTTAGTTGAACTTGATCGCGACGTTCTTCGTCTGCGTGTAATAGCGGAGCGTCTCCAGACCCTTTTGGCGTCCGAACCCGCTTCGCCCGGTGCCGCCGAACGGCATTTCGACACCACCTCCGGCGCCGTAGTTGTTGATGAAGACTTGGCCGCCGGTCAGGCGACGGGCGAGGCGCAAGGCCCGGCCAAGCTCGTTGGTCCAGACCCCTGTGGCGAGACCATAGGGGGTGTCGTTGGCGAGCTTTAAGGCCTCGGTTTCATCCTCGAAGACGAGCACGGTTATGACCGGCCCAAAGACTTCGTGCCGCGCGATGTGTGAATTTGGTGTCGCGGCGCGGACAATGGTCGGTTCGAAGAAGAGATCGCTTGATCCGATGGTGCGGCGCCGACCGCCGAGCAGAACTTCGTCCCCGTCCTCGATGGCCTTGCGCAGGCCTTCCTCAATATGCACGATCTGCTTTTCCGAGACGATTGGTCCCATGCCCCGGTCATCCATGCCCGGTGCAAGATCAATATCGCCCATCATCTTTTTCAACCGGGCAATCGTCTCGTCGGCGATGGAGCGTTCAACCAGAAGCCGCGATCCCGCAGAGCAGGTCTGGCCTGCATTCTGAGTGATCGACTTCACGATGACGGGCAGGGCAGCGTCCAGGTTCGCATCCGAGAACACGATATGGGGCGGCTTGCCTCCGCACTCGAGGATGACCGGGGTGTTGTTCTTGGCCGCAGATTGCATGATGCGAGACGCCGTCTGGACCGATCCGGTGAAGGTCACATGGCGCACCTCGGGATGGCTGACAAGCGCGTCGCCCACTTCCCCACCAAAGCCTGTGACGACGTTGATCACACCTTCTGGAAACCCGACCTGCTGGGCCAGTTCCGCCAGTATGATCGACGTTTGAGGCGTATCCTCCGCGGGTTTGATGATGGCGGTGTTACCGGTGGCAAGCGCCACGGAAACACTTCGTGAGGCCATCTGCAGCGGATAGTTCCAAGGAGTTACATGCGCCGTAACACCGAATGGTTCGCGCACGGTGTAATCGAGCACGTCGGGGCCAATCGGAATGGTCTCGCCGCCGATCTTGTCGGCCACGCCGGCGTAGAAGCGGAAATATCGAGCCGCCACGACGACGTCGGCTTCGGCTTCGGACAGGCGCTTGCCGACGTCCTGACTTTCAGCGCGGGCGAGCTTTTCCTTGTTGGCGAGAATGCTGTCGGCGAGTTTGAAAAGCAGTGCCGCCCGGTCCGCCGGTGCCATATCGTACCAGCCCTCGGAATGAAACGCCGCGCTTGCGGCGCTGACGGCGCGCTCCACATCCTCGACATCGCCACGGGGGACGGTGCCAATCCGCTCCAGCGTTGAAGGGTCAATCTTGTCAAAGACTTTCCCGCTCGCGCTTGCGACCGCACGGCCCGCGATATGCATCTTAAGTTCCATCATTTCTTCCGAAGTCCTCCAATTCTTCAATCAGGCCTGCGGGCGGGGCCGCACGATTCCCGTTTTACAAGGTGAGTGCGCACTTCCACCGGCACGGCTTCCGCTGCGTCCTCATCATTCTCTTTTTCTCCCAACAGCCCCACCAGTCGCTCTGCCGCCCTGACGCCCACCTCGAGCAGGGGGCGCACGATCGCGGTGATCGGCGGCTCGAGAAGGCTGAGCAGCTGCCCGTCCTCGAAGCTGACCAGCGACACGTCGGCGGGACATGTCACGCCGTTCCGGCGCAGTTCCTTCAGGACTCCGATAAAGATCGTATTGTTTAGGCTCAGGATCGCGGTGATCCGGCCCGCCTTTATGTCGTCGAGGTTGGATTGAACCGCCTCTGTGCCCCAGCGTTCGTCAATGTGGCGGCAAGCAATATATTCCCTGGTGCCGTCGAGACCGCGTTTGCGCCTGACGTCCCGGTAAGCCTGGACCGAACGTGTCGTCGGCAGGATGTTGGCGCTTCCGCCCACGATCAGGATACCGCGGTGGCCAAGGTCGATGAGGTAGTCCATCGCTTCGGCCACCGAACTGTAATAGTCGATGATCACCCCACCCGAGAGACCCGGCATCACGCGGTTGATCAGGACGTGGGGGAGGCCGGCAGAGATGATCACGTCGCTCAATTCGCGGCTCGGCTCGCAATTCGGAGAGAGCATCACCCCGTCGAATTGCTGTTTTCCCATGTAATGGGCGATCTGCGATATGCAGTCCTCGTCGTCGATATGACAGAGCGACATCGAATAGTTGCGCTGTTTCAGGTAGCCCTGCGCGCCTTGGGCGATCCGGGTGAAGGCAATGTTCGACATGTTGGCCAGAAAGGCGACGTTGCCGAAATTCTTCGATCGCATGGCCCTTGCGCCAAGGTTCGGGCGGTATCCGAGCGAACGCGCGGCCTCTTCGACGCGCTTTTTCACACCCGGCCGGACGCCCTCTTTGCCGTTCAGCGCCCGAGACACCGTCCCAAGGCTATATCCCGTTTCAGCCACGATGTCCTTGATCGTGACAGATCCCTTATGTGTGCGCTTGGCCATAACTCTCTCAAACCCGATATTTTTCGATCACGTCCTGATTGAGTTCTACACCGATGCCCGGGGCTGTAGGGACCTCCATGTAGCCGTTGCTGATTTTCGGGAAATTGCTCGGAAGCTCCCAAAGTAGCGGGTCGCGCGCCTTGTTCGCGAAGATCTCGACATAAAGTGCATGGGGGTTGGCGGCGATGAGATGTACCGCGATCTGCGGCTCCTCGTGGTGCGCCATCTCGACATTCATGAAGCGTGCCATGGCCGCGACGCGCTGCCATTCGGTCACACCGCCACAGAGGGTGCAGTCTAGGTTGAGGATGTTGACGTCGCCCTTGGACATCAGGTCTCGACAGGCAATGCCGGTGATCTCGCCCTGGCCGACATTGATCGGTATGCGTGTCTTCGAGGCAAGCCGCTTCAGCCCGTCGGTCTGGTCGTGCCAGGTCAACGGCTCTTCCAGCCAGCGAATTCCAAGGTCGAGTTTTTCGGCGGCGGCACAAAAGTCGATGGCGTCGCCAAGCTTCCAGCCCTGATTGGCATCCACTGTCAGGACAAAGTCGTCACCACCGGCTTTGCGCGCAGCGCGAACGCGTTCGATATCTTGATCGACGGCCATCCGACCGACCTTCATCTTGATGCCAATGCACCCGGCAGCACGCACGGCGTCGATTTCTTCGGCGATGGCTTCGCTCGGGTCCTGGCCGTCGGGCGGGTAGTAGCCGCCGATCGAGATCACTGGCACGCGGTCGCGCACGCCGCCGAGGAGTTTCCACAGCGGAACGCCGTAGTGGCGGGCGCGGGCATCCCACATCGCATTGTCGATCGCGCTGATCGCCTGCATGAGAATGGCGCGGGGGTGCATGTCCAACTGGTGCAGGCCGCGGTTGCCTAGGTCGACAAAAGTGTCGGACATCAATTGCCAGAGTTTTTGGAAATCCCGGATGTCTTCGCCGACAAGTTTCGGCGCATAGACGGCGTTGATGGTTTCCACAATGCGCGACTGCGTGTCGGTTTCGTCGCCGCCATAGATCGACCCGATTGTCCCATCCTCCAGCGTGACGCTGGTGAGAATTGTTGGGCGGGATTTGACGACATAGGTCCCACCGCTGAACGGGCGCGACAGGTCTAGGTTGAGGGCGATCGCCTCGACACGTGATATTCTCATTCTTTTCTCCCTAAACGTTCCAGCCATCGTGAAATGAAACGTTTCATTGATGTTGAAATGCCTAAATGAAACGTTTCCATGAGTCAACGCCGCTTTTGCGTCTCTTCAATTTGGAGGCGTTCGAATGATGATTGGTCCTGATCTCTGATCGCGGCGCGCGACCTGCCTTGACGTCGAAAGCCAAAGAGCAAGTTTCCGGGTCCGTTCCGATCAATGCTTTCGGTGCTCTTCCCAACGATTCAGGCGCCGCTCATCGCATACATATTTGAGACAATGCTGGATGATCTGCAGGCACTGAACGCGTTATCTTTCGGCTTGTGCTGGTTCTTGAGCATCTTCGACCCTCCGTTTTCCGAAACATGAGGGGAAACCCATTTGGCAGGCTCACTCTTCGATCAGGTGCCTGAACGCATCAGGGACATCGTTCGTCAGCGCATCCACTCAGCGCTGGTTCTCTATGGGACGCGTCTCTTTCCCGTCCCTTTCGCTTCGCATAGGTGATGCTGGCTGTTAAAGCCGTGACAATTCGGCTTGGTGAGTTCCGATGCGCTTGGGAAAGGCGAACCTGCTTCTAGAAGATCTCCGCTGGCATGAAGCTGCTGGTTGTCTGTCCGTTGCTTCGTTAGACTTGCGATCACCGGAGTGACAAGCAGGGCGAGAGTTGAGAAGTATGAGCGCACGCGGAAATCGACTGGACGACGCCGCCCGGGCGGGGTGGCTCTATTATGTGGCAGGGAACACGCAGGATCAGATTGCCGCGGCGCTGGGGGTTTCGCGCCAGTCGGCGCAACGTCTTGTTTCCCTCGCCGTTACGGAAGGGCTCGTCCGGGTGCGGATCGATCATCCGATTGCTGCTTGCATGGAAATGGCGCGAAGGTTGAAGGAGCGCTTCGGTCTTCAGTTCGCCGAAGTGGTGCCCAGCGATCCTGAATCGAACTCGACCACAGTCGGCGTGGCAGAGGCGACGGCGGCCCAGATTGAGCGTCATCTGCTTTCACAGGAGCCCATCGTCATGGCGATCGGGACAGGGCGCACGCTCAAGGCTGCGATCGAACAACTCCCGCCGATGGAATGTCCTCAACACCGCATCGTCTCACTGACAGGAAATATCGCTCCCGACGGTTCGGCGGCCTACTACAACGTTATCTTCACCATGGCGGATACCGTGAAGGCCCGCAGCTTTCCCATGCCCCTGCCGGTCATCGTCTCGTCGTCGGAGGAGCGGAATCTTCTCCACGAGCAGCCGATGATCCGACCGGCGCTGGAACTGGCAAGACGGGCGGATGTCACGTTTGTCGGTATAGGCGACATGACAGATAACGCACCGGTGTTCGAAGACGGTTTCGTTTCCAGGCCGGAGCTGGACGCCCTCCAGAAGGCTGGTGCGGTCGGGGAGATCGTGGGGTGGTCTTTTGGCACAGACGGAACCTTCATCGAGGGCGGACTGAACGATCGTGTCGCAAGCGCGCCATTGCCGTCGTCAGGAACCTCGCTCGTCATAGCAGCGGCAATGGGCGCGCGAAAACTTCCCGCCATCAAGGCGGCCGTCAGTCGCCACATTGTCAACGGGTTGATTACTGATGAGCGGACAGCGACAGCGCTGCTGGAGGCTGGCTGAGTCAGATCTTCGGGCACTCGCTTCCATTTCAATGAGACGGAAGGGCTTGACTTTGCAGTGAAGTGAGTATTTGCTCATTAACATAGCATTTGCTCAAATCTTTGGGAGGAGACCATGAGGGCGAGGCTTCTGGCCATGATGACGTGCTCGGCAATGACCATTGCCGGTGTCGCGCAGGCGGAAACACTGACAATAGCAACCGTGAACAATGGCGATATGATCCGCATGCAAAAGCTTGCGGGCGCGTTCACGGAAAAGCATCCCGATATCGAACTGGAATGGGTGACGCTGGAGGAAAATGTCCTGCGTCAGCGCGTCACCACTGACATTGCCACCAAGGGCGGTCAGTACGACATTATGACCATCGGCACCTATGAGGTGCCGATCTGGGCCGCGCAGAATTGGCTGGTGCCACTCGATTTCGCCGCGGACTATGACGTCGATGATCTGCTGCCCGCCATCCGCGCAGGCCTTTCGATGGACGGAACGCTTTATGCGGCGCCATTCTACGGTGAGAGTTCCTTCGTCATGTACCGCAAGGACTTGTTCGAGGAAGCCGGGCTCGAGATGCCGGAGGCCCCAAGTTGGGACTTTATCGGCGAAGCCGCGCGCAAGATCACGGACAAGGACAATGAGGTTTACGGCATTTGTCTTCGCGGCAAGGCCGGCTGGGGCGAGAACATGGCGTTCCTCACCGCCATGGCGAACTCGTTCGGTGCGCGCTGGTTTGATATGGAATGGAAGCCGCAGTTCGACCAGCCGGAATGGAAGGAAGCCCTGCAGTTCTACATCGATCTCATGAACGATGCCGGACCGCCCGGAGCATCCTCCAATGGCTTCAACGAGAATCTGGCGCTCTTCCAGACCGGAAAATGCGGCATGTGGATCGACGCCACGGTGGCGGCCTCATTTGTGAGCAATCCGGATGAAAGCCAGGTTGCCGACAAGGTGGGCTTTGCGCTTGCTCCCGACAAGGGGCTCGGCAAGCGTGGGAACTGGCTCTGGGCTTGGTCTCTGGCCGTTCCGGCAGGCTCGCAGAAAACCGATGCGGCAAAGACCTTCATCGCCTGGGCGACAAGCAAGGAATACAGTGCGCTCGTGGCGGAGAAGGAAGGGTGGGCCAATGTGCCGCCCGGTACGCGGACCTCGCTCTATGAGAACTCCGCGTATCAGGAAGCCGCACCTTTCGCCGACCTGACCATCAAGTCCATTCAGGCTGCTGATCCGACCAGCCCGACGGTCGAAGACGTGCCATATGTGGGCGTGCAGTTTGTCGCGATCCCCGAGTTTCAGGGGATAGGGACGGCGGTCGGCCAGCAATTCTCGGCCGCACTTGCCGGGCAATCCAGCGTCGACCAGGCGCTGTCCAACGCGCAGGCCCTGACCCAGCGCGAAATGGAAAAGGCGGGATATCCCAAGTAAACCCGCCACCCCCCGGAATCGCGGCTGCCCCTCTCTCTCTCGGCTGCGATTCCGGTCTCGCCTATCGGTCAACATTCGGTTTGAAGAGGCAGGCTCATGGCCACGCTACAGACCCGCGCCAGCGCCCGGCTGATGATGACGCCCGCAGTCGTTCTGCTGCTTCTGTGGATGGCTGTTCCGCTGGCCATGACGCTTTATTTCTCGATGTTGCGCTACAACCTCCTCATGCCGGGCATGGAGGAGTGGGCAGGCTTCCTGAATTACCGGTTTTTCCTGACGGATCCCGCATTCCTCACTGGGCTGTTGAATACGCTGCTTTTGGTGGGGGGCGTGCTCCTCATCAGTGTCGGTGGCGGCATTCTGATGGCGCTCTTGCTCGACCAGCCGTTCTTCGGGCAAGGCATTGTGCGCTTGATGGTCATCGCTCCCTTTTTCGTGATGCCAACCGTATCGGCGCTGGTCTGGAAGAACATGCTGATGCATCCGGTGAACGGGCTGTTTGCCTGGATCGCGCGGACCTTCGGCCTTCAGCCTGTCGACTGGTTTGGCGAGGCGCCGCTCTTTTCGATCGTCATGATCGTGTCCTGGCAGTGGCTGCCCTTCGCAACGCTCATCTTGCTGACGGCTCTCCAGTCGCTCGACACGGAGCAGAAGGAAGCCGCGGAAATGGATGGCGCAGGCGCTCTCTCCCGCTTCATTTACATCGTGCTGCCGCATATGGCGCGTGCGATCACGGTGGTGGTGCTCATCGAGACCATATTCCTGCTCTCGGTTTTCGCCGAGATCCTCGTGACCACCAATGGTGGGCCGGGCGTGCAAACAACCACTGTGACCTATCTGGTCTATGTGCAGGCGCTTTTGCAGTTCGACGTGGGTGGTGCCTCCGCCGGCGGCATCGTTGCGGTGGTGTTGGCGAATATCGTTGCCATCTTCCTTGTCCGCCTCATCGGCAAGAATCTGGAATAGGAGAGAGCCGATGGCCCGTGGCGTTTCCACCCGCACCCGTATCACCTTCACCGTCATTGGTTGGCTGGTGGGCTTCATCATCTTCTTTCCGATCCTCTGGACGGTGCTGACCAGCTTCAAGTCTGAAGGCGCGGCGATCGCAACCCCGCCACAATTCCTTTTCTTCGAGTGGACGGCGGAGAACTATGTCGAGGTCAACAGCCGCTCCGACTACCTGAAGCATTTCATGAACTCGGTGGTGATCTCGCTTGGTTCGACCTTGCTCGGCCTGCTCATTGCCATCCCGGCAGCCTGGGCCATGGCATTTGCGCCCACGAAACGGACCAAGGACGTGCTCCTGTGGATGCTGTCCACGAAGATGCTGCCGGCAGTCGGTGTTCTGGTGCCGATCTACCTGTTGTTCCGCGATGCGGGGTTGCTCGACACGCGCATCGGCCTCGTGTTTGTCCTCACCATGGCGAACCTGCCGATCATCGTGTGGATGCTCTACACCTATTTCCGCGAGATACCCGGCGATATCCTCGAAGCCGCCCGTATGGACGGCGCCTCGCTTGCCAAGGAAATCATCTATGTGCTGACGCCGATGGCGGTCCCGGGCATCGCCTCCACCCTGCTTCTCAACATCATTCTCGCCTGGAACGAGGCCTTCTGGACACTCAATCTGACCGCAGCCAAGGCGGCACCTCTCACGGCTTTCATCGCCTCCTATTCCAGTCCGGAGGGGCTGTTCTGGGCAAAGCTCTCGGCCGCATCGACACTCGCCATCGCCCCGATCCTCATCATGGGCTGGTTTTCGCAACGTCAGCTCGTGCGTGGCCTCACTTTCGGCGCCGTCAAATAAGGAACGACCACCATGGGGGAAATCCGACTCGAAAAGGTGCACAAGGCCTTCGGCTCGACCGTCGTCATTCCCGAAATCGATCTGGAGATTGCGGACAATGAGTTTGTCGTGTTCGTCGGTCCGTCAGGCTGCGGCAAATCCACACTGTTGCGCCTGATTGCGGGCCTGGAAGACACGACAAGCGGCCGGATCCTGATTGACGGTGAAGATATGACCGCTCGCGCTCCGGCAAAGCGTGGCTTGTCCATGGTCTTCCAGTCCTATGCGCTCTATCCGCATATGAGCGTTTACAAGAACATCGCCTTCCCGCTGAAAATGGCAGGAGCGGACACGGCGGTGATCGACGAAAAGGTGCGCAACGCCGCGCGCATCCTGAACCTGACGGATTATCTCGACCGTCGCCCCGGCCAACTTTCCGGCGGTCAGCGCCAGCGTGTGGCGATCGGCCGTGCGATTGTCCGCGAGCCAAAGGCGTTTCTCTTCGATGAGCCCTTGTCGAATCTCGATGCGGCCTTGCGCGGCTCCATGCGGCTTGAGATCAGCGAACTTCATCATCAGCTCAACACGACGATGATCTACGTCACCCATGATCAGGTGGAAGCCATGACGATGGCCGACAAGATCGTGGTGTTGAACGCGGGACGCATCGAACAGGTGGGCTCGCCTCTGGAGCTTTATCGCAGCCCGCGAAACCTTTTTGTAGCGGGTTTCATCGGCTCGCCGCGGATGAATTTCGTCAAGGGGGTCGAGGCAGAGAAGATGGGGGCGGCGACAATCGGTGTGCGCCCTGAGCACCTCCAGCTTTCTACCGAAAGCGGTCACTGGAAGGGCAAGGTCGGCGTGGCTGAGCATCTTGGTTCCGACACGTTTCTTCATGTCGATATTGACGGGATCGGGCAACTCACCGCGCGCGCCGACGGTGAGTTTGCATTGCGTCACGGTGAGACGGTCTATCTCACCCCGTCCCCCGAGCGCCTGCACCGTTTCGACGACGCCGGCAACGCCTTGAGTTGATGGTCCGGCACACAGGGTAAGCAGAATAAAGAAGGTGTCTTGAAATGTATCTGGAAAAACTCAGGCTCGATGAACGCGTCGCCGTCGTCACCGGCGCGGGACAGGGTATCGGCGCCGCATGCGCGCGCGCGCTCGGCGAAGCCGGCGCCCATGTGGTCGTTGCCGACATGAAAGCTGATCTGGCGGAAGCGAGCGTCGACGCCTTGAAAAAGCTGGGCCATTCGGCGGAGAGCATCGTGCTGGACGTGACCCGGTCGGACCAGGTGAATGCGGCGGCTGATGCAATTGAACAGCGGCATGGGCGGATCGACATTCTCGTCAACAATGCAGGCGTGGCGCAGAGCGATGTGCCGGCTGAAAACACCAGTGACGAGCATTGGCGTTTCCATATGGACGTCAATGTCGACGGGTTGTTCTGGTGCTGCCGAGCCTTCGGTCGCAAGATGCTGGAACGCGGCAGCGGTTCAGTCGTCAACATCGGTTCCATGTCCGGCGTGATCGTCAACAAGCCTCAGCCCCAGGCATTCTACAATGCCTCCAAGGCGGCGGTGCACCAGCTGACCAAGTCGCTCGCCGCCGAATGGGGACGGCGCGGGGTTCGCGTCAACGCGGTCGCTCCAACCTATATCGAGACACCGCTCACGGCGTTCGGTATTCGGGAAAATCCCGAAATGTATGCTACCTGGCTCGAGATGACCCCCATGGGGCGTGTCGGTCAACCCGACGAGATCGCCTCGGTGGTCCAATTCCTCGCTTCCGATGCATCCAGCCTCATGACCGGTTCGATCGTGTTGGCGGATGGCGGTTATTCCTGCTGGTGAGGGATGTGTCTCCCGTGACAACGAGGCACGATATCGCGCTTGTGATCTTCGATTGTGATGGCGTGCTCGTGGACAGTGAGCCGCTTTCCATGCGGGTCCTGTTGGAAACCGTTGCGGAAAATGGCGTTCATATTGATCCGGAGACGGCTTATGAACTGTTTCTCGGTCGTTCGTTGAGCACAATCAGATCGCTGCTCAGCGCTGATTTCGGCGTTGATCTTGATGAGGCTGCGCTCTCGCGCATGCGAGAGAACCTTTACGCAACCTTTCGTAACGAACTGCAGGCCGTCAGCGGGATCCAGCACGCCCTCGACGGTCTTGCCCTGCCATACTGTGTTGCGTCTTCCAGCCAGCCGGAGCGTATCCGTGTGTCGCTTGGGGTGACGGGACTTCTTGATCGTTTCGAACCGAATGTGTTCAGCGCGACGATGGTGCCCAACGGCAAGCCGGCTCCCGATCTCTTTCTCTTTGCCGCCCGCTCGATGGGGATTGAACCGGCCCGTTGTGTCGTTGTGGAAGACAGCCCTGCCGGGATCGAGGCTGCGCACCGGGCAGGTATGCGGGTCCTGTGCTTTGCCGGTGCATCCCACGCTGGATCAAAAGCGCATCGCGCAATCCTGAAACGCTTGGAACCGGACCTGATTTTTGACAGGATGCAACTGCTTCCGGACCTTATCGTCCGGTTGGAGGAGATCCAGAGAGAGAATTGATGCGCAATTTTGTGGTGGCGGTTGACGTGGGCACAGGAAGCGCCCGCGCCGGTGTGCTTGACCGTGAGGGCCAACTTCTGGGGCGAGCCGAGACTCCGATCCGGATGAACCGGCCTGCAGCAGATTTCGCCGAGCAGGATTCCGAAGACATCTGGCGCGCGGTGTGCGCTTCGGTGCGCAATGCGGTTGAACGGGCAGGGGTGTCGCCTCAAAGCGTCGTCGGTATAAGCTTCGATGCCACATGTTCGCTGGTGGTGCGAGATCGTGATGGTGGCCAGCTAAGTGTTTCACCCGATGGGGGACCGGGCTGGGACACGATCGTCTGGCTCGATCATCGTGCCCTTGCCGAAGCCGATGAATGCACGCGGACCGGCCACCGTGTGCTTGATTACATCGGTGGCGTCATGTCGCCGGAGATGCAGACACCGAAGCTGATGTGGCTAAAGCGAAACCTGCCGCAATGCTGGAATGCGGCAGGTCATTTTTTCGATCTGGCAGATTTCCTGACCTGGAAAGCATCGGGTTCGCTCGCGCGGTCACAATGCACACTGACCTGCAAGTGGACCTATCTCGCACATGAAAAATCGGGTTGGCAGAGCGATTTCTTCGAAACTGTCGGTATCCCGGACATGCTTGAACGCGGACAATTGCCGGAAGAGGCGAGCCCCATCGGTCTGGATCTTGGACCACTCACCGCCAACGCTGCGGATGCGCTTGGTCTCACGCAACAGTGCAGGGTCGGAGCCGGGCTGATCGATGCTCATGGTGGAGCGCTCGGTGTGCTCGGCGGTTTTGCCGGCGACGCCTTCAGTATCGATCGGCACATGGCTCTGATCGCCGGGACGTCGAGCTGCGTCATGGCCTTTTCCCGCGAGGCTCGTCCCGTACCCGGCGTTTGGGGGCCCTATCTTGGCGCGGCATTGCCGGGATGCTGGCTCGCTGAAGGCGGCCAATCGGTATCAGGCGCTTTGCTGGATCACATCATACGCTGGCATGCAGCCGGGGGCGAACCGGATGCGCAGATGCACAAGCGTATCTGCGACCGCGTCAACGAATTGCGGGCTGTGGAGGGAAATGACCTTGCCGCCCGGCTGCACGTTCTGCCGGACTTTCACGGAAACCGGTCGCCGCTGGCCGATCCCCATGCGGTCGGTGTGATATCGGGACTGACCCTCGATGCCTCTTTCGACAGTCTTTGCCGGCTTTACTGGCGTACGGCGGTGGCGATTGCATTCGGAATTCGTCACATCCTCGATGCGCTGAACGAAACGGGCTATGCGATCGACACGCTCCACGTAACCGGAGGCCATACGAAAAATCCGTTGTTGATGGAGTTGTATGCGGATGCCGCCGGGTGCACGGTTGAAGAGCCGGGCGCGGAAGATGCCATGCTATTGGGAACCGGGATGGTGGCGGCCACGGCTGCCGGGCTCTACGATAGTCTGACGGATGCCTGTGTGAGTATGGCGCAGAAGGGCAGGGCGCGACGACCGAACCCGGTAGCCCGGGAACGTTTTGATCGCGACTATCGCGTCTTTCTGGAAATGCACCGCCAGCGCAGAACGCTGGACGCAATCGCCTCGGCGCGCGCCGGCAGCTGAGGCGCATCCTCCCGGCCCGTTTCGCGAGGCAGGTAATGTCCGGTTGGAAGGAATGAGGTGTCCGACGGCTCGTCTGCGCGCCGCCTCTGACCGGCTTGCGATAGATCCGTCACGGACGGCCATATTCACGTCAATGCGTCTTGCTCTATCCCCTGCAGGGGGATAGCATATACTAATGGCCACGGAACCTCATCTGCACGAAACACACCCCCAGATCGTCAAGCGCCTCAAACGCGCCGACGGGCATTTGCGCGGAGTCATCGACATGATCGAGGCTGGCAGACCTTGCCTTGAGATCGCACAGCAGCTCCACGCGGTCGAAAGGGCCATTGCACAGGCGAAGAAGACGTTGATCCAGGATCATCTTGATCATTGTCTTGAAGAGGTGATCGGGCCGATGGCGCGCGAGCGGCGGCAGGCACTCGATGAATTCAGGGAAATAGCGAAGTATTTGTGATGCTGGCGATCCTGAAGAACCGAATCTATCGCCATCTGTTCGGCGCGCAGGTGATCGCACTGATCGGAACCGGGCTTGCGACAGTGGCCTTGGGTCTGCTCGCTTTCGAACTGGCTGGCGACAATGCAGGAGCGGTGTTGGGAACGGCGCTCGCCATCAAGATGATCGCTTATGTCGGTGTTGCGCCGCTTGCCTCCGCCTTCGCAGAAAGAGTGCCGCGCCGCGCAATGCTTGTGACACTCGATCTGGTGCGCGCTGGTGTCGCAATATTCCTGCCCTTCGTCACGGAAGTCTGGCAGGTTTACGTGCTTATCTTCATGCTGCAGTCCGCTTCAGCGGGGTTTACACCGGCTTTTCAGGCCACGATTCCCGATATCCTGCCGGATGAGAGAGCGTATACGCGGGCGCTTTCCCTTTCGCGTCTGGCCTACGATCTTGAAAGCGTCGTGAGTCCGATGCTGGCGGCGGCCCTCCTTTCCTTTGTCTCTTTTCACAGCCTGTTTGCCGGAACCGTGATCGGGTTTCTCGTCTCGGCGGCGCTCGTGATGTCGGTGGCCTTGCCCAGCCCGAAACCGGCAAAGCCACGCGGCATCTATGATCGGACAACGCGCGGCATTCGCATTTACCTTGCAACGCCACGTTTGCGCGGGCTCTTGGCGTTGAACCTCGCCATTGCTTCGGCGGGAGCTCTGGTGATCGTCAATACGGTTGTCTATGTGCAGGGTGTCTTCGCCCTCGACAATCAGGCGACTGCGCTGGCGCTGGCGGCATTCGGTGGCGGTTCGATGGTGGCCGCGCTCACTCTGCCCAAATTGCTGGACACCGCTTCGGATCGCACGGTGATGCTGGCGGGGGCGTGTCTTCTCGCGGTTGGCACGCTGGCCGCGGCGGCGCTGCCCGGCTTCGGGTGGTTGGTGGCGTTGTGGTTCGTGCTCGGCGTCGGGTTTTCAACGGCGCAGACGCCGTCGGGCAGGTTGCTGAGACGTTCGGCCAATGCCGAGGATCGCCCGGCACTCTTCGCCGCGCAATTTGCGCTGTCTCATGCCTGCTGGCTTATCGCATATCCGCTAGCCGGTTGGGCAGGGGTTGCCCTTGGCCTTCCCGCCACGTCGATCATCCTCGCGGCGCTGGCCGCGGTTGCTATAGGGGTCGGCCTTGCCATCTGGCCGGCCCGCGATCCCGAGATTGTAGAACACAGCCATGATGACCTCCCGGAGGATCATCCGCATCTTGCGGGAGATGGGCACGGGCGTCGTCACGCCCATGCCTATGTGATTGACGACATGCATGCCGCATGGCCGCGCGAGCGGTGATCATCGGAGGTTGAGGGTTACTCGGCTGCGTCGCGTTTGGGCAGCACCCAGCCCGGACGGGGGAAATGACATGTATACCCGTTCGGATACCGCTCCAGATAATCCTGATGCTCCGGTTCGGCTTCCCAGAAATCGCCCACGGGCTCCACTTCCGTCACGACCTTGGCGGGCCACAATCCCGAGGCGTCGACATCGGCAATCGTATCTTCGGCGATGCGCTTCTGTTCATCCGTCACATAGTAAATGGCTGAACGATACGACATGCCTATGTCGTTGCCTTGGCGGTTGACGGTCGTGGGATCATGAATCTGGAAAAAAAACTCCAGAATGCGCCGGTAGCTTGTTTGCTCCGGATCGAAGATGATCTCGATGCCTTCCGCGTGGGTGCCATGGTTGCGATAGGTCGCATTGGGCACATCGCCGCCAGTGTATCCCACGCGGGTGCTCACGACGCCGGGCATTTTGCGGATGAGATCCTGCATGCCCCAGAAGCAACCGCCGGCAAGTACTGCACGTTCCGTCATTTCACGTCCTCCACCTGGTCGAGATAGGCCCCGTAGCCTTCCGCCTCCATCGCGTCGCGATGGACGAAGCGCAGTGCGGCCGAGTTGATGCAATAGCGCAGACCGCCCCGGTCGATGGGCCCGTCTTCGAAGACATGGCCGAGATGGCTGTCCCCATGGACCGAGCGCACCTCGGTGCGGATCATGCCATGGGTCGTGTCGCGCAACTCGTTGACATGGGCAGGCACGATCGGTTTGGTGAAACTTGGCCAACCGCAACCGGATTCATACTTGTCGCTGCTGGCGAACAGCGGCTCGCCCGAAACAATATCGACATAGATGCCCGGTTCCTTGTTGCTTAGGTATTCACCTGTGCCCGGCCGCTCCGTGCCGCTCTGCTGCGTCACGTAATATTGCTCCGGTGTCAGACGGGCCAAGGCTTCTTCGGTCTTCTTGTAGTTCATTCGCAGCTCCGGCTTCCTGATTGTTCGTCTCCATCAAGATCGGGCATCGGTGGAGAGCCCAATGCCCGCTGAGCCTGATGTAGGTATCGCGACTGTATGATCCCAATCATATTCGTGTGATGCTCACGGGCAAACGACAATGTGTCTGGAGAAAGATCGGGAACGTTGAAAGCGTTTCTGAATTTTCGTGCTTGACGTTCCATTGACTGGAAGGTCTAGAAGCCCAATCCTGAACAATGTTTTTCGGGATGAACGTGATGAATGCCCCTGCTGCCAGTGCCTCTCCAGCAAATGTCAAACGCTTTCGCGTCGAGGGGCTGAGCTGTGCTTCCTGCGTCAGGCGCACAGAAAGCGCGATCGAGGCTGTCGATGGCATCGAAAGTGCGACGGTCAATCTGGCAACCGGAACCGCCGAGGTGCACCTCAAAAACGGCGTGGATTTCTCAAGCATCGTCAAGGCGGTGAAAGGGGCTGGCTACAAGATACCGGCAAGCCGTCTCGATATTGGCGTTGACGGGATGACCTGCGCCTCCTGCGTGCGCCGGGTTGAACAGGCCATTGCGGCAGTCCCCGGCGTTTCCGGCGTGACGGTCAACCTCGCCACCGAAAGCGCCTCTGTTGATCTCTTGAATGATGACGCCCGTTCCGGTGTGGAAGAGGCGATCCGCAAATCCGGTTACACGCCAGTCTTGCGCTCCGATCGCGTTGGCGACAGCGATGCACATGAGGCGGCCAAGGCCGCAGAGCTGCGCGCGCTCAAGCGCGATTTCACGCTGGCGGCAATCTTCACCCTACCGATCTTCCTTTTTGAAATGGGCAGTCACTTCGTACCGGGCATGCATGCCTGGCTGATGGGCATTGTCGACCGCTCGACGCTTTACATCGTCTATTTCATCCTCGCGACCATTGTTCAGTTCGGTCCCGGATTGCGCTTTTACCGCAAGGGTTTTCCGGCGCTGATGCGCTTTGCGCCCGACATGAACTCGCTCGTCATGCTCGGTTCCTCCGCTGCCTGGGCCTATTCGGTCGTGGCCACCTTCGCACCCGCCATTCTTCCCTCGGGAACCGTCAATGTCTATTTCGAGGCGTCCGCCGTCATCGTCACGCTCATCCTGCTTGGACGGCTTCTGGAGGCACGAGCCAAGGGGCGTACCGGCGAAGCCATCAAGCGGCTGATGGGGCTGCGCGCCAAAAGCGCGCGCGTTCTCCGCGATGATGCCTTCATTGATGTGCCGCTCGAGGAGGTGGTTGTCGGCGACCGCCTTCAGGTGCGCCCGGGCGACAAGGTGCCGGTCGATGGTGTCGTCGAGAGCGGCGCCTCCTATGTTGATGAAGCCATGATCTCGGGTGAGCCTGCGCCTGTCTCCAAGGCGGAAGGCGACGAGGTGATCGGTGGCACCATCAACAAGGCAGGCAGCTTCGTGTACCGGGCCACCAAGATCGGTGCCGACACGGTGCTGGCGCAGATCATCCGGATGGTTGAAAACGCCCAGGGAGCCAAGCTTCCTGTTCAGGCCATGGTCGACCGGGTCACGGCTTGGTTCGTGCCGGCAGTCATGCTGGCGGCGGCGCTGACCTTCGTCATATGGCTGATGTTTGGTCCGGATCCGGCATTGGCTTTCGCGCTGGTCAATGCGGTGGCGGTTCTCATCATCGCCTGCCCCTGCGCCATGGGGCTTGCGACACCAACCTCCATCATGGTGGGCACCGGTCGCGCAGCACAGCTGGGTGTCCTGTTCCGCAATGGCGAAGCGTTGCAGAACATGCGCAACACGCGCGTTGTCGCATTCGACAAGACCGGCACGCTGACGCTGGGGCGCCCCGCACTCACCGACTTCGTGGTGCAGCCCGGTTTCGAGCGTGCGGATGTCCTTTCGCTCGCCGCTTCCGCGGAGGCCATGTCGGAACACCCGGTGGCGGATGCTATTGTGGAAGCCGCGCGTTCCGAAGACCTGCGCCTCAAGTCGGTCGACGAGTTCAAGGCGGTTGCGGGCTTTGGCATCGCTGCCGATGTCGATGGTCGACGTCTTCACATCGGCGCGGACCGCTTTATGCGCCAGCATAATGTCGAGATCGGCAAGGCCTCAGCCGACGCCGAGAAACTCGCCGCCGATGCCAAGACACCGCTTTACGCTGCGGTCGATGGCAGGCTTGCCGCCCTGATCGCCATTGCCGATCCGGTGAAGGAATCGACTCCCGAAGCCATCGCGGCACTTCATGCACTGGGGTTGGAGGTCGCCATGGTCACCGGCGACAACCGCCGCACCGCCGAAACGATTGCTGCAAGGCTCGGTATCGACCGTGTGGAAGCCGAAGTGCTGCCGGAAGGCAAGGTCGAGGCGATCAAGCGCCTGCGCGGGCAGGTAGGCCCGGTTTGCTTCGTCGGCGATGGCATCAACGATGCTCCGGCTCTGGCGGAAGCCGATGTGGGCATTGCCATCGGCACTGGCACCGACGTCGCCATCGAGAGCGCGGACGTGGTTCTGATGGCCGGGGATGTCACAGGCGTCGCAAACGCCATCGGTCTTTCGCAGGCGACCATGAAGAACATCAAGCAGAACCTGTTCTGGGCTTTCGCCTACAATGCAAGCCTCATCCCGGTCGCTGCGGGCGTGCTCTATCCCGCCACTGGGCTCTTGCTTTCGCCCATGCTTGCCGCCGGGGCCATGGCGCTTTCCAGCGTTTTCGTACTCGGCAATGCCCTGCGGCTCAAGCGCTTCAGGGCACCTCTGTCTGTGCGGTCGGCCGATTAGGGGAGACCTCATTTCGGCAAGTCCAACTCGGCAAGGTAAGGTGGGACCATAGACCCGCCTGACACCCATTTGTGGGGAACTCCAAAAACGGAGTCGACAGAGCACCCGCCCCCATGCATATTGCTTAAACGCTTAATCTCCACTTGTACCGGGCTTCGATGGCTTCACGCGCCAACCTGTCCGATATTGCCAGGGCCCTTGGCGTATCGGTTGCGACCGTTTCGAACGCGATGTCCGGAAAGGGCCGCGTGTCGCAGGAGCTCGGCAGGGTAATTCGCGAAAAGGCAAAGGAGCTGGGTTATGTGCCCAGTCTCGCAGGCCGCGCACTCAGCACCGGGCGCAGCCATGTGCTCGGCCTTGTTCTGGCCGACATTGCTCATCCGCTCTTTCCCCAGTTCGCGCAGGCGATCGAACATGCGGCTTCCGAAGCGGGCTATGGTGTCCTCATCGGCGACAGCCGTGGTGATATCGATGCCCAAACCCGCGCCATCAACCGCCTGATCGAGCGCGGGGCCGATGGCATTATCGTCGTTCCCCGCCATGGCACGCGCATTGGCGATATCGGCCGTCCGGTCGCGGTGATCGATTCGCCCTCCACGCCTGGCAACACGGTCGCTGCGGATCACTGGAATGGCGGGATGGAGATCGGTCGGCACCTGCTTGATCTTGGCCATCGCTCTCTTGTGATCATCGGTCTCCATGCCGATTCCAACGTTCAGAACGATCGTGTTGGCGGCATCCGTGCGGCGTTCGCTGGCATTGGGAAAACCCGTCTCATCTGGATCAGCGAGATGGAACGACGCCATGGATCGGGTTGCCCATTGGGGCTGGTGCGTCTGGTCGAGGAGGGCGTCACCGCTTTCGCTGCCGTTTCCGATCTTCATGCCCTGCGCGCCATCACCGAACTGCAGCAGGGCGGCATTTCCATTCCGGGCGACGTGAGCGTGACCGGTTTCGATGATTTGATCTGGGCTGGCGTGATCGCACCGAGCCTCACCACCATGCGCATGGATATGGACCGGATTGCGGCGATCGCAATTGCCGATCTGATTTCCCAGATCGAACAGGAAGGCACCGACGGTGTCTTACCTGATCCAAAGACCATCCGGGATCAGAACTCCATACCAATGGAACTCATCATTCGTCAGTCGAGCGGGCCAATGTTGGGGCTCCCCGTTTCTGGCGAGACGCCGCCGGGTTTTCGCGGTTCGGCGTCACCCACCATCGACCAAGTCTAGAAAAAGCACCACCAGAGAAGGAAGCGATCAGACATGCTCAAGAAACTCCTGGCCTCCGGCGTCGCGCTGGCTGCACTAAGCGGCGCAGCGCAGGCTGCCGACAAAACCCTCGTGATCTCCGTCTACGGCTTTGCCCAGGATGCCTTCAAGGAGATCGTCTACGATCCGTTCGAGGCCAAGTGCGGCTGTGAACTCGTGGTCGAGACAGGCAATTCCGTGGAGCGCCTCGCAAAGCTCGAAGCCCGCAAGGACGATCCGGAAATCGACATGGCCGTCATGTCCACCCATGATGCGCTTTCTGCCGCGCGCAAGGGCATCACTCAGTCTATCGATGTCAGCCGCCTTTCGAACTATGACAAGCTCTACGAGATCGCCAAGGACCCGGTCGGCGACAACATGGGTGTCGGCTACACCTTCTACGCCACGTCGATCGCCTACCGCGCCGACGAGGTGACGATCGAAAGCTGGGCCGATCTGTTCCAGGACAAGCTGAAGGGCCGCGTTGCATTTCCGAATGTGAGCACCAATCAGGGCCCGCCCGCGCTCTACATGGTCGGCAAGGCCATCGGCGACGATGCTGCAGACCTGAAGGCCGCAATCGGTGAAGTCGCCAAGAACAAGGTCGACATCGTCACCTTCTATGAGCGTTCCTCGCAGGTCGCGCAGCTCATGCAGCAGGAAGAAATCCTCGCTGCCCCCATCGGTCGTTTCGCCTGGGGTGCTTACTCCAAGATGGGGTTTGACATGGCCTGGGCCACGCCGAAGGAAGGCCAGACTGGCGGCATGAATGTCATGATCCTGACCAAGGGCGCCAAGAACGAGGATCTTGCCTATCAGTTCATGGATTTCTGGCTCTCCACCGAGATCCAGACCAAGCTTGCCGAGGCGCTGGTGGACAGCCCTGCCAATGCCGAAGTGAAGGTCTCTGACGATATCGCGGAAAACCTCACCTATGGCGCCGAAACCGTCGAGAGCCTGAAGCTGCTCGACCCGGCCGTCATACTCGACAATCGCGAGAGCTGGCTCTCGGAGTGGAATGCCCAGATCGGCCAGTAAGCCGATCCGCTGATGCGATGGTTCGGGGGCGGGCGATGCGCTCGCCCCCGAACCCAACACAAGGTCCCAACACATGTTTCACAATCGGATGGAAGGACTGGCGCTGGCCTTGCCTGCGGCGGTCTTCGCGGCGATCGTTTTTCTCGTACCCGTGGGCATCCTGCTTTCCGAGGGCTTTCGCGCTGAGGGGAGCTGGACCCTGGCATCCTATGCCGGCTTCTTTGAAAGCGAGCTCAACCGCGCCGTCTTCTGGCGCACCTTGAAGCTCGGGGCGATCGTCACCGCCGTGTCGGCGGTCATCGGCTATGCCACGGCCTATTCCATCGTCTCGCTGCCGCCCACCGCGCGCGGCCGCATGATCGGCCTCGTCGTCATGCCGCTGATGATTTCGCCCGTTGCCCGCACCTATGCCTGGATCGTCATTCTGGGCCGCACCGGCTTCGTCAACGAGACCATCGTCTGGCTCGGTCTTTCCGACACGCCCATCCGGTTCCTCTTCACCGAGACGGCCGTTTTTATCGGTCTTCTGCAGCTCTTCCTGCCGCTCATGATCCTGTCGCTCATCAGCGCGCTTGAAAACATGCCCAGAGATGCCGTGCCCGCCGCGCGCGTTCTGGGTGCCAATTGGCTGCAGGTCTTCGTCAAGGTCATCCTCCCGTTGACCAAGGAAGGGCTCGTCATTGGTGGCACGCTGGTCTTCACCGGCTCGCTCACGGCCTACATCACCCCCGCCATTCTCGGCGGCTCCAAGGTCTTGATGCTGGAGACGCTGCTCTATCAGCGCGTCACCGTCGCCAATGATTTTGCCTCGGCAAGCATCATCGCCATGATCCTCATGGTGATGAGCTTTTCCGCCAATCTGCTGCTCAAACGCCTGGCCACCGCGAGGAACAAGCGATGACCTCCCGCCTTCTGTCCTATGTCACGCTGGCCCTTGTTCTGACCTTCCTCCTCGGGCCGTTCGTCATCATCGTCGCAGCGGCGCTTTCAGGCGGCGAAACGCTCGCCTTTCCGCCGCAGGGCCTGTCGCTCAAATGGGTGATGAAGGTGTTCGAGGTGGAGAGTTTCAGGGCAAGCTTTGCGCTGTCCATGTTCCTCGCCATTTTCGGCACGCTTGCTGCCCTGGTGCTCGGCGTGCCGGTGGCCTATGCCGCCTCGCGCTATCGTCTGCCGTTCGGCGAGACCATCCGCACCATCGTTTCCGCGCCGATCATCGTGCCGGGCATCATTGTTGGTCTGGCGCTCCTGCGCTATCTGGTGATCCCGCTCGATGTGAGCGTCGGACTGGCGCTGTTCATCGCCCACACAGCGCTGATCCTGCCTTATGCGGTGCGGGTGGTTTCGGCCTCGCTCGACAATCTGCGCAGCGATATCGAGGAGGCTGCGGTGATCCTCGGCTCTTCGCGGGTCGCCACCTTCTTCCGGATCGTGCTGCCCAACATTCAGAGCGGCATTCTGGCGGCCTTCATTCTGGGCTTCGTCACCAGCTTCAACCAGGTGCCGGTGTCGCTCTTTCTTTCAGGGCCGGGCGTGCGCACGCTGCCCATCGACATGATCTGGTACATGGAAATTACCTATGATCCGTCGGTGGCCGCTCTTGCCGCGCTGCTCGCCTTCCTCTCCATTTCCATCGTTTTCCTTGCGGAACGTTTCCTGGGGTTCTCCCGCTATGTCTGATGAAACCTATCTCGATCTGAGCGATCTCACGCTCGCCTATGGCAAGACCGTCGCGGTCGAGCGTCTCAACCTTTCCATCCGCAAGGGCGAACTGATTGCGCTTCTGGGCCCTTCCGGTTGCGGCAAGACCACAACCATGCGCGCCATCACCGGCCTCCTGCGTCCGGCCTCCGGAAAGATCACGCTGGATGGTGCCGACATCACCCATGTGCCGGCCAACAAGCGCCATGTCGGGCTGGTTTTCCAGTCCTATGCGCTGTTCCCGCACCTAACTGTGTTCGAGAACGTCGCTTTCGGCCTGCGCCTCAAAAAGCTTCCCACCGCCGAAATCAACCAGCGGGTCGAAGCCGGCCTTGCCATGGTCGGGCTCGGAAAGTTCCACAGCCGCAAACCGGCCGAGCTCTCGGGCGGTCAGCAGCAGCGCGTGGCGCTTGCCCGCTCGCTGGTCATGGAGCCCAAGGTTCTGCTGCTTGACGAGCCCTTGTCCAACCTCGATGCGCGCCTTCGTCTTGAAATGCGCACCGAGCTGCAACGCGTCCAGCGTGAGAGCGGCGTCACCATGGTCTTCGTTACGCATGACCAGAACGAGGCGCTGGCGCTGGCCGACCGCATCGTCGTTATGAAGGAAGGCGCGATCGAGCAGGTCGGATCTCCCGAGGATGTCTACAACCGGCCGCGGTCGCGCTTCGTTGCGGACTTCGTCGGCTTCGAGAACATCTTCGTCGTCAAGGATGGGAAGATCGTCACGGAAAACGGCGCGGTGGACCTTGCCGGCGCGTCCGCCGTCAACGCGCCGGGGCTCGCATGGCGCCCGAACATGGTGACCCTCGGTGAGGGGCGCTTTGAGGGCGAGGTGCTCGGCGCTGCCTTTGCCGGCGGCTCGCGCGAATATCTTTTGAAGAGCCCGCTTGGCCCCATCAAGGCCGAGATGGACGCCGCAGCACCCGCTTTCGAGCCGGGCAGCCGGGTCGCCTTCGACCTGCCGCCGGAGCGCGCCGCCGTTCTCGAACGGATGTAGAAAAGGAGTGTCCGCCTTGGTCTGGATCGACACGGATATGGGCTTCGACGACATTCTGGCGGTGATGATGGTCGCCGCCTCGTCGAAGCCGATTGCCGGCGTCTCGCTGGTGTTCGGCAACGCGCCGATGGATGCGGTGCGCGCCAACGCCGCCGGAGCCGCATCGCTGCTTGGCTGGCGGTTCCGGATCCACACCGGCGCGGAACGGGCGATCCTTGGCGGGGTGGAAACACCCGCTCATGTTCTCGGCCCCACCGGCATTCCCACCCGTGAGCGCAGCCTGCCCGAGGCGGATGCGCTGCCGCGCACCGATGCGCTTGCGGCCCTGACCGCATGGCTTGAAGGGCTCGATGCGCCGGGCGAGATCCTGGCGCTCGGGCCGCTCACCAACATCGCGATCCTGTCGCTCGCACGGCCCGATCTCATCTCGAAGATCGCCAGCGTCACCTGGATGGGCGGCGGCGCGACGCGCGGCAACCACACGGCCTCCGCCGAGTTCAACGCTTTCGCCGATCCGGAGGCCGTCGCCATTGTCCTCGCAAGTGGCGTGACGCTGCGTGTCGCCGATCTCGATCTCTGCCGTCAGGTGCTCGTCGGACCCGAAGATGTGGACACCGTCCGCGCTGTCGGCACGTCGAAGGCCGAGATCCTGGCCGATCTCCTGGGCGCCTATGTCGACATCGCGCTCAATAGTGGGCGCAACGCCATGGCGCTCTACGATCCCACCGCTGCCGCTGCCTTCGTGGCTCCCGATGCTTTCACCTTCCAGGAAGCGGAAGTCACGATGGAGCTTGCCGGCACCCACACGCGTGGCCGCACCATTGTCGATCAAAGCCCTCGCGCAAAGCCCAACGCTCTGTGGGGCATGCGTGCTGATGCCCGGCGCGTTCGCGCGCTGGTGCTCGACGCCCTCGTGGAGGCCGCGCGCGCATGACCGCCGAAACCCAGGACCTGAACGATCCAGCCCTGCGCGATCGCGCCGTTGCCGCCGCGCGCGGCGATGCGCCTTTCGATCTTCTCATTCGCGGCGGCACGCTGCTTGATGCGGTTACCGGCGAACTGCGTTCCGCCGATATCGGCATTGTCGGCGCGCTCATCGCCAGCGTCCACGATCAAGGCCTGCGCGACGATGCAGCCGAGATCATCGAGGCGGAAGGGCTCATCGTCACGCCCGGCCTGATTGACATGCATATGCATGTGGAAAGCTCCATGATCACGCCGGCCGCATATGCAGAGGCCGTCCTGCCGCGCGGCGTCACCACCGTTCAGTGGGACCCTCACGAATTCGCCAATGTGCACGGGCTCGATGGCGTCATCTGGGCGCTGGAGGCGGCAGCCGATCTTCCGCTGCGCATGATCGTGCTCGCGCCGTCCTGTGTTCCGGCAGCCCCCGGCCTTGAAATGTCCGGAGCCGATTTCGGCGGGGCGGAGCTTGCCGACATGCTGGCGCGTCCCGGCATTGGCGGCGTTGCCGAAGTCATGAACATGCGCGGCGTCATCGACCGCACCGCGCCCATGCGCGATGTGGTGCAGGCCGGTCTTGAAAGCGGCAAGCCCGTTTTCGGCCATGCCCGCAGCCTCAAAGGCGCAGACCTCAACGCCTTCATGGCCTCAGGCGTCAGCTCCGATCACGAACTCGTCTCCGGCGATGATCTGATGGCCAAGCTGCGCGCCGGTCTCGCCATCGAGATGCGCGGCTCGCACGATCATCTTCTGCCGGAATTCGTCGAGGCGCTGAACGCGCTCGGGCATCTGCCTTCCACGGTCACGCTCTGCACCGACGACGTTTTCCCGGATTCACTTCTCAACGAAGGCGGGCTTGACGATGTGGCGCGCCGTCTGGTGCGTTACGGCATGCAGGCCCCCTGGGCCATTCAGGCCGCAACGCTCAATGCCGCGCACCGGCTCGCGCGCCCCGATCTCGGCCTTGTCGCCGCAGGCCGCCGCGCTGACATCGCACTGTTCGACGATCTGGAGAATGTCCGCGCCGCCGCCGTCATCGCCAATGGCGTCGTGGTCGCGCGCGATGGCGCTTTGACCGCTCCGGTGAAGGTACATTCCACCGCGCCGCTCAAAGGCTCGATCAAATGCCCCATTTTCACGCCCGATGATTTTCGCGTCCGGGCGGAAGGGGAGCGCGTTCGCGTCGCCACCATTCACCGCCCCCGCTTCACGGAGTGGGGCGAGGCGGAGACCTCGGTGCGCGATGGTTTCGTCGTGCCGCCCGAAGGCGCGACGCTCATCAGCGTCATCCACCGTCATGGCCGCGCGCCGGCCATTCCGCGCGTGGGCTATCTCACCGGCTGGGGTTCCTGGCGTGGCGCGTTCTGCACCACGGTTTCGCACGACAGCCACAACGTCACGGTTTTCGGCGGCAATGAGGAAGATGTAGCGGCAGCGGCCAACTGGGTGATCGAGGCCGGCGGCGGCATGGCCGTTGCGCAGGGCGGTCGCATCGTCGCCTCTCTGGCGCTGCCTCTGTCGGGTCTCGTCTCCGATGAACCGCTGTCCGATGTGGCGGCGGGCTTCACGGCCCTGCGCTCCGCCATGGACGGCATTGTCGACTGGGAGCCGCCCTATCTGGTGTTCAAGGCCTGTTTCGGCGCGACGCTCGCCTGTAATGCCGGCCCGCACCAGACCGATCTCGGCATTGCCGACAATGCACGCCCCGCCGTTCTGGAAACGCCGGTTCTCGAGGTACTGGGATAGGCATTGCCTGCGTTTTCAGGTCAGCGCTCGCCCCTCATCCTCACCTTCTCCCCGTAAATGGGGAGAAGGTGCATAGACCGTGCCACTTCTTCCTTCTCCCCGCATGCGGGGAGAAGGTGCCGGCAGGCGGATGAGGGGCATGCGCCCCACATCAAAAATCAGGCCGCCAGTTCCTGCTCCACCAGCGTCGTCCAGAATTTTACGCCGGTGCTGATCGCCCCGTCATTGAAGTCATAGGCAGTGTTGTGGTGCAGCGCGCCATCCACCGCCGGGCCATTGCCGAGCCACACATAGGCGCCCGGCACATCTTGCGAGAAAAACGCAAAATCGTCGCCCGCCGTCGAAGGCGGAAAGTCGGTGCGCACCTTGTCGCCACACACGGCCTGCGCCGCCGCCAGTGCGCGCGCCGTCGCGTCCGCATCGTTCACCACGGGGGGAATGCGGCGGATGAAGCGGTATTCCGCCTCGATGCCGAACATCGCAGCCACGCCGTTGGCCAGCCGGCCGATCTCTTCTTCCAGCTGGTCGCGCACGCGCGGGGTGTAGGCGCGGGCGGTTCCGGCGATGTCGATGAAATCGGGGATCACGTTGAGCGCATTGGGGTCGCCCGCCTGCACCGAGCAGGCGCTCACCACGGCGGGCTGCAACGGGTCCACCACGCGGCCGACAATCGTCTGCAGGCTTGCAAGAAAATGCCCGCCCGCCGTCACCGGGTCCTTGCCCAGATGCGGTTTTGCGCCATGGGTGCCGACACCGCGAAAGCGCACCTGCCAGCTGTCGGAAGAGGCAAGCTGCGGGCCGGCCACCACGGCCATCTCGTCGGTGTCGAGGCCGGGCATGTTGTGCAGGCCATAGACCGCATCGCAGGGGAAAAGCTCGAAAAGACCATCCTCCACCATGCGCTTTGCGCCACCACGGCCTTCTTCCGCCGGCTGAAAGATGAAATGCACCGTGCCGGTGAAATTGCGCGTGCGCGCCAGTTCGCGCGCCGCGCCCAGAAGCAGCGTCGTGTGTCCGTCATGCCCGCAGGCATGCATCTTGCCGGGTACGGTGGATTTGTAGGGGCGGTCGGCGGTTTCAGGCATAGCGAGCGCGTCCATATCGGCGCGCAGGCCGATGGTGCGCGGGCCATTGCCCACCGTCAGCGTGCCCACCACGCCGGTGCCGCCAAGGCCACGATGCACCTTCATGCCGGTCTCTGTCAGATGTTCGGCGACGATCTGGCTGGTGCGCTCTTCCTCGAAGCCCAGTTCGGGATGGGCGTGCAGATCGCGCCGCAATGCGACGAGAAAATCGAGCTCCGCGCGAACATCCTCGTTAACAGCCATCAATACGCCCTTTCCATTCATGCGTCTGCCCGGATAAAAGGTGCCTTCCGCAGCATGGCGGCCGGCGTGGAGATCGTTGCTCTGTCCGGAAACAGAAATCCAAGGTGAAAACAGCTCTTTCTTAACGCGGGGCCTTTCGGCAGACAATGACGCATTCCGATTTCCAGATCGATCCCCAGGCATTCTGGCAGGAGCTCGAACCGGCAGGGACCTTTGAGCGCGCGCCGCGCGGCGGCCATAAGGGGTTCTTCCCCGCAGAGCTGCCCGACGGGCGTCAGCTCGGCCTGCCGATCCGCGTTCTTTCAGGCGGCGAGCGGGCGCTTGCCTCACTCATCGTCAATCAGGCAAGCTTCGCCGTTTCCGATGCGCTGGCAAAGGCGCTGGCCGAAAAGGCGTCGGCCTTCAGGCCGGATGTTGTCGTCGGCTTGCCCACTCTCGGCCTGACGCTCGCCTCGCAGGTCGCTCGTGCGCTCGGCCACAGCCGCTATGTGCCGCTCAGCACGTCGCGCAAGTTCTGGTATGAGGAAGAGCGTTCGGTTCCGCTTCGCTCCGTCACCAGCCCCGATCAGCAGAAGCGCCTTTACGTGGACCCCCGCATGCTGCCGCTCATCGAGGGTCGCCGCGTGCTTCTGGTGGATGATGTCATCAGCACCGGCAGCTCCATTCTGGCTGGTCTGAAACTCCTCAAACTGTGCGATATCGAGCCCGTCGCCGTCGGTGCGGCCATGTTGCAGACGAACCGCTGGCGTGAAGCGCTTTCTGCCGGGAGCGAAGGCGTTTGCGAGCGGGTTGTCGGCGTGTTTCAAACACCGGCTCTCACGCCAACCCCTGAAGGCGGGTGGTTGCCGGAAATCTGATCGGCTCTTGCCATCACCGGTTTCCCTCGCCATCATGTTGCGATGCAGCATAACCGGTTCAGCACATGAGAGACACGGGAGCAGAAGTGAGCGCGCGGGCTATGGCGCCCGCCAGATTGCAGAACGGTCTCGGCCAGCTCCTTGGCTCCATTTATCCACAGCATGATCGCCATGCGCTCGCCGAACAGGCGCTGGAGGCTTTTTTCGGTCAAGCCGGCAGGCCGCGCAGACGTGGCCGCGTGCCGGCGAACTCCCTTTGGAGCGAAAAGGACAACTACGTCATCACCTATGGCAACACGCTGGTGGATGGCGAACACAAGCCGCTCGATCTCTTGCACGATTTTTCCGAGCGCTATCTGGCGGGCGTTTTCACCGGCATTCACATCCTGCCCTTTTTTCCTTTCACCTCGGATGATGGGTTCGCCGTCACCGATTATCGTGAGGTGAACAGCCAGTTGGGCGACTGGGCCGATGTTTCGCGCATCGCCGGCCATTTCCGTCTCATGTCCGATCTGGTGATGAACCATTGCTCCAGCCAGAGCCGCATGTTCTCGGATTTCCTGCAGGGCCACGAACCTTGGGATCGGTTCTTCAAGGTGGCAAACCCTGATGATGATCTGAGTGCGGTGGTGCGGCCCCGCACCCATCCGCTCCTGCGCGCGTTTGAAACCGAGAACGGCACCAAGCATGTCTGGTGCACTTTCAGTCACGATCAGGTGGATTTCGATTTTTCCAATCCGCGTGTCCTTTTCGAGTTTCTCGATATCATCCGCGATCATATAGAGCGTGGCGTGCGCACTATTCGCCTCGACGCGGTGGCCTTCCTCTGGAAGGAGATCGGCACACGCTGCATCCATCTGCGCCAGACGCATGAGATCATTCGCCTTATCCGGCTTCTGTGCGATTACCGCGAGGAGCCGATTGTTCTCATCACCGAGACCAATGTCCCAAATGTCGAGAACCTCAGCTATTTCGGCAATCGCAACGAAGCGCACATGATCTACAATTTCGCGCTGCCGCCACTTCTTCTCCATGCGTTGTTGGGCGGCACGTCGAAATATCTCAACGCCTGGCAGATGGCGATGCCGCCGGCGCAGCTCGGCTGTGCCTATTTCAATTTCTCCGCCTCTCATGATGGCATTGGCCTGCGACCCGCCGAAGGTCTCATTCCTGAAGAAGAGATGCTGCAGGTCATCGACACGGTGCAGGGTTTTGGTGGCCGTGTGTCCTATTATGCCCGCCCCGATGGCGACCGGCCCTATGAACTGAATGTGGCGCTCTTCGATGCCTTTGCAGGAACCCATGAAGGAACCGACGATCTGCAGGTGGAACGCTTTCTGTGCAGCCAGGCCATTGTCATGGGGTTGGAGGGCATTCCTGCGTTCTACATTCATTCCCTCCTTGCAACGCGCAACGACTATGACGGCGTCGAAAAGCTGGGCTACAATCGGGCGATCAATCGAAAGCGCCTGGACTACGCGATGCTGCGCAAGGAGCTTGATGACCCAGACACACTCTCCGCCCGTACCCTTTCGCGGCTGAAGGAGATGGTGCGTGTGCGATCAGTGCAACCCGCTTTCCATCCCAATGCCACGCAATTCACGCTCCAACTCGGCGAGGCCTTTTTCGGCTTCTGGCGTCAGAGCCTTGACCGCGCGCAAAGCATCTTTGCCGTTTCCAATCTCACGGCAGAGCCGCGCTCCATTCCCCCCATGGCCCTCAATCTGATCGAGGGCGATGCATGGTGCGATCTCCTTACGGGGGAGCCGGTGGCACAGCTTTCCGGCGAGATTGCATTTGCTCCCTACCAGACGCGGTGGATCTCAAACAGGCAAGCTTCTGCATGATAATCCGGCCGCGTCTCGTCGTGTTCAGCGATCTGGATGGAACCTTGCTGGATCACGAGACCTATGATTTCACACCCGCTCTGCCTGCGATAAAGGCGCTTCGCGCCCGCTTTGGCGCGCTCATTCTTGCCTCCAGCAAAACGGCTGCCGAAATCGCGCCGCTGCGTCGTGCGTTGGATTTCGCTCACTGTCCCGCCATCGTGGAAAATGGTGCCGGCATCCTTGCTTCCGAGAGGGGCAGCCAACATGACAGCAGGAGCCGCTACGAGGAGCTCATCGGGCATCTTGATGCGCTGCCGGATGAATTGCGGCGATCCTATGCCGGGTTCTCGGATTGGGACGCGCGGGAGGTGGCGGCCCGAACAGGCTTGAGCCTGGAGGCAGCGCAACTGGCCAAACAGCGTGAATATTCTGAACCGGGCATCTGGAGCGGAACGGAAGAGGGGTTCACCGCGTTTTGCAACGCGCTGAACAGATTGGGTGTGCATGTCCAGAAGGGCGGGCGGTTCGCCACGCTCTCATTCGGCGGAACGAAGGGGCAGAGGGTCAGAGAGCTTTTGGCGCGACTCGAAGACAAACGCGTTCCGGTTGTCAGTGTGGCACTTGGCGATGCGCCGAATGACAGGGACATGCTGGAAAGCGTGGACATTGCTGTTGAAATTCCTAACCCTGCCCATCCGGGCATCGGCAAGATCGCGCGTGGTGGAAGTCAGGTGCTGAGAAAGGCGCGTCTCGCGGGGCCGGCAGGCTGGAACGAGGAAATGCTCGCAGTGCTGGAAGAGATTGAATAGCGGGGAGGAAAGTCATGTCGGATTTCCAGCAGAGCGGCAGTGTCGCAACACTGCACAATCTGGGCACCACCACACCTGAAGAGATGGAGCGGCAGCTCAACCTTTTTTCTACTCGGCGCAAGATCACGCTCATTCTGCCGTCGCTCTTTTCAGAGCTTGAAGCCCCAGCGCTTGGCAAAATCGTCGATGAGCTCTGCCAGGTGGATTACATCAACCACATCGTCATAGGCCTGGACCGGGCAGACGAACAACAATTTCGTTTCGCCCGGGATTACTTCTCCCGTCTGCCGCAAAAACACTCGATCCTGTGGAATGACGGATCAAGGTTAAAGGCCGTCCAGCAACGGCTGGTCGAGCTTGGCCTTGCGCCCGAAGAGCCGGGCAAGGGGCGGAATGTCTGGTATTGCATGGGCTATACGATCGCCTGCCAGGACAGCGACGTGGTGGCTCTGCATGATTGCGACATCACCACCTATTCGCGCGAAATGCTCATGCGGCTTGTCTATCCGCTGGCCAATCCGTCTTTTCCCTACCAGTTCTGCAAGGGATATTACCCCCGCATCGCCGATGGAAAACTGAATGGCCGGGTCAGCCGGCTCTTGATTGCGCCGCTTTTGCAGGCGTTGCAGCGCACCTTCGGCCACAGCGATTATGTCGACTATCTGCAGGCTTTCCGCTATCCGCTGGCGGGCGAATTTGCCATGCGTACGTCCATCCTCCCGGACATCCGCATTCCTTCCGACTGGGGGCTGGAGATCGGCGTTCTCTCCGAGGTCTGGCGCAATCTCGGTCGCCACTCCGTCTGCCAGGTGGACATCTGCGACCGCTACGATCACAAGCACCAGCCGCTGTCGGCAGAGGATGCCGCGCGCGGGCTTTCGCGCATGTCGATTGACATATCCAAGGCGATCTTCCGCAAGCTTGCCACCGACGGCATGGTCTTCAGCCAGGAGCATTTCCGCACGCTCAAGGCCACTTACTACCGGCTCGCTCTGGATCTCATCGAACGATACTACAACGACGCCATCATGAATGGTCTGCATGTGGACCGCCACAAGGAAGAGAAGGCTGTCGAGCTCTTCGCCGCGAACATCGTCGAGGCGGGACACACCTTTCTGGAGCACCCGATGGAAACGCCCTTCATCGCCAATTGGAGCCGTGTGCAGTCGGCTGACCCGGATGTTCTGAGGCTCCTGCGTGAAAGCGTCATTGCCGACAATTCCGGCAGCCAGTCATGACTTCGCCGGCCGGTGATTACAAAGCGTCATCAGATTTGTAGCTGAGCCGTATTGTGGCGGCATTCGAGGTGTAGCGCGCACTTGAACAAGCGTGCGCACTCTGATTCCCTGATGCGGACGCGCGGGCGGAGCGATTCGTTTTCGCCGCCTGCCCCCAGGAAGGACCAAGGCCCTATGACGGACGGAAAGAAGCCCGAAATCTCTGAAATGCGCCCCAAGATCACCATCGTCGGTGTCGGTGGCGGTGGCGGTAATGCCGTCAACAACATGATTGCGCAAAGCCTGCAGGGTGTGGACTTCATTGCAGCCAATACCGATGCGCAGGCACTCACCATGTCAAAGGCCGAGCGCCTTATTCAGCTTGGAGCGAACTCGACCGAGGGGCTCGGAGCCGGGTCACTGCCGGAGATCGGTCAGGCCGCCGCCGAAGAGACCATCGACGAGATCATGGATCATTTGTCCGGCACGCATATGTGCTTCGTGACGGCCGGCATGGGCGGCGGCACCGGCACCGGTGCTGCTCCCATCATTGCTGCTGCCGCACGCAATGCCGGCATTCTTACGGTTGCGGTTGTCACAAAGCCCTTCACGTTCGAGGGCAATCGCCGCATGGCCATTGCCGAGAGGGGTATCGAACTGCTGCGACAGGCCGCCGACACGGTCATCGTTATTCCCAACCAGAATCTTTTCCGCATCGCAGACGCCAAGACGACCTTTGCCGAAGCGTTCGAACTGGCCGACAAGGTGCTGTATTCGGGCGTTCGCTGCATCACCGACCTGATCGTCAAGGAAGGACTGATCAATCTGGACTTTGCCGATGTTCGTTCGGTGATGCGTGACATGGGCCGCGCCATGATGGGAACGGGCGAGGCAACAGGCGATGCACGCGCAATCAAGGCGGCGGAAGCGGCCATCGCCAACCCGCTTCTGGACGAAGCCAACATGAAGGGCGCGCGCGGCGTTCTGGTTTCCATTTCCGGTGGCCGCGACATGACCCTTTTCGAGGTGGACGAAGCTGCCACCCGCATCCGCGAGGAAGTCGGCGATGATGCCGAAATTATCGTCGGTGCCATCTTCGACGACAAGCTGGAAGGTGTCTTCCGCGTCTCCGTCGTTGCGGCCGGGCTGGCAAGCGAGACGGATGCGCAGGCGGGCGAGAACGGTCACGCCGAGGCGCTGCGCGCTTAAATGGTGCGCTGATTTTCCGGGCGGCTTCGCGCCGCTCGAATTTCGGAATTTGACCGGTTTTCCGTTATTCCAGAGCGAATTTCAGAATTTCAAACCGGAATTTCCCAAATTTATAAAGGCGCCCTGAAGCACGGGTTGCCGGCGGTCATCACCATGTTTCGTTAATCCGCGGCTGGTATCCGGAAGGTGTGGTGTTTGCCGCACGGATCAGGAAACGGGGGCACTGGATGGCGAGCAGAATGGCGTGGTTGAAGCCCGGATTGGCGGTAATCGGCCTTTTGGCGCTGGCTTCCGGGCCGCTTGAGGCAGCCACCTTCGCGCCTGAGCGCGGCCTCAATCTCGACCTTTGGGATACCTGGCCAAACGAGGCGGAATGGTCGCGGGATGGCGTGCTTCTGCCTTATCCCGAATGGCGTCGAAAACTGAATTCCAGCGATTTGGCGCAGCTCAAGGAGACCGGGTTCGATTTCCTGCGCATGCCCGTCGATCCCATTCCATTTCTCTCTCCGAAGGCCGCGCATCTGCGTGAACGGCTTCTGAGTTCGGTGCTGGAAGGTGTGAGATCCGTCAATGCGGCCGGGCTGAAGGTGATCGTCGATCTTCATCCGATTCCGCGCGGTGCCGACCGGTTTGCCGGGGTTGAAGAGCTGCTTCGCGATGATGCGCTGTTTGAACGTTATCTGGAGCTGGTGCGGGATGTGGGCCGCACGCTTGCCGGCGAGGATCCAGAGCAGGTCGCCTACGAACTGATGAACGAACCCGTGACGGGCTGCGAAGGTGTAGAGGGCGCAACCTGGGACGAGCAGCTTGGTCGGCTGTTTGCAGCAGCGCGTTCTTCCGCGCCGCGCACCACACTTGTCTTGTCAGGTGCGTGCTGGGGTTCGGCCGAAGGGCTTTCGGCACTCAACCCGAACAGCATTCCCGACGACAATATTCTTTGGGCCTTTCACTCCTACGATCCGTTCATCCTGACGACGCAGGGAGCGCTATGGGCAGGCGATTTCATTCGCTATGTCACGGGCATACCCTATCCTCCCCATGAGCACAGGTCCGAATTGGACGATGCGGTAGAGCAAGCGCGTCAACGCATCCGCAGCGAGGCGCCCTTCATGCGCCGTTCTGGCATGATCGACTATCTCGATGAGCAGATTGCTGGTGTCGATACACCCGAGGAACTGGATGCGCAGATGGATGCACCATTCAAGACGGTGGCGGACTGGGCAGCGCGCCATAATGTCGATCCAAAGAACATCCTTCTTGGTGAGTTCGGCATGATCCGTCAGGAGTACCAGAACCCTGCGGTGATGCCCGGTGCGTGGCGCGCTGCCTATACCCGCGACATGATCGAAAAGGCGGAGGAGCGCGGCTTTGCTTGGTCTATTTGGGGTTATGGTGGGGCTTTCGGCATTGTCGAGGAATTTGGCGGAAATCCTGCAGAGGACGATGTACTGCGCATGATCCGTGCGCTGGAGAAATGAGCTCAGGATCTGAGTGAGGCTTGCAATGTCGAAAATCGCTTTTGTCGGCACGGGCTTCGTCGCTGACTACTACATGACCACGCTGGAAAACCATCCGGGCCTCCAACTGGCGGGTGTATGGGACCGGGATTCAGCAAGGCTCGCCCGGTTTTGCGCTTTTCACAAAGTGCGCGCCTATACCGACATGCAGGCCCTTCTTGAGGACGGGGAGGTGGGCATCGTCGTCAATCTGACCAATCCGGAGAGCCATTACGCAGTCAACAAGGCGTGTCTTGAAGCCGGCAAGCACGTCTATTGCGAGAAGCCGCTCGCCATGCGCCTCGACGAAGCAGAAGCAGTGGCGCAGCTTGCAGCCGAACGCGGCCTTACCCTTTGCTGTGCGCCTGCAAACGCATTGAGCACGGCCCATGACGCGTTTGCCCGCCTTCTTTCGGAAGGCCGGATCGGCCGGCCACGCCTTGTCTATGCGGAGATGGAGGATGGTCCCGTTTTCCGCGCCGACTGGCGGAACTGGAGGAGCCGCTCGGGCGCCCCCTGGCCCGGAGCGGAAGAATTCAAGGTCGGCTGCACGCTGGAACATGCCGGCTACGCGTTGAGCTGGCTGGTAGAGCTCTTCGGCCCGGTCGCTCATCTCTCGGCGTCTTCCGCGCTTTGCTTTCCAGACAAGGGGGTGGGAGACGAAGAAGCGCTGGCACCGGATTTTTCAGTGGGTATCCTGACCTTCGAAAGTGGCGTCCGAGCGCGACTCACCTGCGGTCTGGCTGCACCGCGCGACCGTTCGTTCACCGTTCTAGGGGACAAAGGCAGCCTGTTCCTGCGTGATCTCTGGGATGACAACTCGCCCATTCACCTTTCGGCGCCCGGAGGGGAGAGATCGTTTCTCGAACGTGCTCTCAATTTCATCGAACACAGGATCGGCCGAACCCTTCCGGTTCGTGTTTCCCCGGGTAGGCGCGTCACAGGCCTCAAGGCAGGCAAGAAGCGGACGTTGCCATCATACCCTTCGCAGATAGACTTCATGGGCGGCATCGCTGAACAGGCTGCCGCGCTGGAAGAGGGACGAACCCCGTTTTTCTCCGGGAAAGTGGCATTGCACCTCACGGAGCTGGTCCTTGCGCTCAATGCCGGGGAGAATGACTACACGCCTAAGACCGGTTTCGAGTTCAGCCCGCGCTGGAGCGGATCCTGAGAGATCAGGGCTGCCGGTTTTCTTCCCTTAGAACGGTTTCGATGATCTCCAGCGTGCGGGCGCTGTCGAGCGGGTGCATTACGGGATGGGACGTCTTGCGCGCACGGATGGCACTGGATGCCGCTTCGATCTCGAATTGAAGACCATGACCACTATAGGGAAAACTGTGTTTGCGAATGCCGGGCAGAGGCAGCCTCGATACGAGTTTGCGGATCGCAAGAGCTGAGGCAGAACGTCCCGGGATCGTGGCGAGGCGCGCCGCAAACCCGGTTGAGCATTCCAAAACGTCCCGCGCAGCGATGAAAGGGGCAGGCAGGACCAGCACTCCCCTGCTTCCCTCGATGATGAAGCTGTTGTCGCCCTCATGATCGAACGCGCAGGAGAGAGTGGCGACGACGTCATTTTTGAAGCGCAGTGTGAAAGATGCCGCGCGATCCACACCGGTCGGAGCCGCCTGCCATTCCCCGCTGAGTTCGACAGGGTCTCCCATCAGAAGGCGGGAAAGCGACACACCGTAAACGCCCAGATCGAGCATTGCTCCACCGCCCCGCTCTTTCGAATAAAAGCGGCTTTCGGGATCATAGGGATGGTGAAAGGCAAGCATGCCTTGCAGGCTTGAAACCTTGCCGATGGCGCCTTCCTCGATCAGCGTCTTTGCTTTCGTGATGGCAGGCAGAAAGCGTGTCCACATGGCTTCCATCAGGAAAACGTCTCGCTCCGCAGCAAGCGCAGCCAGACGGGCGGCTTCTGCGCTTGTCGCAACAAGCGGTTTTTCCACCAGAACCCCTTTGCCGCTCTCGATCGCTGCGCTTGCTGCCGCGAAATGCGTGTCATTGGGTGTCGCCACATAGACGGCATCCACTGTCTGATCAGCAAGAAGGCCCGAATAGGAGGCGTGCGCCGATATTTGGCTCCCATGGCGAACAGCGAAAGCCTTCGCTTTGTCTGAATTTCGTGAAGAAACCGCTGCAAGCACGGCGCCGTCGGAAAGTTTGAGATCCTCGGCAAATTGGTCGGCCATGGTTCCCGTGCCGACAATGCCCCAGCGAACAGGCTCCACGGTTTTGTCTGGCATCGTTGTTGGCTCGCAGTTTACGGATGGAGCAGGGGATTTCAGGTTAGAAGCATCAGGTTAACGCCCCTATAAACCGTGTTCACAGCCGCGCCCGCGTGCTGTGCGGGGTCGCGAGCAGCAGGCTTGTTTCGCTGTTCATGATGCCCGGGACGAGGCGGATGCGGCGCAGCACAGCGTCGAGATCGGTGAGGGTGGAGGCACCGAGCTCCACCACGATGTCCCACCTGCCATTGGTGGTGTGAATGGCCGAGACCTCCGGAAATCCTTCCAACGCATGGATCACCCTGTCCGCGGATCGCCCTTCGATCTCCACCATGGTGATGCCGCGTACTGGCGCTGCCACCGTGTCGGCCCTCAGAATGACCGTGTAGCCGACAATGTGCCCCGCCTTTTCCAGCCGCTCCATGCGTGCACGGGTCGTGGCGCGTGAAACGCCCAGATCCATGGCCAGGTCCGAAATACTCCGGCGCGCATCATGACGCAGTAGGGTGATCAGACGTTCGTCCAGCTCGTCCATGATTTCTCAAAACGCAATTCGTATTGATCAATATGATAAGTGACGCTGTGATTTTTGGCAATTTGGTTTGTTCGTTCTGCCGGCGATTCGGGTTCCTATACCGGCGGTCTTCGACGGGGTGCAGGCAGCATGCATTGTAAGATTTTGGGCATTCCGGTGCAGGATGGGGCAGGGCGCATGGGCTGCGAGATGGGGCCGAGCGCATTGCGCACGGCGGGTCTCGTGGCTGCCCTTGGCGAGCTTGGCCATCAGGTCACCGATTTGGGAACCGTTGTTCCAGCGCGGCAGGACGTAAGGTTACACGGCAACCCAGCCCTGAGGGCTCTGCCGGAGATCGTCGCGTGGACAGCTGCGATCAGTGAGGCAGCCTATGAGGCGTGTGGCGATGGTATGCCGATCTTTCTCGGCGGAGATCACAGCATGGCGGCAGGGACGCTCTCCGGTGTAGCGCGCCGCGCGGCCGAGACCGACAGGCCACTCTTCGTTCTTTGGCTCGATGCACATCCAGACTTTCACACGCTTGAAACCAGCACCAGCGGCAATCTGCATGGCGTCCCACTCGCCTATGCGAGCGGCCAGCCGGGCTTCGAAGGGTATTTTCCTCCGCTTCAAGCCGCGATCGACCCGACACGTATTTGTGCAATGGGGTTGCGCAGCGTGGATCCCGCCGAGCGGGAGGCGCTGCATCACGCAGGCGTTACGGTTCACGACATGCGGGCGCTCGACGAACATGGCCTTGCGCCGCTGCTGCGCACATTTCTGGAGCGCGTGGCGACCGAAGGTGGATGCCTGCATGTCAGCCTCGATGTCGACTTTCTCGATCCGGCCATTGCCCCGGCTGTTGGCACTACCGTGCCTGGCGGCGCGACTTTTCGAGAGGCGCATCTGGCGATGGAAATGCTGCATGACAGTGGCCTCGTCACCAGCCTCGACCTCGTGGAACTCAATCCCTTTCTCGATGAGCGCGGTCGCACGGCCACCCTGCTCGTCGATCTCACAGCCAGTCTGCTTGGCCGGCGCATCATGGACCGGCCAACAAGGAGCCATTAAGAATGAAATACACTCCCGCAAGCGACAAGCTGAACCTCGTTCCTTTCGTCAGTGTGCATCACATGATGGAGTTGGTGCTGGAGATTGGTGTCGAGCGGTTCCTGGCGGAATTGACCGACTACATTGAAGAGGATTTCCGCCGCTGGGAGGATTTCGACAAGACACCGCGTGTGGCCTCCCACAGCCGTGAAGGTGTGATCGAGCTGATGCCGACAAGCGATGGCAGGCACTACGGCTTCAAATATGTGAACGGTCATCCCAAAAACACGCGCGAGGGCCGACAGACGGTGACCGCATTCGGAGTGTATGCCGATGTGGGCAATGGTTATCCCCTTCTGATTACCGAAATGACCATCCTCACAGCGTTACGCACTGCCGCCACCTCTGCGCTGGCAGCGAAATATCTGGCGCCGGAAGGGTCGCGTACCATGGCGCTTATCGGCAATGGCGCGCAGTCCGAGTTCCAGGCGATGGCCTTCAAAGCCGCCCTCGGTGTCGATCGCCTCAGGCTCTACGACATCGATGGTGATGCAACAGAAAAATGTCTGCGCAATCTGCAAGGGTTGGGTTTCGAAATGGTCGCGTGCAGCACGCCGGAAGAGGCGGTCGAAGGAGCGGACATCATCACCACGGCGACAGCTGACAAGCAATATGCCACAATCCTCACCGACAATATGGTCGGCTCCGGCGTGCACATCAATGCGGTGGGTGGTGACTGCCCCGGCAAGACAGAACTGCATCGCGATATTCTCACCCGATCCGACATTTTCGTCGAGTATCCTCCGCAGACCCGTATTGAGGGCGAAATCCAGCAGCTTGCGGAAGATCACCCGGTAGAAGAATTGTGGCAGGTGATTGCTGGAAAGGTGAAAGGGCGGCGCGATGCGCGACAAATCACGCTGTTCGATTCCGTGGGTTTCGCGACGGAGGACTTTTCGGCATTGCGTTATGTCTATGACCGGGTGCGCGAGACCAGTCACTTCATCGAGCTTGACCTTCTCGCGGATCCCGATGAGCCGCGCGACCTTTTCGGTATGCTTCTGCGTTTCCCCGGTTCGTCGCTTCTGGCTTCCAGGAAGGCCGGATGATCACGGTGTCGAGACCTCTTCCACAGTCTGCGGTGGCAGATGCAGATAGTGCGCCACTTTGCGTTTTGCGGCGATGTCGCGCCACACAAGGCCCACCTGCCGCTCGCTGAGGCCCGTGGCGCAGGCGACCTTCTTGGCCGGAATATCGTGGTCGAGCCCGTAAAGGCATAGGTCCATTTCGCGATAAGGCAGGGCGAAAAAGAACTCTTCTTGGGACTGGGCGAGCGAATAGGTGTCTGTTGTCGGCATGCGCCGGCGGATTTCCGCAGGCACGCCCAGATGTTTTGCGAGCTGGTAGACCTGTGACTTGTAGAGATGGGCGATGGGCTTCACATCAGCGGCGCCGTCGCCATTTTTCACAAAGAATCCCTGATCGTATTCCAGTCGGTTCGGGGTGCCGATCACCGCATAGTTCAGCCGATCAGCATGGTAATATTCGAGCTGCTTGCGGGTGCGTTGCTTCATGTTGGTGGCAGCGACGATACCCAGATACACCTCGGGTGGAAGACGGTGTTTCTCGACCGTCCCGTCGGGCCTGCGCACCACGAGATAGGAAATGTTGTAGGCCTTGGTGGTGAGGGCATTGGCGATGGCGATCTTCATAGACCAGCCCGGGCCGAATTCCGGCACCACCTGGCGGATGAAAGCGTCGCGCCGGTCATAACACCCCATGGCTTCCAGGGTTGGACCGATGTCTTCGATGACGCTTTCAAGCCCAAAAACGCTCGCAACCTCCTGACCAAGCCGCAGGCTTTCGGGATCCGAGTCATATTCCGGCATGAACAGGCAAAAGACGCGTTCCGGCCCCAATGCCCGGGCGGCAAGGGCTGCGCAGACGCTGGAATCGATGCCACCCGACACTCCGAGCACTAACCCGCGTTTGCGCAGGCTGGTACGGAGCTGGGTACGCAGTGCTCGGACGATGCGGTCCGTTTCGGCAACGACGTCGATTTTCAGATCGTTTGTGGAGAAGCAGATAGTCATACGATTCTCGTGGCCTCCATGGCGGCAAGGCGGCGGCTGATCTTTCCGTTCGGCGTCTTTGGTAATTCCGTCCGAAAAATGAATGATTTAGGCACCATCGGGTCCGGTAATCGTTGCTTGCAGAAGCGGGCGAGCACTTGCTCAGTCAGCTCCGGTGACGCGGGTACCACGAGAGCGTCGAGCCGGTTGCCGGCGATCGGGTCAGGCGTGGTGAAGGCGACGGCCTCGTGCACTCCGGGGCAGGCGGAAAGCACCGCGTCCACCTGCCTGGGTGAGACTTTTTCACCACGGACTTTCACCACTTCGTCGCGGCGGCCAATGAAGTAGAGGAACCCCTCCGTGTCGCGTTTGAACAGATCGCCGGTGTGAAGGAATTTGCCTCTGCCATCGGGACCAGAACGCAGGACGCGGGCCGTTTCCACTGGGTCATCCCAATAACCCTGCATGACATGGGGGCCGCGGATGATCAGTTCGCCGGGAATGTTCGGCGCGGCCTCATTTCCGTTTTCATCCACGACAAGGGCCTCTGTGCCCGGGAGAGCCTTGCCGACGGATGTGGGGCGTCGTTCTAGCTCCTCCGGGGCAAGGAACGTCGCTCTCGCGCATTCGGTGAGCCCGTACATGGAGTAAAGACGCGCAGCGGGGAAGAGAGCGCGTAGTGCCTCGATATGGGCGGGGGGCAGATGCGCCGCAGCATTGGTCATGTAACGCAGTGGCGGGAGACGTTCGTGGCTCAGGTTCTTGAGCGTGGCAAGCATAGCCGCCATGGTGGGCACCAGAGGAAAACCGGTGACACCCTCGTCACACGCCTTTTCAAGGATTGCATGAGGATAGGCGAAGTTTTTCTCCAGAACGAGCGTTGCGCCACTGCGTATTGCGACGAGGAGTTGATAGAGCCCGTAGGTGAAAGAAAGCGGTAGTGCCGAAAGCACCACATCATGATCGTCATTGCCCAGATAGCTGGCGATCATTGCTGATGCCGCGTCGACATTTCCGTGGCTCATCATCACGCCTTTGGGCATGCCGGATGAGCCGGAGGTATAGATCAGAAAGGCGAGATCGCGGTCATTTTTTTGACCGGCGGGTAATGGCGCCTTCGTCTCGAGGCAAGCCTCGAACGCAACGGCGTCGTGCGGAGCCAGAGTGCCTGACCGCGCTATGATGGAAAGGGGTTTGTGGCTCGCTGCCACAGTCGCCTCATCACAGAGCTTGATGTGCCTGGCGTCGTATACCAGGGCTTTGGGCAGGCAGTGCCTTAAAACGTGGGCGAGGCCCTCTGCCCTCACGCCGGGATTGACAGGAACGACAACTGCGCCTGCTTTCAACCCCGCAAAGATGGCGATGGCCATTTCAGCCACACTGTCCATGAAAAGGACGACCCGGTCGCCGGATTTTACTCCCTGGAGGCTTAAGGTGCCTGCCATGCGCTCGGACAGCTGATCAAGGTCCGCGAAGCTTAACCTCTCAGATCCGGCAATCAGGGCTGTTGACGAAGGGGCAATGGCTGCCCGTTTCCGCAGGAATGCCTCAACACGCATGGGATTGTCTCCTCACCCTAGGTGCCTGCGGCTGCTTTTGCCTTGTTCTTGCCGGCGACGAAGGCCGTTAAGCGGGCAATCGTGTCGAAGTTCTCTGGCACGATTTCCGGATCCGCCACTTCAACCGAAAAATGCTCTTCCAGAAAGGACACCATCTCCAGAATGCCGGTGGAATCGACAATGTCGCTCTCGATAAGCGACGCATCGTCGGCAGGTGCCTCGCTCTCGTCGCCAAAGAGAAAGTTCTCAACGATGAATGCGCGTATTTCGGCATTGATCTGCTGGGGCATGGTGCTTCCTTTCACGGTCAGACACGAACCGCCAGGGTCTCGTCCGTTCTGCGAAACTGCCTGGCGAATTGCTGGGACCAAATCTGCGTTGACAGGATGCCGACAAAAGCGGCGTTATCGCGAAAACCGGTGAAATTACTTAGCCGGCTTTTTTTATACAATCTCGCCGATTTTTCAACGTCAAAGACGCCGGTTTCTTCCAGTGACGTTTTTCCGAATGCGGCTTCCACGCAATCGTGTGTGTTTGCCGTGAAGGCATTGGCCTCCGGGGCACGGTAGGGTTGTTTCGGCCTCTCGGCGATCCGTTCGGGCAACGAGGCACGCATTGCCTCGCGCAAGAGGTGCTTCTCGCGAAGCCCCCTCAGCTTGGTGTTCGCGGGGACGCGGGCGGCCTGTTCCACCAGCCGATGGTCGAGAAAGGGAAATCGCGTTTCGATCCCATGCGCCATGGCCATGCGGTCGCCCTGGGAGGAAAGAATGTAGCCGGGCAACAGGAAGCGGGTCTCCAGATATTGCGCCTGATGCAGTGGATGCCATCCATGAAAGGCTTCCGGCAGCGAGGACACAAGATCATCGGCCGCGCTGTAGTCGCCCAGCTCCTTCTTTATGGCTTTTGAGAAGAACAGCTTGGCACCCGCAGTGCTCCGCAGGCGTGGCCGATGCGAATAGAGTGGATCGTCAAGGTGATCCGTGGTGATGCCGAAATAGGCTGCCAGATAGTCGGGCGTCTGGCGCTTCAGGTTGGCGAGATAAGGGTAGATGCGGCGAAACAGATGCGGGCGCAGCTGCGAGCGGGGCTGCCCTGCACAGAAACGGCGGATGCACGCTTCCTTGAAAATGTCATATCCAGCAAAGACCTCGTCGGCGCCTTCGCCGGAAAGAACTGCCTTGATGCCCTTTGATCGCACAAGCGAGGAGAGTTGGTAGAGGGGTGCGGGGCCGGTTCGCAAGATCGGCAACTCGGTGTGCCGGATGACTTGCGGAAACACGGTGGCGATTTCATCTGCGTCGCAGTCCACCGTGTGGTGAATGGTGCCAAGGGCATCCACCATCTCATTCTGGAAACCACTCTCATCGAACGCGGGGTCGGCGAAGGTCACGGCGAAGCTTGATAGACCGGCCGGCGCCATGCGTTTGGCGAGCGCGGCGATGATGGATGAATCGAGACCACCTGAAAGATATGTCCCAACTTGCACATCGGCGCGCAAACGGATGCGCGTGGCGTCTTCCAAAAGCGCGCGTGTTTCTTCTTTCATCCGGTCTTCGGAATGGTCGTGATGGATATCGGAGAAATCCAGATCCCAGTAGCGTTGAATCTGCGCTGTGCCATTATCCACGGTCATCCGGTGCGCGGGGGGAAGTTCGCAAATTCCCTGGAATGCGGTGCGTGGCGGAATGGGGGCCCAAAGTGTAAAAATCTGGTCGAGCGCGAGGGGGTCGAGCCGCGCATCGATACCGGGAACGGTCAAGAGTGCCTTGATTTCTGACGCGAAGTAGAAGCGTCCGCGATGCCATGTGTAAAACAGCGGACGTACACCCATGCGATCGCGCGCGAGAAAAAGCCGCTCATTGTGGGTGTCATGTATCGCAAAAGCGAAATCGCCGTTCAGCTTTTCCACGCAATCGGGTCCGAGATCGCGATATAGATGAAGAATAACCTCGGTGTCGCTTTCGGTGCGAAAGCGGTGCCCGCGACTTTCCAAATCCTGTCGCAGTTCGAGGTAATTGAAGACCTCGCCATTGTAGGTAATGCACAATCGTCCGTCGGCGGTCGCCATGGGCTGTTGCCCGTCGGCCAGCCCGATGATTGCGAGTCGACGATGAGCCAAACCCACATCGCCATCGACATGAATGCCCGCTTCATCGGGGCCGCGATGCGCAATCGCAGCCGACATGGCCGTGAGGAGCGTTCCGGCTTCCCGAGGATGAAGGCCCGCACCGTAGTATCCTGCGATTCCGCACATCTGTTCTGTTATCCCAGCGGGCCCAATCGCCCGGTATTCGTTTTTCCGGAACCGCTCTAGTCGAAACGGTCCCCAAGGAGCCGGGTCCAGGATTCTCCCGCAAAGCCGTTGAGAAAGGCTTGTCCGGCAGTAAACGGCTCCAGAAGCGCTTTGTCCTTTGCATGAACGATGCTGGAGGACGCATGAACAAACGCGAAGCGTTTGCCAAGCATGGCGTTTACGAGAGCAGGTTGGCCTCGCCCGCGCAGGGCGACCAGGCCGCGTGCAGTGGCATCGTCGAGCATCGTGTCGAGCACGGAGCCTTCGTGGCCCGGCAGTGAAAGGATCTGGATGACGCGCCCTATCCCGCCTCTGTTTCCATAATACACGAAGAAGCCAACGGTCTTGCCGCCACGGGCAATAACCTTGCGGCGCACCATTGCGCCGTAATTGGCTTTGCGTTGTGCTTCAACCACCATCCGTTCCAACTCGGTGTGGGACCACTCGGGATGAAGGGCGAAGGTGGAGGCAAACGACCGGATCAGCGTCATTGTCTCCGCGATATCGGTGTCTTCGCTCACGAGCGCCTTTTGCGCAAACTCGCCATCGGCCACATGTGTCCACTGCGGTGGAGAGCCTCTGCGACGCAACAGGGCGTCCAATGGGCGAGCAAATGGTTGTACAAGAGCGGCCGGAGCAAATGCGTGTGCCGCAATGGCGGCCATGAAGCCGGCCGGGCGCAAAATGCGCAGCCATTCCAGACTGTATTCGGTCAGGATGGTTCCGCGCAGCTTGCGCCACATGCTGGTCGACACATCATTGGCGGTTTCCGTGAGAGAAAGATCCTGTGGACCCGACTGGAAGGCCCGTAGAAGGCGTGCACCGGCGTAGGGATCGTCTTCGTGTCGGTCGACCATGAAGCTGCCGCCAATAGCGCTTCTGAGTGTCTCCCCCCGGAATGTGAACCGCATGGGCAGAACGCCCATGAAACCGTTGACCGTTCCGTCTTCGCGCAGATGAACCAGTGAGCGGATGTCGTCCTCCCGGCAGGGGGGATCGAGAAACAGCTCTCGAAGATAGTCGCGCATACCCTGCGGAGCGGGGGCGCGCCTCTTGCGCAATATCCGCTGAAGCATCTCAGCCACCGCAGGAATGTCGTCCTGTTCCAATGGGCGAATATCACTCATGGAAAAAACACGGCACTTCGCGCCCCGGTTGAACAATTTGCAGTTGGGACACAGTCTGTGACCTAAAGTTGTTTACGAAGTCTTTTGTGACAGAAAGTTTTTGTGCAATGCGATGCATTGAGCGTGTATCATCCCAGGCAAGGCAGCCAGAAGACTGCAAACGGGAACACGAACAGCATTACCGGGCTTAATGAATCTTCGACATATAGAAGTTTTTCACGCCATTCGTCTGGCCGGATCCATCAACGCGGCAGCAGAGCGCCTCAACGTTTCGCAGCCGGCATTGAGCCGCACTTTAAAACATGCCGAATCGCTCCTCGGCTTCAAATTGTTCGACCGGGTGAAGCAGCGCCTCGTACCGACCCGAGAGGCAGAATTGCTATTTTCCGAAGCCGTGGACGTGCATGGTGCACTGGAGCGGTTTCGCACCCTCGCGCGCAATCTGGGACGCAATCCCGACGATGTGTTGCGCGTCGGGTTTCTGCCCAGTCTGGGCGTTGGGCTTGCCCCCCGGGTCGTTTCGCATCTGCCCAAGCATTGGGAGGGTTTCAAGGTCGAGCTCTTCACACACCATTATGATGTCTTGGTCAGACGTCTGCGAGCGCTCGATCTCGATCTGGCCGTGGCCTTCAACATCATGGAGACGCCGGGCATCAATTCCATACCCGTGGGAACGATGAGCCTCACCTATCTGGAGACTGACGATTCTTCGGTTCCGGCAACGTCAACTCCCATTACTCTTGGGGAAATTGACATGCAGAATTTTGTGGGGCTCGAGAAGGAATCCCCTGTCGGCACCTTTCTCAAGTCTGCATTCGATGCGGAAGGTGTTCCCTACGAACCGCGCATATCCGTCCACACCTATTCCGTTGCAGCAGCTTGTGTGAGTGAAGGTGTGGGCTGTGCTATCGTGGATGAGTTTTCCGCACGCTTTACCAAAGGTGTGCGCCTGCGGGCGCTCGAGCCAGATCTGAAGTTCACCATCACCGCGCTGACCTCGGAAAATCGTGCCGTGTCCAATGCAGAAGAGATGTTCATCAAGATTCTGAAGCTGGCCTGTCAGGAACTTCATCGTGAGACCTGAACAGGTAGGGCAGTTCAGGTCTCACCGCGCGCCACGAAGCGACCGCCGCGATCGCCGGTCACTGCGCCATTGGCAAGCACCGCCACTCCATTGACAAAGACATGCTCTATGCCGGCCGAAGCGTGGTCAGGCGTCTCGTAATCTGCAAGATCGAGGACGGTGTCGGCGTCGAAAGCGACAAGGTCGGCGTAAAATCCCTCCTGCAACCTTCCGCGACGGGCAAAGCCGAAAACCTGGGCGGGCAGAGACGTCATTTTGCGGATCGCTTCTTCCAACGGCAAGATACCATCCTCGCGCACATACCGGCCAAGAACACGCGGGAATGTGCCCCAAAGGCGTGGATGAGCTTGCGGGCCGGGAATGCCGTCAGAACCGATCATCGTGCGTGGGTGCCGCATGATGCGGTTGATGTCTTCAGGCGACATCTGGAAATAGATGCCGCGCGCGGGTGCCAGCCTGCGGGCAGCCTCTTCCTGATCGCAGCCCATTTTCTCCGCGACTTTGGAGAGCTCCATTCCGTTGCATTCGGGATGGGACCCGGAATCGATCACCAGAATGCGTTCCGCATGGCGTGTCATCTCCGGCAAGAGCACTGTGGAACTGGCTTCATACGGATAGACATCCATTGCAATGTCTTGCTGTTGCAGCGCCTTGTCGATCATCGCCAACGTCTTGACTGACCGGCCATAGTTCTGGCGACCGATGCATTTGTGATGGGAAATGACCACCGGAACGCCGGCGGCGTGGCCAATCGCTATGGTTTCTCCGACGGCCTCCTCAACCCCATCGCGCTCATCCCGCATATGGGTGACGTAAAGTGCGCCCGGAAAGGCTGCGACGGTTCGCGAGAGTGCCACCACCTCGTCGGTCGGCGCGTTCCGCGCAACGGGATAGGCGAGACCTGTGCTCAATCCCAAAACACCGGCCTCTAGCGCCTCTTCCAAGAGCACCCGCATGATGGCGATCTGGCCTTCCGAGGCAGGTTTGCTTGTGTCTTCGAGGGTCATGGCGCGCAGCGTGCCATGACCGGCGAGGGCCGCCACGTTGACCGCGACATTGGCCGCGTCGACTGCGCTGCGATAGGAGGCGAAGGAGCCGAAACGGTAGTCTTCCGCTGTGCCGAGAAGGCCGAGCGGCGGCACCAATTCTTGCGGCTTCTCGTAGGGTGCGAGGCTGATGCCGCAATTGCCGACGATCACGCTGGTCACGCCTTGTGTGATCTTGGGCTCCATAGCGCTGTCGTTCAGAACTGCAAGATCGTCATGCGTGTGAACGTCGATGAACCCGGGGGCAAGGCTGAGACCGTCAAGGTCAATGGTTTGGCTGCCACTCCAGCCGGAAACGTCACCGACCGCGGCGATGCGGCCATTGCAGAGTGCCACACCGCCGCGGGTCGGTGGCCCCCCCAGGCCATCGAACAGCAAGGCGTTTTTCAAAAGCGTGTCGCATGTGGATTGCGTCATCGGAAACTCCTTGCCGATTGTTGTTGCTTAGGCGGCCGAAAGGTCGGGATGCCGGTTCGTGGTTGAGATGCTCTTTTCGAGAGCTGCCCCCATCGCGAGCAATCTTTCCTCACCGAAGGCGCGTCCCATAATCTGTACCGAAAGCGGGAGACCACCTGTGGTGAAACCCGCGGGAAGAGCGAGCCCGCAAGCACCCACGTAGTTTGCCGGCCGGCCATAGGCCGCAAGCGGCACCGTGGCCTCGTCCACTTCCGCTACCGGGATGGCAGGGAAGGGAAGCGACGGCGTTAGCAGAGCGTCGAAGGGTTTCATGAACTCGGCATAGGCCGCTTTCATGCGACGATGATCTGCGAGCGTTTCGATGTAGTCATTGGCGCTGATGGCCGCTCCCGCAAGCACACGCTGTCGGACATAAGGTCCGATGGGGATGTTTTCGTCATGGATATATTCGCGGTGAACCGCATAGGATTCCGCCGCGATAATGCGCCCGTTGCGTTCGGTCATGTCATTGAAGGAGAAGGGCAGATCCGCCGGCACGAGCTTGACGCTGAGCCCGGCGAGCGCTTCCTTTGCGCGGTCATAGGCGGCCTGGCTTTCGGCATCGAGCGCAAGCGGAAAATCCTCCTCGCGCATGACGGCAACCTGCATGCCTTGAGCGCGCATTTCCTGCCATGCACCGGAGGTGAGCGGTGGTGCAAGCCGGGTAGCGGGATCCTCGGGTTCGGCCCCGGAAAGTGCTTCGAACAGGAGAGCCGCATCCTCGACTGTGCGCGTCATCGGTCCGACGGAATCCAGCGTAGCGGATAGCGGGAAACAACCCCTGAGGCTGATGCGCCCAAAGGTCGGCTTCAGGCCGACAAGGCCATTGAGGGCAGAGGGAATGCGCACGGACCCGCCCGTATCGCTGCCAAGGGCGGCGGGCGCGAGACCGGCCGCCACCGCCACACCGGAGCCGCTGGAGGAACCGCCGGGAATACGGTGTGTCTTCATGTCCCACGGGTTGCGTGGCGTGCCGCAAAGCGGATTGGTGCCCCAGCCGCCGAAGGCGAATTCCACCATGGCCGTGCGCCCGATGGGGATCATGCCGGCGGCAAGCAGCCTGCGCATGACGATGGCGTCGCCGGTGGAGCGCCGGTCTTTCCAGGCCTTGCTGCCTACCGTACAGATTTCATCCTGCCAGTCGATGAGATCTTTCACGGCGATGGGTATGCCATGAAGGGGGCCGTAGACCACACCAGACGCGCGCAGCCTGTCGAGCCCCTCCGCCATGGCCATTGCTTTCTCTGCGTCCACATGGACAAAGGCGCCGAGAGCCGTGTCATGCCGGGCTATGCGCTCCAGATAATGACTGGTGATGGTGGTGGAGGTGAGCGAGCCTTCGCTCAGCGCTTTCGAGAGGTCCACAAGGGACGCGAATGACGGATCCATGATGTTCTTTTCTTGGAAAATGCGCCCGACCCCGAGGGAGACGTTTCGGAAGCCGGGCGCCAAGTGGCTAGAGCATCGAACCGAAAAGTGGAATTCCGCTTTCGGGCATTCCGATGCTCCATAGTTAAGCCAGATCGTCCGTTTTGCGTCCGGACGGACGCACGGCGATCTAGTCGCGTTGATCCCAACCAGGGATCGGGTAGATGGGCTCTGCGACGGCGACTTCTTTTGGCCACACGGTTACGAGCCCCTTGCCCGGCTGCAACTGCACCACCGGGAAAGGCATTTTCAGCTGCTTTCCGGTTTCGTCGATCGCGTAGGGACCGGCGAGAACCGTCAATTTGTCGCTGAGTTCCATGGCCGCCTTCTTGAGGTCGGCAGCGTCCAGGCTTTCTGCATTCTCGATGATCTCTCCGGCAATCACGCCGGCGCCATAGGCGAGAACGGTTTGGAAATCGGGCTCATAGGAAACGTCCGGGAAGAGCTTTTCGTATGCGGCGAGGAAACCTTCGCGATCGAGCCCTGCATCCACTTCCCAGTTGATGGTGGGGTGGAAGTTGGTGTGGCTGTAGATGTATTGCGCGTCATCGCCGATCTCGATGAACTGCGGTGTCGAGGCATAGACCATGAACGAGAACGGGAAGTTCACGTTCATCTGGCGCATCTGCCGCACCATGGAGATCAGGTCGCCCTCATAGCTGGTGGGGAAGAACACGTCTGCTCCAGCGGCGCGCGCTTTCTGCAGAAGCAGGCTGAAGTCCTTCGTGCCCTTCGGATAATCCTCTTTCAGCACGACTTCCATCCCGTGCTGTTCGGCAATCGCTTCGGCACCGTCGGCAAGGCCGGCGGGAAAGGGCTCATCCACATTGACGATGGCAACCTTCTTGCCACCCAGCGCTGCGGCGGCCTCGAGTCCGGCGGACGGCATGCGCGAGACCGGCATCTGCGTTGCCGAGACGATGTTCTTGAATCCCTGGCTGTAAAGCGCATCGGAGGCGGCGGACCAGATGACCATGAACTTGTCGAGACGCTCGGTCACGGTGGCCGCGGCTGCCGTCAGGGTGGAGCCGAAAGGCGCCATGAGAAGATCGACATCCTCATTGGCAATCAGATCTTCATAGACGCGTGCAACCATCTGCTTGTCGGAGCGGTCATCGCGCTTCACGAGTTCGACGAGGCGCTTCTCGCCATTGACGTCCAGGCCGCCATTGGCGTTGACTTCATCGACCCAGATTTCCACGCCGCGCACGCCCGATTGCGATGCGAGCGCGAAGTTGCCGGATGACGATATGGTCATACCGATCTTGATCTTTTCCTGCGCCTGGCCGGCCACAGGCAGCGCAAGGCTGGCAAGCAGTGTGCCCGCCATGAAGGTGCGTTTGGTCATAGTCCACATGGGCATTCCCCTTTTGTTGCTATTGGAAAGACGACGCCTCACACGTCGATCTTGTAGTTCATCCACTCGGCGACCATCTCCTTGAGCTGTCCGTCGGTGGCAAAATCCTCCCGGCTCCCCTCCGCCTTGTTTCGGCCAAGCTCCAGAATGTAGAGCCTGTCCGAAATGGTGGCGCACTGACGCACGTTCTGATCGACCAGAATGATGGTTGCCCCCTGGTCTGCGAGATCGCGGGTCAGCGCGTAGATATCCTTTGAGATCTTCGGCGCGATCATCGCGGTGGGCTCATCGAGCAGGATCACCTTGGGCTCGGTGACGAGCGCACGCGCGATTTCCAGAAAGCGTTGCTGGCCGCCGCTCATGGAGCCGGCCAGGCTGGAGCGCTTTTCCTTGAGGATGGGGAAACGCTCGAAAATGCCCTCGATAGCGCGGTCGATGCGGGCCTTGTCCTTGCGGAAGGGCCAGCAGCCCAGAAGCAGGTTGTCGTAGACCGACAGACCGGCAAAGGCGCTGCGGTTCTGCGGTACGAAGGACACGCCTTCCAGCGCACGCTGGAACGCCTTGAGACTGGTGATGTCGCGGCTGCCCATGCTGATCGTTCCGGATTTGGTGGACAAAAGACCGAAAATCGTCTTCAGCACGGTCGACTTGCCGGCCCCGTTCGGTCCGATAATGCCCGTCACCTCGCCGGGTTTGGCGCGCAGCGCCACATCCTTGAGAACCGTGATGTCTCCGTTATAGGCGACGGAGATGTTCTCCATGCTCAGTTCAACGCCATGCATGGTCAGGCTCCCAGATAGGCTTCAATGACGTCCGGGTTCTTCTGGATCGCTTCGGCATTGCCCTCGGCTAGGACATGGCCTTCGTGCATGACCAGAATGTTGTCAGACAGTTCGTAGACGGAGGTGAGATCGTGGCTGACGAGCAGCACCGAGCAGCCCACCTCCTGCGGCATTTCGCGGATAATGTTGATGAGGAGCAACGCGAGGCTCGGATTGACGCCGGCGAAGGGTTCGTCGAGCAGCACCAGCTTCGGATTGGCCACCATGATGCGGGCGAGTTCCAGAAGCTTCTGCTGGCCCCCGGAAAGCTCTTCCGCATAATTGTGGCGCAGCCGGTAGAGCTCCACCTTTTTGAGCCAGTAGGCGCTGACTTCGGCGATCTCGGCGTTGCTCATCCCCTTGTTGAGGAGCGCGACCGAGAGGTTTTCTAGGAGCGACATCTGCGGGAAGATGCGCGGCACCTGGAAGGTGCGCCCCACGCCTTCGGAGAACACCGCATGCGGGGCCTTGCCGATCAGGTTGACGCCGTCGAGCGTGATCTTGCCGGACGTCGCGTCGTAAAGCCCATTGATGCAGTTGAGCATCGTCGTCTTGCCGGAGCCGTTCATGCCCAGAACGCCGAGGATCGACCGGTCGGGCAGGGTGAGGCTGATGCCGTCGAGTGCCGTGACGCCACCGAATTTCTTGACGAGGTTTTCGACTTTCAACATGGCGTCACCGGGAGTTCTGCACGCCGAAGAGACCGGCGGGACGAATGAGAATGACGGCGATCAGCAGGACGAAGCCGAGGAGCATCGCCACGGTTCCGCTGAAGAACACCATGGCGGTCTGCTCGGCCAAGCCAAACAGGATGCCGCCGGCGACTGCGCCGATGGGATGGCCGAGACCGCCCAGAACGATCACGATGAAGCCGATCAGCGTGTAATCCTGGCCGATGAAGGGGGAGAAGGAGGGGAAGATCATCGACACGAGGATGCCGGTGATGCCCGCCAGGCCAAGGCCGAGACCGAAGGTCAGGGCTGAAAGGTGGTTCAAGTCCACGCCGACGATTTGGATCGCATCGCGGTTCATGATAATGGCGCGCAGCGCCTTGCCCGGTAGCGTGCGGTAGAGGAAGAACGCCAGCGCTCCGGTGACCACGACCGCAACCGCAAGGCCAAGCAGCTTGGTGGTGGGCAGGATGATGTTGCCGAACATCAGGAAGGGCGGGTCGAGCGTGAAGTTGAGCGAGCGTGCATCCGCCTCAAAGGCGAGCAGCATCAGCGCTCCCAGCACGAGCGACAAGCCGAACATGACCAGAAGCGAGGCGTGCTCGGGATCGTTGGAACGCGCAAGACGCTTCACCAGCACGAAATAGAGGCCATAGCCCATCAGACCGAAGACGATGAAGATCAGCGGCATTGCGAGCAGGGGCGAAAGGCCAAGCCAGGCCTGCGCGAAATAGGCGCCATAGGCCCCCAGTACGATGAATTCGCCATGAGCGAAATTGACGACGCGCAGGACGCCGAAGATCACGTTGAGGCTGACGCCGATCAGCGCGTAGATCAGCCCGACGACGATGCCGTTGACGAGGCCTTGAAGCAGAAGTTCGTTCATCTTTGTTTCAATCCTGTGCGTCTTACGGAATGAAGCGCCGGAAGCGCGAGAAGCGCTGCGCGAAGGCCCCAACAATACCGCGCGGCAGAAGCAGCATCAGGGCGATGATGACCACGCCGAGGATGAGCAAGTTGAGGGTTGGGAAATGGCGCCAGATCAGCTGATCGATGCCGTAAAGCGCCGAAGCACCGATGATCGGGCCGACCAGAAAACCGAGGCCGCCGGCCATCGCATAGACGATGCTCTTGGCAGTGACGAGAAGGTTGAAGGAGGAATCGAGGTCGATGGCGTTGGTGTACCAGGCTTCCACGCCGCCCACGAGAGCAGGGAACATGGTGGCCATGATCCAGGCTTTCAGCCGGGTCGCCACCACATTGACGCCGACCACTTCCGCTGCCTCGCTATCATCGCGGATGGCGCGAAGTGCCGTGCCGAGGCGCGACATGGTGAGCCAGGTGCCGGCTGCGAGCGCGCCCATCAACACGATGAACATGGCATAGTAGGCCGCCACCGGATCGTTTGCCGCGGAGAGAATGAGACCGAGGCTGCCACCTGTAATCTCGCTTGGCATGAGCGAGATCACAAGTTTCATCGCCATCGCCAGTGCAAGGCTGACAATGCCGAAATAGACACCCTTGAGCCGCAGTGTTGGCGCGACCAGAAGACCGATGACAATGCCGGCAACGGCAGCACCTGCAAGGGCTACGGGTATGGGCAGGCCGAAGGTTTTGTAGAGAACGCCGGTGGCGTAGGCACCAACGCCATAGAATGCTACATAACCAAAAGGCATATATCCGGCCATGCCTGCGACGAAGTTAAACGACGTCGCCATGGTCAGCCAGAGCATCATATAAAACAGGAATGACAGATTGTTGGCAAAGAACGGAGCCGGCAAAAAGACGGCAACAATCATTGCCACCACGATGCCCCATATCAAGAATTTGATATAGCTTGATTTTTCAGTACTTCCTTGAGATGCGGAAAGCGATACATCCGTACCCTCCCGCGTCTCCTGAGTTTGTTCTGTCACTGTGGAGCCTCAATAGGGAACGCTTTTCGCGACCCTATAACGCAAGAAAAGCGCTGTCCTATCGCAATATCAGACTCAATTATAACGAAATGACATAACTGATTTTGAGAACGCTAAGAAGCATCGTATCCGGTGGTCGATACGATGCTTTTATGTGTCGCCCGGCGAGCGCCGGGCCGGGGGTTTCCCAGAGAGATCCGTCGCTTACGCCGATAGCGCCTTCCTGGGCACCTCCGCAAGGGCTCTGTCGAGCCCCGCCTTGAAACGGGCGAGAAGATCGTCGACTTCGGCTTCGGAGATAACAAGCGGCGGGCAGAATGCCATCGCATCGACCATGGCGCGGCTGATGAGGCCAGCCTCCTGGAGATGCGCATTGACCAGCGCTCCAAGCGCGCCGGGCGTCTCGAGCGCCGTCTTGTTCGTCTTGTCGGTGACGAGTTCCACGGCCGCGATCAGGCCGACACCACGAACTTCGCCAACCAACGGATGGTCGGTAAGTTCGGCAAGCCCGTCGCGCAGGCGTTCGCCCATGCGTGCGGCATTGCCCACCAGATCGCGCTCCTCGATGATCTTGAGGTTTTCAAGCGCGACTGCTGCGACAACCGGATGGCCGCTTGCCGTATAGCCATGACCGAGGGTGCCGATGCGGCCGCTTTCTTCCATGATCGGCTCGAACACCCGGTCGTTGATCATCAAGGCCGAGGCCGGCAGGTAGGACGACGAAAGCTGCTTGGACATGACCATGATGTCCGGCTTGATATCGTAGGTGGTGGAGCCGAACATGGTGCCGGTGCGGCCGAAGCCGCAGATCACTTCGTCGGCGACCAGCAGAATATCGTATTTGTTCAGAACGGCCTGCACCTTTTCCCAATAGGTCGTAGGCGGAACAATGACACCGCCGGCGCCCTGCACCGGCTCGCCGAAGAAGGCGGCAATCGTTTCCGGGCCTTCTGCCAGGATCGTATCTTCCAGTTCCTTGGCGAGGCGGGTTGCGAACTCTTCCTCGCTCTCGCCCGGCATCGCTTCGCGCCAATAGTGCGGCGCGGTCATGCGCAGCACGTTCGGCACGATCAGGTCGAAGGATTTGTGGTTTGCCGGCAGGCTGGTGAGGCAAGCGCCGGCGATGGTCACGCCGTGATAGGCGCGGTTGCGGACGATGATCTTCTTCTTTTCCGGCTTTCCAAGCGCGTTGGAGCGATACCAGATCAGCTTCAGCGCCGTGTCGATGGCTTCGGAGCCGGAATTGGTGAAGAACGCCTTGCTCATCGGCACCGGTGCCATGCCGATCAGCTTTTCGGAAAGCTCGATTACCGGCCCGTGCGATTTGTGCGTGAAGGTGTGGTAGTAGGGCAGCTTCTCCATCTGCTCCGTTGCGGCCTTCACGAGGCGCTTTTCGTTAAAGCCGACGCCGACGCTCCAAAGGCCGGCCATCGCCTCGATATATTGCATGCCATTGTTGTCGTAGACATGGACGCCTTCGCCGCGATCGATGATCAGCGGCCCGGCTTCAAGATGCTTCTTCGCATTCGTGTAGGGGTGCAGGTGATAGGCGATATCGCGCGCTTCTGGGGAATTTGGCTTGTCAGTCATCAATGTATCCTGCGGCTGAGTGAATTTAGAGTTGCTGGGTGTGTTTCTCTTTCGAGATTGGTAGCATTCCTTCGGCGGCCAGGCAATTTGTGGATAATATTTTGAGCGTGTAGGCCCAGTTTTTTGATATTGAGATCGGATTTTGGCGCTAAATGCCATTGCTATCGGATTTGGTATGATAATATTTTGAGCAGATGCGGATTTCCCTCCAAGGGACGAATGCGCGGAAGCCAGACAAGCAATGGGGGTGGGCACAGGATCATGGACGATTTCGACATCGGATCGCGCCTCAAGGCGATGCGTTTGGCGGGCGATCTTTCGCAGCGACAGCTTGCCGAACAGGCCGGTGTTCCGCATGCGCAGATTTCCAATATCGAAAAAAACAAGATCAGCCCCTCCATTTCGACATTGCGCAAGGTGCTTGGTGGGATGGGGGTCAGCATGGCGGATTTCTTCGAGCCTGAACGGGAGCAGAACCCCGGTCCCTTTTTTGGCCGGGATGATTTGATCGATCTCACCTCGCGCGTAGCGATTAATACGAATGCTCCCGAGAGCGGGCTTCTGGTTCTGCGCCAGATCGGCGATGCACGCCTGCACAATCTGCAGATCCTGCACGAGGTCTATGAGCCGGGTGCGGACACCGGAGAAACCATGCTGCAACATGCCTCAAGCGAGGGCGGCTATGTGGTGGAGGGTGAACTGGCGCTCACCGTGGGGGATGAAATGCGCATTCTGAAGGCCGGTGAAGCCTATTTGTTCGACAGCCGGCAGCCGCACCGTTTCCAGAATCTCTCCGACGGGCGCACCATCGTCGTTTCCGCCTGCACGCCGCCTTATCTTTGATGACCCGTCTTCAACAGGCTGGACCAACGCAACGCATTCATGGCCCTGTTCCTGCCGACAACGGTTCCTAGAATTCTGTTGGCTTTTAAGAGCGAGGGTTTCCGATGGCCGGTCTTTTGATTTCGAGACGCAATCTTCTTCTTGGCGCGGGCGGTGTGCTGGCGACTTCCGGCCTGCTGATGCGCATGACATGGGCCGACGATTTGCCGCGCGGCGGGCGGTTGGTGGTGGCCGCCGATTCCGAGCCGCGCACGCTGAACCCGGCAATTGTCGCGTCGAATGGCGTGTTTTTCATCGCCAGCAAGGTGATCGAGCCGCTGGCTGAAGCCATGATGGATGGCGAGGGTGGGCTTGCGCCACGCCTGGCCACAAGCTGGGAAGGGGCCGAAGACGGGCTTTCCGTCACCTTCAAACTGCGCGAGGGCGTGACCTGGCACGATGGTGCGCCGTTCACCTCGGAAGATGTGGCCTTCTCCGCAATGGAGGTCTGGAAGCCGCTGCAAAATCTCGGCCGCGTCGTGTTTGCCAATCTGGACACTGTCGAAACACCAGATGCGCACACCGCCATTTTCCGCTTTTCTGCGCCCACGCCCATCCAGCTCATTCGCAATGCGCTTCCGGTGGTGACGAGCGTTTTGCCAAAGCATCTCTACGAGGGCACGGACATCGCCGCAAACCCGGCCAACAACGCGCCGATGGGAACGGGACCGTTCAAATTCGCCGAGCACAAGCCCGGTGAATATTTCCGACTTGTCCGTAATGACGCCTATTGGGGCGAGGGCTTGCCGAAGCTGGACGAGATCATCTTCCGCGTTTTGCCCGACCGGGCGGCGGCGGCGTCCGCGCTGGAGGCAGGCGAAATCCAGGTCGCGGCCTTCTCGCAGGTGCCGCTGGTCGATCTGGAGCGCATTGCCAAGGTGCCGGGGCTGAAAGTGGTGACGGAAGGCTATGAGGCGCTCACCTATCAGCTTGTGGTGGAGATCAATCATCGCAACGAGATCCTCGCCGACCAGAGTGTACGGCAAGCCATCTCGCACGCGATAGACCGGGATTTCGTGGTCGATACGGTGTTTCTCGGTCATGCGCAGGCGGCCACCGGCCCGGTGCCGCAGAACGCGCCGCAATTCTACAATCCCGATGTGAAACCCTATTCCTTCGACATCGAGCGGGCCAACGCGCTTCTCGACGAGGCGGGCTATCCGCGCGGCGAGGATGGCAAACGCTTCTCGCTGCGCCTTCTGCCGGCACCCTTCTTCAGCGAAACGCGCCAGTTCGGCGATTATCTGCGGCAGGCGCTTGGCAAGGTGGGCATCGACGTGACGCTGGTGAACAACGACACGCCGGCGCATTTGAAGGCGGTCTACACAGATCATGATTTCGACCTTGCAGTCGGCTCGCCCGTGTTTCGCGGTGATCCGGCCATCTCGACCACGATCCTCGTACAATCGGGCATCCCGGATGGGGTGCCGTTTTCCAATCAGGGCGGCTATGCCAATGCCGAACTCGACACGATCATCGATCAGGCGGCCGAGACCATCGATACGGAAGCGCGCACCGCGCTCTACAACGATTTCCAGCGCATCGTGGTGGAAGATTTGCCGCTGATCAATGTGGCCGAGTGGGGCTTTACCACGGTTGCCAGTGACGCGGTTCTCAATGTGGGCAACAATCCGCGCTGGCCCGTTTCGAGCTGGGCTGATACTGCACTCGCTTCCTGAGAACAGAAGGACACGCACTGGCATGAACCGGGCCCTGACTTTGACGCGGCGGCGTGTCGTCAGCAGCATTCCGGTGCTGCTGATCGTCATTGTGGGCACGTTTCTGCTTCTGGAAGCGGCGCCTGGCGATGCGGTGGACGCCTATCTCTTATCCCTGGGCGGCGGCGATGCGGGCCTCGTGGCGGAGCTTCGCCAGAGCTACGGGCTCGACCAGTCGCTTGTGAAGCGGCTGACGCTTTATGTGGGCGCGCTGCTGCGGTTCGATCTCGGCTGGTCGGTGGCGTTCGACCGGCCGGTTCTCGACCTGATCGCGGAGCGATTGCCCAACACGCTCTGGCTGATGGGGGCGGCGACGGCGCTTGCCTTCTCGCTTGGTTCGCTTCTGGGCATTGTTGCGGGCGCACGGCCCGGCAGCCTGACGGACCGGGCGCTTTCCATCGGATCGCTGGCGCTCTATGCGGTTCCGAGCTTCTGGCTTGGCCTAGTTCTGGTTCTGGTGTTCGCGGTCGATCTGCGCTGGTTTCCCACCGCCGGCATCGAAACCATAGCTTCGGGCAAGACCGGGCTGGCGCGCGTGGCCGACATTGCCTGGCACCTGGTGCTGCCGGTTTCCGCGCTCGGCTTCATTTACCTCGCTCTTTTCCTGCGCATGATGCGGACCGGCATGGCGGAAGCCTGGCGGCAGGATTTCGTGCTTTTTGCGCGCGCCAGGGGGCTGGCGCGGCGGCGCATCGTGCTGAGCCATGTGGCGCGCAATGCGCTTCTGCCGCTGGTCACCATGCTTGGCCTGCAGGCGGCGGCCATGCTGGGCGGCAGTGTGGTGGTGGAGAGCGTGTTCGCCATTCCGGGGTTCGGGCGGCTTGCGCATGAAGCGGTTTCCGGCCGTGATGCGCCGCTTCTGACCGGCATCATCATCGTCAGCGCCGTGCTCGTGATCGTCGTCAATCTTCTGGTGGACATTGCCTACGCGGCTCTCGACCCGCGCGTGGGCAGCGGGGAGGCGTCGTCGTGAACCGCGTTGCGGGCCGTCTCTTGCGCTCGCCGGAAGGGGTGGCGGGGCTCTGTCTTCTGGTGCTGCTTGCTGCCATGGCGCTTGCAGCGCCGCTTCTCTTCCCGGGCGATCCGCTGGCGATTGTCGGGCGACCGATGACCGCACCCTTCACCGATCCGGCGCTTCCGCTTGGCACGGACCGGTTGGGCCGGGATGTGGCTGCGGGCCTGATGCACGGCGCGCAGACATCGCTTCTGGTCGGGCTCGCCACGGCGCTGGTCGCGCTCACTGCCGGGGCGCTCGTCGGCACGGTTGCCGGGCTTGCCGGAGGGCTGGTGGACGAGGCGCTGATGCGTGTGGTCGACGCGTTTCAGATCGTGCCGGGCTTTCTTCTGGCGCTGGCTTTTGTCAGCGTCACCGGGGCATCGCTTCCGGTGATCATTCTCGCCATTGCCCTTGGCGCGTGGACCGGGCCGGCGCGACTGGTGCGGGCGGAAGTCCTGTCGATCCGCGAGCGCGACTATGTGGCGGCGGCGCGGGTGATCGGCATGCACCCGGCCGAGATCGCGTTGCGTGAGGTGCTGCCCAATGCGCTGCCGCCGGTTCTGGCGCTGACAGCGGTGATTGTCGCCACGGCGGTTCTGGTGGAGGCGGCGCTGTCTTTTCTCGGGCTTGGCGATCCCAATGTGGTGACCTGGGGCTCGATGATCGCCGAGGGGCGCAATGTGCTGCGCACCGCGCCGCATCTTTCCATCGTGCCGGGGCTGGGGCTGGTGGCCACGGTGCTTGGCGTCTATCTTCTGGGCGAGGGGCTGGCCGACGCGATGGCGGGCCGCAAGGGGCGCGCATGAGCGCGCCGCTGGCCGAAATCCGGGGGCTCTCGGTTTCTTATGGGCGTGACGATGCGCGAAACTTTGCGCTTCAGCACGTCGATCTCGACATTGCGAAAGGCCGCCGGCTGGCGGTGATCGGCGAGAGCGGGTCGGGCAAGAGCACGCTGGCGCTGGCGCTCGCCGGCTTGCTCGCGCCGCAGGCGCGGATCGAGGGGAAAATCGGCTGGCTGGGCCTTGCGCATCCGCCCGTGGCGGGGCGCGACATCGGCATGGTGTTTCAGGATCCCGGTGGCAGCCTCAACCCCGTTCTGACCATTGGCGAACAGGTGGCGGAAGGCGCGGTTCGTCATCTGGGGCTCGATTGGCGCGCGGCGCGGTCGCATGCGCTGGCCCTGCTTGAGCGGGTGCGCATTCCAGATCCCCAGGCCGCACTTCGCGCCTTTCCGCATCAGTTTTCCGGCGGGCAGCGCCAGCGCATCGCCATCGCTGCAGCCATTGCGGCAAAGCCGGGTCTGCTGATCGCCGACGAGCCCACAAGCGCTCTCGACATGGTGGTGCAGGCCGAGATCGTGGCGCTGCTCGACGATCTGGTGCGCGAGGCGGGCATGACACTGGTGTTCATCACCCACGACATTGCGCTCGCCTCCGGATTGGCTGACGACATTGCCGTTTTTCAGCGGGCGCAGCTGGTGGAGAAAGGCGCGGCGCAGGCGGTTCTGACCAAGCCCGCGCATGCCTATACGAAGCATCTTCTTGCCGCGCAGATCGATTTTTCGACATCGCGCCTGATCGACGGGGTGGCCGATGCCTGAGCCGCTTCTCGTTGCGCAGAACCTCTGCAAGACCTTCACCAGCCGGGGGCGCAGGGTGACCGCGCTTGATGATGTGAGCCTGACGCTTGCTCCGGGTGAGACGCTGGGGCTGGTGGGCGCGTCCGGCAGCGGCAAGTCGACGCTCGCGCGGGTGTTGCTCAGGCTTTTGCCGGCCGATGCGGGAGCCGTGCGGCTTCTGGGCGAGGACTGGTTTCAGCTTCGCGGGCGGGCGTTGCGCACCCGCCGCCGGGCGATCCAGATGGTGTTTCAGGATCCGCTCGCGGCCTTCAATCCGCGCGCGACCATCGGCGGTGTGTTGGCGGATCCGCTGCGCATCCACGCGCTTGCGGACCGTGCGGCACGTCCCATGCAGGTGGGTGCACTTCTGGAGCAGGTCGGGCTTCCCGCAAGCTACGCCGCGCGCAGCATTCACGAAGTGTCGGGTGGCGAACGCCAGCGTGTCGCCATCGCCCGTGCGCTTGCCGCTCGCCCTTCACTGATTGTTTTCGATGAGCCGGTCTCCGCGCTCGACCAGTCGATACGTAGCGAGATACTGAGACTCATCACCGAATTGCAGAAAAGCGAAGGCCTCACCTATCTCTTCATCGCGCATGATCTCGCGGTCGTGCGTCTTGTCTCCCATCGGGTTGCGATCATGGAGAGTGGGCGTATTGTAGAGACGGGACCAACGCCGCAGATCATCGACAACCCGCAATCGTCGGCGGGCAGGGCGCTTGTGGCAGCGGTGCCGAGGTTGGCGCTCCGCCTCCCTTCATAGGTTGAAGGCAATCGCACATCTCGGGTTGCGCAGTCTTTGCACGATACCGCTATAGTGACGACGAGACGCAAGAGCCGCGCGAACCCGGAGTCATCGCCCATGACGATTCGCAATCTTGAATACGCCGCCCGCCCACGGTCCGTTGCCGTCATTGGTGCATCGAGCAGACCGGGAGCCGTTGGCCATATCGTCATGCAGAATCTGCAGGACGGTGGGTTTGACGGCGAGATCTGGCCAGTCAATCCGAAATACAGGGAAGTGGCGGGCCGGCGCTGTTATAAGCGCGCCGCCGATATTCCGGGGATCCCCGACATCGCCGTCATCGTCACGCCTCCCAAAACGGTGCCGGGCATCATCTCCGAGCTTGGCGAGAAGGGAACGCGCACCGCTGTCGTCATTACCGCCGGGCTGACACGGGAAAACGGGTTGCGCCAGGCCGTGCTCGACGCGGCAAAGCCCTATCTTTTCCGCATCATAGGCCCGAACACGGTCGGACTGATCGTGCCGCCGATGAATTTCAACGCCAGCTTCGCGCATATGCAGGCCAGGCCCGGCGGGCTTGCTCTGCTTTCGCAGTCAGGTGCGATTGCCACTTCGCTCGTGGACTGGGCGGCGGCTGAGGGCGTCGGCTTTTCGCACATCGTTTCGCTGGGCGATATGGCCGACGTGGATGTGGGCGACTATTTGGAGATGCTGGCTGGCGACGGGCGGACGCGCGGCATTCTCATGTATCTCGAAACGATCCCCAATCCGCGCAAATTTATGACCGCTGCGCGGGCCGCCGCCCGGCTGAAGCCGGTGATCGCCATCAAGGCAGGGCGTCACGCGCAGGCCGCACAGGCGGCCGCGACGCACACAGGGGCTCTTTCGGGCGCAGACCGCGTGGTCGAGGCCGCGCTTCGCCGCGCCGGCATTTTGCGCGTTCTCGATCTCGGCGAATTGTTCGACGCAGCCGAAGTGCTAGCCCGTTTCCGCCCCTTAGAGCGTGCTCATGTGGGCATCGTCAGCAATGGAGGTGGGGCCGGTGTTCTGGCGGTTGACCGACTCAACGATCTTGGCGGCACGATGGCAGAGTTTTCATCCAAAACCATAGCACGCCTGGACCGGGCGTTGCCGCCCAACTGGTCGCATTCAAATCCCGCCGACATTATCGGCGATGCTCCGCCGGAGCGCTACAGCGAGGCGCTTCTGGCGGTGGCCGATGACCCGGACACCGATGCGGTTCTCGTATTCAATTGCCCCACCGGGCTTGCCTCTCCCTCCGATGCAGCCCGCGCGGTTGCAGCCCATGCCGACAAGGGCAAGGTGAACGGCAAACCGCTCATCACCTGCTGGCTGGGCGAGGAGACCGCGCGTGAAGGCCGTCGCATCCTGCAGGAAGCGGGCATTGCCAATTTCAGCACTCCTTCCAGCGCCACTGCGGCCCTTTCCTATCTTGGTGAATGGTCGCGGGCTCAGAAGGCGTTGACCCGTGTACCTTCCAGCCGCAGCGAGGATGTGCAGGGCGATCGTGACGGCCTGCGCGCCATTCTGAAAACGGTCGCGGCCGAAGGGCGCCGCATGCTGACGGAGCCAGAAGCCAAGGCCGCTATTGCCGCTTATGGGCTTCCCGTGCCTGAAACTGTGATTGTCGAGACACCAGAAGCGGTGAGTGAGGCCACTGCACGCTTGCTAGAAAGTTCAGAAAAGGTTGTCGTTAAACTTCTTTCCAGAACCATCACGCACAAGTCGGATGTGGGCGGCGTGGTGCTCGGCCTAAAGACTCCGGAAGCGGCGCAGAAGGCCGCCGAGAACATCATGAAGCGGCTGGACGATGCGGGCATGCTCGACGGGCTTGAAGGCTTTGCCGTTCAGCCCATGGTGGTGCGCAAACATGCCCATGAGCTTATCCTCGGTGTCAGTCAGGATCCGATTTTCGGTCCTGTGGTCCTTTTTGGAGCAGGCGGCACGGCGGTAGAGGTGATGGAGGATACGGCCATTGCGCTGCCGCCGCTCGACGATGTGCTGGCCGGTGACCTGATGGCGTCGACCCGCATAGGCAAACTGCTGGCCGGATACCGCGATCGGGCGCCCGCCGACAGGGATGCGATTGCCGGTGCCCTCAACGCTGTGTCGCAGATGATCGTCGACTTCCCCTGCATCAAGGGAATGGACATCAACCCGCTGCTGGCCGATGCCGACGGTGTGGTGGCGCTCGATGCGCGCATCGAGATCGAGCCCTCGGAGATCGAGCGCAAGGGTCCGAATCCGGACCTGGCGATCCGGCCTTATCCCTCCGGGTGGGAAAAGGATGTGAACCTCGAGGGGCACCGCTACCACCTGCGCCCGATCAAGCCGGCGGATGTGGCGCTGTTTCCGGATTTTCTGGCGAGGGTTTCGTCGGAGGATATTCGGTTCCGCTTCCTCGCCCCGCGAAAGCACTTTCCTGATGAAATGCTGGAGCGGCTGACCCAGCTCGACTACGAGCGCGACATGGCCTTCATCGCGCTACGCGAAGAGGATGGCGAGATGGCGGGCATTGGCCGTCTTTCCGCTGATCCCGACAAGGAGATTGCCGAGTATGGCCTGCTTGTGCGCACCGATCTTCAGGGCCACGGGCTTGGGTTCGCGCTTTTGAAACAGCTCATCGATTATGGCCGGGAAGAGGGCATTGGCGCCATTGAGGGCATCGTTCTGAGCGACAACACCAAAATGCTCGCCATGTGCCGCGATTTCGGCTTCGTCGTAAAGGACAGCGGCGAGGCGGGGGTGATGACGATGGTCCTGGAGCTTTAAGCGTGTTGCTGCGGAGATCGTAGTGTGCGCCCGTTTCCTCGCCCATCGACAATTCTGAGCTTCTTGAGCTTGCAGAGAGGCGAAGGGCGAGGGCGGGGTAAGGGGCCTGCGACAAACCTCAGATGCAGGACTCAAACAATGCCTTTGTGTTGGCTGCGGTCAGCTTGACCGGATTGCCCCCACCACTCGGGTCTACAAGCGCCATCTCCACCATCTCGTCGATGCGGTCTGATCCGACGCCCATGTCGCCGAGCCGGTCGGGAATGCCAAGCTCCGCACGCAGGTTCATGACGAAATCGAAGAAACCATCGAACCCGCCCGATATGCCAAGATAGGCTGCAGCGGACGCGATGCGCGGCTCGATCTCCGGCCGGTTCAGCTTAAGCACAGCCGGCATCACCACCGCATTGGTCGTGCCATGATGGGTGTTATAGAGCGCTCCGACCGGGTGCGAGAGCGCGTGAATCGCGCCCAGGCCTTTCTGGAACGCCACAGCGCCCATGGCGGCGGCGCTCATCATGTGCGCGCGAGCCTCGAGGTCTGCTCCATCATGGTAGGCACGGGGAAGGTACTCTTTCACGAGCCGAAGCCCTTCAAGTGCGATGCCCTGGCTCATCGGGTGGTAGAAGGCCGAGGAATAGGCCTCCAGACAATGCGCAAAGGCGTCCATCCCCGTGCCCGCGGTGATTGCCTTGGGCATGCCCACGGTCAGTTCCGGATCGCATATCACCACAGAGGGGAGCACCTTCGGATGGAAGATGATTTTTTTGACATGGGTTTTGGAGTTCGTGACAACGCCGGCGCGCCCCACTTCCGAGCCGGTGCCGGCTGTCGTGGGAACGGCCACGTTCGGTGCGATTTTCGAAGCATCCGCGCGGGTCCACCAGTCGCCAATGTCTTCGAAATCCCAGACCGGTCGTGTCTGACCGGCCATGAAGGCGATCAGCTTGCCGAGATCGAGGCCGGAGCCACCGCCAAAGGCAACAACGCCGTCATGACCGCCGTCCTTGAAAACCTTCACACCGGCTTCGAGGTTCTTGTCATTCGGGTTGGGATCGACTTCCGAGAACATGGCGCGCCCAAGGCCCGCAGCCTCCAGAATGTCGAGCGCATTCTTCGTGATGTCCATGCCGGCAAGGCCGCGGTCGGTCACCAGAAGCGGCTTTGAAATGCCGGCTGCCTTGCAGGCCTCGGCGAGTTCCCTGATGCGCCCCGCGCCAAACCGTACAGCGGTGGGATAGGACCAGTTTCCTTCGAGCTTCATGCCTGTTTCTTTCTCATGTGGTAGGATTTCGGGCGGGTCAGATTGTGGTAGCCGATTTCGGAAAGCGCGCCGCCGCGCCCGGTGTTCTTACAGCCGGTCCAGCAAAGGGCCGGGTCGAGATAGTCGGCACGGTTCATGAACACAGTGCCCGTTTCGATGTCTGCACCGATAGCCGCCGCGCGCTCGGGATCGGATGTCCACAGCGAGGCGGTCAGGCCGAACTCACAATCGTTCATGAGATCGAGTGCCTCGGCATCGTTCTTCACCGGCATGATGCCCACGACAGGGCCAAAGCTTTCCTCGCGCATCACGCGCATCTGGTGGTTCACGTCGATCAGGATCTGCGGCATGAGATAGGTGCCGCCATCATCCTCGGGGAAGGCTTTCGGATCGACCAGCGCCTTTGCGCCCTGCGCCAGCGCGTCTTCGGTCTGGCTGCGCACTTCGGCCGCAAACCGCTTGTTGGCCATGGGGCCGATGGTGGTTTCGGCGTCCAGCGGATTGCCGAGTTTCAGCTTGCCCACCCACTCGACGGATTTCTCGACAAAACTGTCGAAATGCTTCTCCGCGACATAGATGCGTTCGATGCCGCAGCAGCACTGGCCGGCATTGAACATTGCGCCGTCCATCAGCACATCGACGGCCCAGTCGATATCCGCATCGTCCATCACATAGGCGGGGTCCTTGCCGCCGAGTTCCAGCCCGAGCCCGGTGAAGGTGCCGGCAGCCGCCCGCTCGATGGCGCGTCCACCGCCGACGGAGCCGGTGAAATTGATGAAGTCGAAAGAGCGCTCCCCAATCAGCTTTTCCGTGCCGGCATGGTCGAGGAAAAGGTTGACGAACAGCTCTTCGGGTATGCCCGCTTCATGGAAGGCGCGCACGATGCGCTCACCCACGAGCAGCGTCTGCGTGGCGTGCTTGACGGCGACAGCATTGCCGGCGATCAGGGCCGGAACGATGGTGTTCATCGCTGTCATGTAAGGGTAATTCCACGGCGCGATGACGCCGACCAACCCGTGGGGAACGCGTTCGATGCGGCGTGCGAAGCTTTCCGAATCCTCCAGAACGATGGGTGCGAGGGCACGCTCGGCAATCTCCGCCATATAGGCGGAGCGCTCGTTCATGCCGCCGAACTCGCCGCCATAGCGCACCGGGCGGCCCATCATGTGGGCAAGCTCCGGCACCACCTCGTCTTTCATCTCGTTGAGGCGGGCAACGCCGGCATTCACCAGCTTGATACGCTCATCGAGCGGCCGCGCCGCCCAGGCCTTCTGTGCCTGGCACGCGCTGGCGAGAAGCTTGGCCGCCTTGTCGGGATCCATGACGGGGCGTTCGGCATAGACCGAACCGTCGATGGGGGAAATGCATTGAAGGGTTTTCGTCATGTCATGCTCTCTCAAAACCGCGCCTGACCTCCCAGTCGGTGACGCGGCGATCATATTCGGATTGTTCCCAGCGGGCTGCATGGACATAGTGATCGACAACGTCATCACCAAAGGCTGCACGCAGCATTTTTGAGCCATCGAGCGCGGTGGCGGCATCGCGCAGGGTTTTGGGGATCTCTCGGATCCCTTTGCCCTCATACGCATCACCGACAAAGGCCGGCTCCAGCTCTCTCTTGTTTTCGATGCCATCAATGCCTGCCGCGATAAGGGCCGCGAAGGCAAGATAGGGGTTCAGGTCGGCGCCGCCGACCCGGCATTCCACGCGCACCGCCTTCGTGTCCTCACCGCAGACTCGATAGCCCGCCGTGCGGTTGTCGAACGACCAGATCGCCTTGGTGGGGGCGAATGTGCCGGCGGCAAAGCGCTTGTAGGAATTGATATAGGGCGCGAGGAAACAGGTGATCTCGCCGGCATGGGCGAGCAGGCCCGCCATATAATGTTTCATCATGTCCGACATGCCGTGCTCGCCCGAGGGGTCGAAAAAGAGCGGCTTGCCATCCAACGTCCAGAGCGACTGGTGCACATGCGAGGAATTGCCGGCGGCATTGTCGTCCCATTTGGCCATGAAGCTGATGGCGCGGCCGGCCTTCCAGGCGATTTCCTTGCAGCCGTTTTTCACGATGGCGTGGCGGTCGGCCATGGTGAGTGCATCGGTGTAGCGGACGTTGATTTCTTCCTGTCCGGCATCGGCCTCGCCCTTGGAGTTCTCCACCGGCACATCCGCGCCGTTGAGGCCGTTGCGGATCGCCCGCATCACGTCCTCCTCCTTGGTGGTCTGGAAGATGTGGTAATCCTCGTTGTAAGCGCTGATGCGCTCCAGCCCGCGATAGCCCTTCGCGGCTGCTTCCTCGAAGGTGTCGCGGAACAGGAAGAACTCCAGCTCCGAGGCCATCATCGCCTTCATGCCCATGGCTTCCAGCCGCGCGACCTGCTTTTTTAGGATGGCGCGCGGCGAATGGGGCACATCGTCATGCGTGTGGTGGTCGAGCACGTCGCATAGGACCAGTGCCGTGCCCTCCAGCCAGGGAATGCGGCGCATCGTCGAGAGGTCCGGCTTCATCGTGTAGTCGCCATAACCTGCCGACCAGCTTGTCGCGCGATAGCCTTCGACAGTGAACATTTCCATGTCGGTGGCGAGCAGATAGTTGCAGCTATGGGTCTCCTCGAACGCGCTTTCGAGGAAGAAATCCACATGGAACCGCTTGCCCATCAGGCGTCCCTGCATGTCGACCAACGCCACGAGCACCGTGTCGATTTCGCCGGCTTCCGCCGCGGCCTTGAGGCTTTCCAAAGTCAGTTTGCCCGCCATTCAATTCGTCCTGTCGGTGGTGATGGGAATGGCCCCGGCAGCGTGTCCGGGGCCATGTGTCTGTTTCGGATCAGCCGTAGCGATAGGGCGGACCGGCCTTCTGCATGAGGGTACGATAGTTGCGCAGGATCTGAACCACACGCTCCTTGCGCCCGCCTTCGGCAGCGATCTCATCCCAGAATTTCTCTGCCTCGGCTTCCACGGTCGCCCATTCCGCGTCGGGGATGGTGGTGAGTTCCATCTTGCCGCCATTGACGCGCAGATCCGCTTCGCCGGCCCAGTACCAGTGCAGGCGGTAATAGTGGGAAGAATCCATCGCCAGCCGGAAGAGCTGCTTGAGATGATCCGGCACCTCGTTCCAGCGGTCCGAATTGGCGAAGAAGGAGCCTACCCAGGCACCGCAGATATTGTTGGTGAGCAGATAGGGCGTCACTTCGGCCCAGCCCACCGTGTAGTCCTCGGTGATGCCCGACCAGGCGATGCCGTCGAGCTCGCCCGTCTGCACGGCCACCTCCACGTCTTCCCATGGAAGCGTGACGGGCACGACGCCGAAGCGGGAAAGGAACTTGCCGGCTGTCGGGAAGGTAAAGACACGCTTGCCCTTCAGATCCTCGAGGCTCTTGATGGGCTCCTTGGTGTTGAAATGGCACGGGTCCCATGAGCCAGCCGAAAGCCACGTCACGCCTTCCACTTCGCCATAGGCCTCTTCCCAGATCTCGGCCAGGCCGTGCTTGTAGAACAGCGCCTGCACATCGAGCGAATAGCGCGTGGCAAAGGGGAAATAGCCGCCGAAAACCGATACATCGACCGGCGCTGCCATGGAATCGTCATCCGACTGCACGGCGTCGATCGTGCCATTCTGCATGGCGCGGAACAGTTCGCCCGTCGGCACCAGTTGGTCGGCATAGTACAGCTCGATTTCCATCTCGCCATTGGCTGCCTTGTTGAAGGCGTCGATGGCCGGTTTGACGACATGCTCGGCAAGGGCGGCGCCGGCATAGGTCTGCAGCCGCCAGCGGATTGGGCTTTGCGCATGAACATAGGGCGTTGCAAGAGCCGTCGTGCCGGCTGCAGCCGCCGATGCCATGCCCGCTTTCTTCAGAAAGTCGCGTCTGTTTTGCATCTTCGTTCACTCCTCTGGTTGTTTTCCCGGTCGTTATCGCCGGGCATTGCCGCAGGCTTGTTCTGGTCGTCACCTCCTTGGTTGTGCGGTTTCAGCGCGCATAGACATGCTCCGGAAGCCAGAGCGCGATCTGCGGAAAGACCATGACAATGATGAGCGCGAACACCATCACCGCCACGAACGGGATAATGGATCGGTAGATGTCTCCAAGCCCGATCTCTGGCGGCGCCATGGCCCGCATGAGGAAGAGATTGTAGCCGAAGGGCGGGGTCATGTAGGCGATCTGGCAGGTGATCGTGTAGAGCACGCCGTACCAGATGAGGTCGAAGCCGAGCAGCTTGACCAGGGGCACATAGAGCGGCGCGACGATGACGAGCATCGCCGTATCGTCCAGAAACATGCCCATTATGAGATAGGAAAGCTGCATCAGGATCAGTACCTCCCATGGCGAGAGACCAAGCTGATCCAAGAAAAACCCCTCGATAGCCCGTACCGCGCCCAGTCCGTCGAAGACGGCTCCGAAGCACAGAGCAGCAAGAATGATCCACATGAACATGCACGAGACCGAAAGCGTCTTGCGCACCGTGTCGTGGATCACCTTCAAAGTGAGGCGCCCGCGGATCGCCGCGGCAGCGGTTGCCGAGACCGCACCGATGGCGGAGCTCTCGACAAGGCTGGTGACGCCCATGACGAAAAGCCCGGTCATCAGGAAGAAGATCATGAAGGGCAGAATGCCGGCAGACAGGAGCTTGAGCTTTTCGGACATTGGGATGCGGCGCTCTTCGGCAGGAAGCACAGGCCCGAGATTGGGCTGCAGCCAGCACCGGATCGCGATGTAGAGAATGAAAAGCCCCGCCATGAGCAGGCCGGGAAACACGCCTGCCAGCCAGAGCTGGCCGACCGGCTGGCGCGCGATCATTGCATAAAGCACGAGCACCACGCTGGGCGGCACGAGAATGCCGAGCGATGAGCCTGCCTGGATAACGCCGGTCACCATGATCTTGTCGTAGCCGCGTCTAAGCAGTTCCGGCAGCGCGATGGTTGCGCCGATGGCCATGCCGGCAACCGACAGGCCGTTCATGGCCGAGATGACCACCATGAGCGCAATCGTTCCGATGGCAAGCCCGCCGCGCACCGGGCCGAACCAGACATGGAACATCTTGTAGAGATCGTCGGCAATGCCCGATTCCGACAGCATGTAACCCATATAGATGAAGAGCGGCAGCGTCAGCAGCGCATACCATTTCATCAGCTTCATGGCAGCGGAAAACGCGATCTCGGAACCACCCGTCCCCCATAGCAGCAGCGCGAAGGCAACGGCAATGAAGCCAATGGCGCCAAAGACGCGCTGCCCCGTCAAAAGCAGACCCATCATGCCGGTGAACATGAGGATCGCTGTCAGTTCATAGCTCATGACAGTTCCTCCCCGCGCACCCGCGCAATATCCCTGAAGAGTTGCGCCATGGCCTGAAGCAGCGTCAGCGCGATGCCGATGCACATGATGATCTTGATGGGCGCCATATAGGGCGACCAGGCCGAATAGCTGGTTTCACCGTATTTCAGCGCATAGGCAGTGGAGGAGAACCCGCCATAAAGAAGCAGGGAGAGATAGAAAATCAGAAACAAGACGGTGATGGAATCGACAATCGCCTTCGTGCGCGGCGACCAGCGTGCATAGATCAGGTCCATCCGCACATGCGCGTCATTCTGCAGCGCCCAGCCGCCGCCGACCATGTAGTAGGCAACCATGGCGAACTGGGCCATTTCCAGTGTCCACAAAGGCGGTATGGCCACTGTCTTCATGATCGATGAATAAAGCAGAATGCCGATCATCAGGAAGATCATGTACATGACCACGAGACCGACATAGTGGTTCGTCCGGTCGATCAGGCGCACATAGCGCCTTATGGCGTTCGGCATCGGCTCCGGTCTCCCATTTTTGCTCCTGTTGTTCCCGCTCTGTTGTGATGCCGGCCTGTTCTTGTCAGGCTTGTTGTGGTCCGGCTTCGTAAAGGTCGATGTGAAATCGCTGCAGTGCTGTCTCAAGCAGCCTTGCCGTGCGCTTTGCCCATTCGTCCTGCCCTTGGTCGGTGTCGATCAGATCGCTGCAATATTCGATCATCACGTTGAGCAGGCCATGCTGGACTGCATGCAGACGCAAGGTGTGCGTCACGCCGTCGTCCGGTCCATAGGGATAGTTGCGCATTGTGTTGGAGATGCCGTTTTCTTCGGCCAGTGCCAGCATCGCGTCTGCCAAACGGCGGTCGCGGTCATGCAGCAATCCGATCGCGCGATGCCGTTCCACACCGAAATATACGCGTGTATATGAATGGATGGTGACGATCACAGTTTGCCTGGCGGGGGCCGTTCGCGCCGCGATCAGATCGGCCAGCGCTTGACGAAACGGTTCATAGATCTCGGCAACGCGTTGTTGGCGTGCCGCGTCTGGAAGGTCGCGGTTGCCGGGAATTGCATGAACCTCGCTTCGCTCAGGAATGCTGTCGGCTGCGTCCGGGGGGCGATTGCAATCATAGACAAGCCGCGAGAACCGCTGGTGGATAAGTGGGGCATCGAGCAGGGCTGACAGCTTCCGTGCCGTCGCCAGCGCTCCGATGTCCCAAGCGGCATGACTTGTCAGAGTGTCCGGCTTCACGCCGAGCGTCGAGAGCGACGCGGGAATTGTGCATGAGGCGTGCTCGCAGACGAGTATGACGGGCGAACGCCCGTCCGCGCGCTCGATCTGAAATGGTTCACCCTCCGATGGGGCAAGCAGCGCGCCGGTCATCAAACCTCCAGGCACCTGTGCTCTCTTGGTCGCATTGTAATATTGATTAGCATTGCGAGGATTTTGTCAATTATGTAATTTCTATTACGGAAGAGATTCCAGCATCTTTTGGAGAGACGCGTTTGGGCTTGAAAGAACAGGTTCATGAGGCACTCGGTCAGATGACCGACGCCGAGCGCAAGGTGGCTCACGCCTTTCTTGCCCACTATCCCAGCAGCGGCCTTTCCACGGTCGCTGAATTTGCGGGTCTCGCCGGCACCAGTGCGCCGACGGTTCTGCGCTTCGTGTCGCGGCTCGGCTTTTCCGGCTATCCGGAATTTCAGCGTGCCCTGCGGACCGAAATTCAGGCGGAATTGCTGTCTCCGCTTGAAAAGGGAGACAGCTCCGCAGCGCGCAATCTCGATGGGTCGGCTCTCGGTTCCTATTTCTCGCGGGCCACGGCCAATATTCAAGCCACTCTTGAAGCAATTCCCGAGAGCGAATTTGAAGCAGCCTGTGCCCTGCTATCTGACCCGAAGGCAGCCTGTTACACGCTCGGTGGGCGTTTCAGCGATGCCATTGCCCGGTATATGGCATCGCATCTGCGCATTGTTCGACCCAATGTGCGCCGCTTTCAGGACCAGACCTCCACCTGGGATGATCAATTGCTGGATGTGAAGGCGGGCGATGTCGTGGTTCTCTTCGATATTCGTCGCTACCAGCGTGATCTGGTGCATCTGAGTGAGCTTCTATGCGAGCGCAAGGCACGCATCGTGTTGGTCACGGACAGTTGGCTGTCGCCGATTTCGCGCTATGCGAAGGTCGTTCTTCCCTGTGCAATCGATTCAGGACGCACCTGGGATTCCGGTGTCGTTCTTATGGCGCTGGTCGAGGCAATCATCGACCGTGTCTCCCATCGGGATTGGGATACGGCGCGCGAGCGCATCCAGGCACTGGAGCATATTCACTGGAACAAGCCTCCCGCTGGGGAGTGAACCGACAGGCCTATCTGTACACTGCCGTCGCGGCTTCCCTGAGCCACGCCATCGCGGCGCGATAGGGGCCGGGCCCGTGGCTTATACGGGCGACCCCCAGCCGGCCAAGTGTCGTGGCATCCGGAGCCGTCTTCATGGCCATGATGTTGACCGGCAGCGGGGAGGCCTCACAAAGCTCTTCAATCAACGCCTGATCGACCAGCGCAGGAGCGAAGAAACCGCTGGCGCCAGCATCCGCGAAAGCCTTGGCCCGCTCTTTCGCCTCGGCCAGGAGCGCGGCGTGACGGTTGCGGTCACTTTCCTTAAGGAAGAGATCGGTTCGCGCGTTGATGAAGAGCGGCACGCCACGCGTCTCCGCCATTGCGCGGATGGCACCGATGCGTTTTGCCTGATCGGCCAATGAGTGAAGACCATCGCCGCCGACGATCTGATCCTCGAAATTGATGCCCACTGCACCTGCGTCGAGAATGTGGGACACATTTTCGGCCGCATCCGTTGGATCGGTGGCATAGGCTCCCTCGAAGTCGACGGAAAGCGGCAGCTCCACCGTCTCCGAGATGCGTCTGGTCACCTTAGCCAGAAGCTCGACGGGGATTTTCTCGCCATCGCCATAGCCATGGGCGGCGGCAACCGACCAGCTCCCCGTAGCCACGGACCGCGCCCCCGCTTCAGCGACGGCGGCAGCCGAACCGGCGTCCCAGATATTGTACAGGATGAGCGGATCGCCCTTCACGTGAAGGGCGTGGAAGGTGCGTGCTCGATCAATCTGGCTCACGTCAGTGCTCCTGCTCCTCAAGGGCAGGAAATTATGCCACAAGCCTTGTGTCCTGAATTGCGCCAGAAGCGCCTCGATTGCCTGCCAACACCTTGACGGATGGGGCTCCTGCTCTTAGCGAATGGCCTGACCCTTGTCGTCGAAACGGAAGACGCGGTTGTCGTCGAACTTGGCATGCACCGTGCTGTCGATGTCAAAATTCTGTTCGCCGAAGAGCCGCGCACAGACCAGTCCTGCAGTACCGCAATCGAGATAGACATTGGTATCCGCTCCCAGATGCTCGATGTGGGAGACGCGGCCGGAAATGTCTCCTCCTGAGGGCACGATGGAAATGTGCTCGGGGCGGATGCCGATCGTCTTGGCATCTTCGCGGGAGAGGTGGCTGGCCTCGATGAAATTCATCTGAGGTGAACCGATGAAACCGGCGACGAAAAGATTGGCCGGGTCATTGTAGAGCTCCATGGGCGTGCCCACCTGCTCGATCTTCCCGCCATTCAGAACGACGATGCGGTCTGCCAGCGTCATGGCCTCGGTCTGATCATGAGTCACATAGACCATCGTGGCGCCCAGTTCCCGGTGAAGGCGTGCGATTTCCAGCCGCGTGTTGACGCGCAGTGCTGCATCGAGATTGGAAAGCGGCTCGTCGAAAAGGAAGAGCTTGGGCTTGCGAACCACGGCGCGGCCGATGGCGACGCGCTGGCGCTGCCCGCCGGAAAGCTCCGCCGGGCGCCGGTCGAGATAGGGTTCGAGCGACAGCATCTTCGAAGCAAAGTCCACACGTTCGGCAATGTGTGCGGCCGGATGCTTTGCCTGTTTGAGGCCGAGGCTCATATTGTCGCGCACGGTCAGGTGCGGATAGAGCGCGTAGGTCTGGAACACCATGGCGATGCCGCGCTTCGATGGTGGCGTCGAGCTTACCTCCGAACCGTCGATTTCCACGCTCCCGCCACTGGCATCTTCAAGCCCGGCGATGATGCGTAGAAGGGTGGATTTGCCACAGCCGGACGGGCCGACAAAGATGACGAATTCGCCGTCCTGAACTTCGAGGTCCACGCCCTTGATGACGTCGACCTGGCCGAACGACTTGGTGATGTTCTTGAGTGCGAGTGAGCCCACGGTTCCGTCCTAAAGTTCGATTTCCTTGCCGCTTCGCACGCTTTCGTCGGCGGCGAGGCAGATGTTGAGGGATTGCACGGCGTCGTTCATGTGCCGTGAAAGGTCGATGTCTTCGCGGATGGCTTTCAGCATGAAGGCCTGCTCGCGGTCGCACAGTTCCTGATGCCCCGGCTCGCCGTCCATTGACAGAAGCGTATCTTCTCGGGCGAAACGGCCGCTGGCGTCGGTCTCTGCCCTGTGAACGCGGATGCGCGATGTCTGTGTGTGCGCGTCGATGTCATCCGACTTCGCGCCTTCGTCCATGACGATGGAGACGCAGCCATTGGGGGATACGATGTCTTTCACGAAGAAGGCGGTTTCCGACATCATCGGCCCCCAGCCGGCCTCGTACCAGCCCACCGAGCCATCGTCGAACATCACCTGGAAGTGTCCGTAATTGTACATGTCCGGGGCGATCTCTTCGGAAAGCCGAACCCCCATCCCGCGCACCTTGACCGGCTTCGCATCGGTGATCTGGCACATCACGTCCACATAGTGCACGCCGCAGTCGACGATGGGTGGTGTCGTTTGCATGAGCTGTTTGTGCGTCATCCAGGTCGGACCGGAGGATTGCTGGTTGAGGTTGAGCCGGAACACGTAAGGACCGCCAAGCCCTCGCGCCTCTTCGATCAGTTTTACCCAAGAGGGGTGATGGCGAAGAATATAGCCCACCACGAGCTTGCGCTTGTGCGCCTTTGCCACTTCCACCACGCGCCGCGCATCGGCGACATTCGTTGCCAGCGGCTTCTCAACGAAGACATGTGCGCCAGCCTCCATCGCCGCGATGGCATAGGGGGCATGGCTGTCCGAATAGGTGTTGATCGAGGCCAGGTCCGGTTTTGTCTTGGCCAGCGCCTCCTCGAAGTCCGTCGAATGCGGGTAGCCTTTCAGCGCATCCGGCAAGTCCGGTTTTGAGCGGCTCACAAGCCCCACAACCTCGAAACCGGGATTGGCATGATAGGCGAGCGCATGGCTCATGCCCATATTGCCAAGTCCTGCGACCAGCACCCGCACGGGCTTTGTCTGCGCACTCATTTGACTGCTCCCGATGTGATGCCGCGGATGAGCTGGCGCGAGAAGATCAGATAGAGGATCAGCACCGGCAGGATGGCGAGCGAAAGTGCCGCCAGAACCGCGTTCCAGTTGGTCACGAACTGGCCGATGAAGACCTGCGCGCCGAGCGTGATGGTTTTCGTTGCTTCGGCCGGTGCCAGGATCAGCGGGAACCAGAGATCGTTCCAGATGGGGATCATGGTGAAGACCGCGACCGTCGCCATGGCGGGCCGCACGAGCGGCAGGACGAGGCGGAAGAAGATGCGGTACTCGCTGAGCCCGTCGATCCGACCGGCGTTTTTCAGGTCATCAGAAACCTGCCGCATGAACTCCGACAGGATGAAGATGGCGAGAGGCAGGCCCTGCGCCGTGTAGACCAGAATGAGCGAAGTCAGCGTATTGACGAGGCCGGACGCCGCCATCATCTGCAGGATCGCGACGGTGCCCAGCCGGATCGGGATCATGATGCCAAGCGCCAGATAAAGGCCCATCAACGAATTGCCCTTGAAGCGGTATTCGGCAAGCGCGAAAGCGGCCATCGCACCGAACAGGAGCACCATGAAGAGTGACACGACGGTGACCACGAAGCTGTTCTGGAAATAGAGCAGGAAATCACCCTGTTTCAGAACCGTTTCGAAACCGATCAGGCTGAAGGTTTCCGCATTGGGCAGTTCCAGGGGGGTGCGGAAGATCGCCTTGCGCGACTTGAAGGCGTTGATGACGATCACGAACACCGGGAAGAGCGCGATGATCGTGTATGCCGCCAGCACCGCATGGGCGGCGATGGAGCGGACGGGGGAGTGTCTGGCTGTGCTCATCGGTCTCTCCCGCTCAGAACTGGTAGCGGCGCAGCCGCGTCTGGATGCCGAACAGATAGATCGACACGCCGATGAGAATGATGGCGAACATGGCGGTCGCAATCGCCGCGCCAAGATTCGGGTCGCCAAGCTGAAGCTGGAAGCCGAAGAAGGTGCGGAACATGAACGTGCCAAGAATATCAGTCGAGAAATCTGGCCCCGCCAGCGCGCCCTGTGTCGCGTAGATCAGGTCGAACGCGTTGAAGTTGCCGACAAACGTCAGGATCGAGATGATGCCGATTGCCGGCAATATCAGTGGCAGCTTCACCTTCCAGAATTGCGACATGCCGGTGATGCCGTCGCACTCGGCGGCTTCCAGAAGCTCGTCGGGAATAGAAAGAAGTGCGGCATAAATGAGCATCATCGGGATGCCGACGAACTGCCAGACCGAGATCAGCGCCAGGGTTGTCAGCGCATAGGCTTCTTTGCCCAGCCATGGCTGGAACAGGCTTTTCAAGCCAACGAAATCCAGCAGGTTCGGCGCGACGCCCCAAAGTGGGCTCAGGATGAGCTTCCAGGCAAACCCCGCAATCACGAAGGAAAGGATCGTGGGAATGAAGATGGCCGTGCGATAGAAAGACCGCATTCTCAACCGGGGACTCGACAAAAGGGCCGCCAGAAGAATGCCGATCGGGTTCTGCACGATCATATGAACGATGAAAAACCAGGTGTTGTTCTTGAGCGCATTCCAGAACTGGTCCGACCATTGCGGATCCCCGAACAACGCCCGGAAATTCTGAAGGCCGACAAAGACCTGACTGTTCTCCACATCGCTGTACATGGCCAGTTGAAGCGTACTGAACAGCGGGATGATCATGATCGCCGTGTAGATCAAAACGGCTGGGGCCAGAAACACGGCAATGTGCCAGCGTCGGGACTTCTTGGTCGCTTGGGCCATGGAACGTCTCTCTAAGGCGCCGGGCCCGCACGTGTGGCGGACCCGGCTTCCTGTTCAGGGATCAGGATTTACTGCTGAGGCTCGTACCAGCCGGCCAGGCCGTCCTGCAGCTGCTTCGCACCATCTTCTGGCGATTGTGCGCCACGCAGGACATTGGCTGAGACGTTCCACATCTCGTTCCAAAGGTTCGGCGTGCCGCGCGAGAGGATCTGGTGTGCGGGGCGGATGGTCGATTTGCAGTTTTCACGCCAGGAGACGAATTCCTTGGCAAGCGGGTCTTCCATCTCCACGGTTTCGTTGGAGAGCGAGAAGAAGCCCGGCAGAGAGTTGGCATAGAGCGACGCGAACTCAGCCGAGCCGACCCAGTTGAGGAAGGTGCGCGCGGCTTCAGTATTTGCGGTCTTGGCATTCATGCCGATGCCGATATCCGTGTGGTCGGAAATGTAGCACTCGTCGCCTGCATTCTGCACCGGTGGCGGGAATGCGCCCAGTTTGAAATCGGCCTGCTCGTTGAAGATGGCGATTTCCCAGGAACCGGCCGGAAAGATGGCCGCACGTCCAAGCGTGAAGAGGTTCTGGCTGTCGGGATAGGCCTGCGCCTCATAGCCGTCACCGAGATATGGCGCCCATTTGGCGATCTCGGCGAGCGGTGTGACCCACTGTTCATCGGTGAGCTTCTGCTCACCTGCGATCAGCGCGAGACGGCCTTCCTCGCCCTTCCAGTAGTTCGGACCAATATTGGTGTAGCCCATCGTCGCGGCCTCCCATTGATCCTTGGCGCCCATGGCCATCGGAATATAGGTGCCGTCTTCCTTGATCTTCTCGAGAACCGCGTAGAATTCCTCGTTGGTTTTCGGCGCTTCGATGCCAAGCTCTTCAAAGGCGTCGGCATTGTAGATGAAGCCGTGGATCACGGAAGCCATTGGCACGCAGAAGGTGGCCGAGCCATCGTCCGTGCTCCATGCGGCCTTGGCCACGTCGGAGAAGTTCGACATGTTCTCAAGGTCCTTGAGATCTGTCAGGTGGCCTTTTTCATAAAGGCTGAGCGAGGCATCGAACGGGCGGCATGTGACGAGGTCGCCCGCCGTTCCGGCGTCAAGCTTGGAATTGAGAACGGCATTGTATTCGGTCGGCGCGCTCGGAGCAAAGGTCACCTTGATGCCGGGATGCTTGGCCTCAAAGGCCGGGATCAGTTTTTCCTGCCAGATTGTCAGGTCGTCGTTGCGCCAGCTTTCGATGGTGAGTTCGGCATCCTGTGCCATGGCCGTGCCGGTCGTACCCAGCATGGTTGCGGCAAGCAATGCCAGTTTGGTGGATTTCATCATTGTAGTCTCCCTGTTTTGCTCAAGAGGCATCTCCATGGCTCGGTGTGCAAACATGGAGCGCGCTCATGGCGCTGCTGAACTCGTCTGATGGAGGTAACCCCGGCGGGGTCGCGGACCCCACAAAGCCTTGTCAGCGCTTCCGGAAAGTCTGTGCGTGTACGGGATTTTTCTTCTGTGCCCCTTATACGCGCTGCTCCCGGACCCCTCTGTATCCTCCAATGAAGAAATTAAAGGCCAAAAAGATACCATTTGTCCAGAGTGAAATCGGAAGATTGAGCGGCTGATTTGAGTAAAGAACTGTTTTTTTCCATATTTATAATGGTTTATCAAGATTTCGAGGGCGCGGGATTTTTGTTGTTTCCTAGAGGTATCTTTTTGGTATTATGTCCGCGAGGAGAGGATATGAGTGGACATGTCATAGCGATCGATGGTGGGGGAACCAGTTGCCGCGCGGCCCTGGCTGACGCCGAGGGGCGGGTTTTGGGACGCGGCAAACGCGGGTCCGCCAATATCTTCACCACGTCTGATACGATCGGCGAGAACATCGCCGCTGCCGCGCGTGAAGCTGTCTGCGATGCGGGCCTTGAAGGTCTGCCGCTTAAGTCGATCCCGGCCTTTCTGGGCCTGGCCGGCATCAATGTCGGTGAGCGCCAGCGCGAATTGGCCAAGGCTCTTCCCTTCGCGGATACGAAGTTCGTTCACGATGGCGTCATTGCGCTGCAGGGCGCTCTGGGCGACGAGGACGGCGTGATTGCGATCCTGGGCACCGGTTCCGTTTATCTATCACGTGCCGGGGGCGTGTCGCGGAGCATCGGTGGCTGGGGTTTTGCGATCGGCGATCAGGCGAGTGGGGCGGTCATTGGCAGGGCCCTGTTGCAGCAGGCGCTTCTTGCGCATGATGGGGTGCGAGAGCACACCCCGCTCAGCCGCGCTGTCATGAAGCGGTTTGAAGGGAATCCGGAAGCGATGGTCGAGTTTGCGCAGCAGACGGCGCGACCTGCCGATTACGGAGCCTTTGCGCCGCTGATGTTCGAGCATGACGAGAAGGGTGACGTGCTAGCACGCGATATCCTTCTTGACGCAGTGCGCGACATCACCATGGCGCTGGACGCAATCGTCTTTGAAGGGTGTGAGCGTTTGTGCCTCTTGGGTGGGTTGGCGGGGGAATATCGTAAACGCCTTTCTCCGCGCCATAGCGCCATCCTGCAGGAACCGCGTGGCGATGCGCTGTCGGGTGCCGTTCAACTGGCGCTGCGCGCATTCCCGCCGCAAGCGGTTGGGGAGAACGGGTGATGGCCGCGCCTGGCCTTTTCAGTGCGCACAAGGTCGCTTCCATGGGGGCGGGCCCCTTGTACATGCGTCTGCAAAGGCTTCTGGAAGACGCCATTAGCAGTGGAATTTTGAAAGAAGGTGAGGCGCTGCCCACGGAGCGCGACATTGCCGAACTCACGGATTTGAGCCGGGTCACCGTGCGGCGTGCGGTCGATGATCTGGTCAGGCAGGGACGCCTCATCCGCCGGCATGGTTCCGGCACATTCGTTGCCCCTACCGTTTCACGGGTTGAGCAATCGCTATCGCTTCTCACCTCGTTCACAGAGGATATGGCGCGGCGCGGGCTATCCTCGCGTTCCGAATGGCTGGAGCGCATGGTTGCTGCACCATCACCCGACGAAATGATGGTGCTGGGCCTCTCAATGGGGGATACGGTCGCAAGACTGGAGCGGCTGCGCATCGCTGACGATGTGCCGATGGCTATCGAGCGTGCCTCCATCATCGGCAGCTTCCTGCCTGATCCGGCTTCAGTGACCGATTCCCTCTACGATGCGCTTGGCAAGCGGTCTGCACGGCCGTGCCGCGCCACGCAACGGATTTCCGCCCGGAACGTGGACGAGCGGGAGGCGTCGCTTCTTCAGGTCATTCCCGGCGAGGCCGCGCTCTATATTGAGCGCGTTTCCTACCTGCCCAACGGCCGGGTCATCGAATTCACCCGTTCGGTCTATCGCGGTGACGCATACGATTTCGTCGCCGAACTGAAGATTCCCGAGCGCTGACGCACTCTGACAGTTGGAACTCAGCATGTCTTCTTTCGCTCTTGCCGGCGCGCGCATTTTTGACGGGGAAACCTGGTTCGACGATCATGCTCTGATTGTCGACAATGGCAGGGTCTCGGCCGTCGAGGCGCGTGAAAACGTTCTGCGCGAGTTGCCAGTGCGTGAAGCTGGCGGCGCCATGATTGTCCCCGGCTTCATCGATCTTCAGGTCAATGGCGGTGGTGGGGTGATGTTCGACGGCGATTGCGGAGTGGAAGGGCTCAGCACGATCTGCCGTGCGCATGCGCGGTTCGGCACCACTGGTCTGTTGCCGACTTTGATCACCGATACACGCGATTCGACGACCGTTTCAATCGCTGCCGGTCTGGAGGCTGCGCGCACCGGCATGCCAGGGTTCCTCGGTTTACACCTGGAGGGGCCGCATCTCTCTATCGAGCGAAAGGGTGCCCACGACCCGGCCCTCATCCGGCCGATGGAAGAAAGGGATCTTGCCGCCTTGATCGAGGCGCGCAAAGGGTTGCCGTCGTTGATTGTGACGCTTGCACCGGAAAATGTGACAGTCGATCAGGTGCGCACCCTGGTGGATGGCGGCGTAAAGGTCAGTCTCGGCCACACGAACACCACCTGCAAGACCGCGCTGGCCTATGCCGAGGCAGGCGCGTCGCTTGTCACACATCTCTTCAATGCGATGAGCCCGCTTGCGCATCGTGAGCCGGGCGTGGTGGGGGCAGCACTGCAGAGCGGGCAGCTTTGGGTGGGAATCATTGCCGATGGCATTCATGTCGATCCGGTGGCCATCGGTGTTGCGCTGCGCGCCAAGAATGGCCCGGCGCGCCTCTTCGCCGTGACGGATGCCATGTCGACCATCGGGACGGACATGACGTCTTTCACGCTGAACGGGCGGACCATCATGAGGGAAAATGGGCGCCTGACACTGGCGGATGGCACTCTGGCTGGCGCAGACATCGATATGATCTCCACGGTTGTCTATCTTCACCGTACGGTAGGCTTGTCGCTTGAAGAGGCGCTGCGCATGGTGAGCGTTTATCCTGCGCAGGCCATAGGGCTCGATCATTCCAAGGGTCGTCTTGCGGTGGGAAAGGACGCGGATTTCGTCATACTCGACGATGATCTAGGTGTCGTTTCGACCTGGATCGGCGGTGAAGCGGTGTATTCGCTCCTCTGAGCAAAATCTTTATTTTTCCTCTTGAAGCTCTAGTGACTAGAGCTCCTATCCTTGCTGTCATTGATTGACTGCAAGGAGAATCATCGTGTCCTTGAAACAGGATGATAACGCCGCAAACATCTATTCCTGGACCGTGGGCGGTATGGATTGCGCGAATTGCGCCAGCAAGATACGGACAGCGCTTGAGCGCCTGCCGGGCGTTAGCGATGTCAAGGTTTCGGTCATGTCCGAGACACTGGCGCTTGCTCTTGATGAGGGCAAGACCGCACGGGAAACCATCGAACGGATGGTCGAAAAGCTGGGCTACAAGGTTTCCGCACGCCAAAAGGCTCGGGCGGATGCTGGTGGAGATGCCAGCGTGGGCGCATGTTGTGGTGGTAAGGGGCGGCCTCACCCGGATGCCGGGTCACCGGAACCGGGGCATGGTATCGCCAGTCATGTGCATGGCGCGGGCGAGGCTAACGCAAGCTGGTATCGCACAGGGAAGGGACATCTCGTCATCCTGACCGGCCTGTTGTTGGCCGCTGCGTGGGGAGCCGAGTTCTTTCTGCCCGGCGAAATGGGAATGTGGGCATTTGTGGTCGCCTGTCTGATCGGTGTCGCGCCGGTCGCGCGCAGGGCGTTCGCGGCTCTGCATGTTGGCATGCCTTTCACGATCGAAATGTTGATGAGCGTGGCGGCTTCAGGCGCGCTGTTCATCGGCGCTGCCGAAGAAGCCGCGCTGGTGGTTTTTCTATTCGCTGTCGGTGAGCTGCTGGAGGGCGTGGCTGCAGATCGCGCCCGTGCCGGCATCAGGGCTCTGGGAGATCTGGTCCCCAAAACAGCCCTGATTGAAGAGAAGGGCGAGACCCGAAAGGTAAAGGCGTCAGAGCTCTTTATCGGGCAGATCGTCGTCGTGCGACCGGGTGACAGGATTCCCGCCGACGGCGAGATCGTAGATGGCATTGCAGGGATCGATGAAGCGCCCGTGACCGGCGAATCCGTCCCGAAATCGAAGGGCGAAGGGGAGGAGGTGTTTGCAGGGTCGATTGTCACCGACGCGGTGATCAGGGTTCGTGTAACCCGCGCGCCGGAAGACAACACCATAGCCCGCATTATCCGACTGGTAGAGGAAGCTCAGGAGGCGCGTGCGCCCACCGAGCGTTTCATTGATCGGTTCAGCCGCTACTACATGCCCGCGATCGTGGCCCTTGCTGCTCTGGTGGCGGTGGTGCCGCCATTGGCAGTGGCTGCTCCCTGGGATGTGTGGCTCTATCGGGCGCTGGCTTTGCTTTTGATCGGATGTCCGTGTGCACTGGTGATTTCGGTCCCTGCTTCTATTGCATCCTCCCTTTCGGCCGGCGCTCGTCGCGGTCTTCTGTTGAAGGGTGGCGCTGTTCTGGAGGCTGCCGCACGAGTTGATCTGGTGGCGCTCGACAAGACCGGTACGCTGACGGTGGGGCGGCCTGCGGTAACGGATATCTGGTCGCCTGATGGCGAAGAACGTCGCCTTCTGTCTCTGGCAGCCAGTGTTGAGGCGGGGTCCAATCATCCCCTCGCGGCGGCCATTTTGAGTTTTTCTGAGAAACTCGGGGTGTCGGTTGAGCCGGCGAGCGATGCTCGGGTCATCCCCGGTCGCGGAGTGGAAGCGCGGATAGACGGACAAACCGTGACTGTAGGGTCGCCACGCCATGCGGAAGAACAGGGGGCGATGACCCGCGAAGCCTGGCAGCGCACAGAAGCATTGGAAACCCAGGGCAAGACGGTTGCCGCCGTCTTTCAGGCCAATGCGCTTCGTGGGCTGATCGCCTTGCGCGACGAACCTCGTGAAGATGCAACTGTGGCGATGCGTGAACTTGCTCAAATGGGTGTGCGGTCTGTCATGCTCACCGGAGACAATGCCCGCACTGCCGAGGCTATAGCCCGAAGCCTTTCTATGGAGTTTCGTGCCGAGCTCCTGCCCGACGACAAGGTTTCTGCCATTCGCGAGCTGACCGCAAATAATACGGTGATGATGATTGGCGACGGGATCAATGATGCGCCCGCACTCGCCACAGCCGATGTCGGGGTGGCGATGGGTTCGGGCACTGATGTCGCACTGGAGTCGGCGGATGGGGCTCTTCTGCGAAACCGCGTGAGCGATGTAGGCGGGATGTTGCGCCTGGCACGGGCGACGATGGTCAATATTCGTCAAAACATCACCATCGCCCTCGGTTTGAAGGCCGTTTTCCTGGTGACAACGGTGCTTGGTATAACCGGGTTGTGGATCGCTATCCTTGCCGACACGGGCGCAACCGTTCTTGTGACGCTCAACGCTTTGCGGCTTCTCGGCTTTCGTGTGGAACGTTAGCAGTTTCGAATGCCTGATGAAGAGCGGACGCCGGCCTTCTGGCCGGCGTTTTTATACGCGGTTGTATACGTATATACATGCTGGTTTGAGCGCCCGTGCGCCGCGCGCCGTCTCTGGTTTTCTCGATATTATTTTTCACTATCGTGTTGTAAAATAATAATATTTATATCTCAGGTAATCCATGGCGCTGCCCTGAGTGGAAAGATATCCACATAAACCACTATAGGTTGTATATGTAATGGGAATACGTTATCGTTTAGCCAATCTGGTGGTTGGAGGGCGTTGCGAATTCTGGGGGAAAGTGTGTTTCAGCGGACAAGTGTTTAGCGCTGCGGAGATCTCCGCCTGAGGTCATGAAGGCCCCGGACGTGATGGATCGGCGAGGTATCGGTAGGGGCCTCTCTGCCGGTGTCGGGCGTTTTCCGCAGAGCCTCGAAACTGCATTACGCGAATGAAGCGCGTGATGCGGACGGACGGACTTTGCCGTCTCTCAACAGTGTTGCGTGCCGCATTCGCGGCGGCGTCCTTCGGGTCAGATTTCCACTCTTATCAAGCGAGGCGTAGAGCATATGGGCATGCACAAACAGGATGGACTTTCGTTCGCAACTTTGCGAGCCGCAGAAGCGGTTATCGACACACGCAGCCTGACCGGAGCGGCGCAGAAGCTGGGCATCAGCCAGCCAGCGGTCAGTATGCATTTGGGGCGGCTTGAGCGGGCAATCGGAACACCTCTTATCAAGAAGCTCGGCAACCGTATTGTCGTGAAAGAAGAAATTTCGGGCCTCATTCGGCAAATGCTCGATCTCGAGCGCCGGCTTCGAACGGTCGGGTATGAGAAAAATGTTTCCAAACTCAAAGTGGGGATCTGCACCTACACGGCCCCGCTGCTCCTCGGCGGTCTGGGGCGACTGGGCAAGATCAAGGAAGCTGTGAGCTGGCGTATTTCGGATTCCCGACGACTGGAAGAAATGTACGATCTGGGGCAGGTGGATGCGGCGTTTCGCGCACTCTACCCCAATGAACTGGGGCCCGATCTGATCTGCGATTACTCAATGCGATGGATGGGCGCGCGTGGTCTGACTGATCAGATAAAGCGCAACTCCGCGGCGATACCCGTGGTGCTAGCAAATCCGCAATCTCCCTTGGGCATTGTCGCGCGTGACTGGCTTCGCCAGCGCAACGTTCCCTACGAGGTGATTGGCGAGGTGGACGATCTCACAAGCGCTATGAAGCTGGTGGTCGGCGGCGTTGCCGCGTCTCCATTGCCCGGGTTTGTCTTTGAAGGAAATTCCTCGTCACTTGAGGATTGCGCAGAGATCATCCCCGGCGGCCTTGATATCCGGTACGGGATGTTCTTTGATGACAAGCGTTTCAACCTGCGGTTGGCTATGGACATTTTCGAACTCCTCCAGGGAGAGCTCCACCGCCTCACGCCGCCAACCTCCGCCTATCACGGGCATAGTCTGGCCCGTCAATAAACCCCCGCACATGCCTAACGCCGCGCAGTCTTCTGCGCGGCGTGATGATGCCTAGAAACTGTCGTCAAAATTTCACCCAGCCGCCGCTTTGCCGTCAGGTTCGGCGCGCAAGATTCCAAAACATGAGCAGATCGATTCACAACGCCCGTCCGGACGCGCAAACCGATGCGCAAATTGAGGCTCTCCTGTCACCACAGGACGAGATTTCCATTGTCGACTCTCTCTTTGCGATGTCGAAGGCGCATACGCTGCCCGGTTCACGCGACATGCTCGAGCGTGTTCTCTCAGCCCGGCTGGAGGCGCGACTTGCGCGCCGTATGCGCCAGACAATCGAGCAATCTCCCGATCAATCTGACAGAGCATCAAGGAGTTCGGCATGACACGCCATAGTCTCCCCGGGAACGAGGTAACCGCCAGTGGTGACAAGACATTACTGCAAAGCGAGAAAGTCTTCGATCTCACGCGCGCCCGCTTGCAAAACGGGCAGGATTGTTTGCTCCATGTCGACACAGGTGAAGCGCGCCGATTGGGTGGAGACGTTGAGCGCAGCCGCAATGCGTCCCGTCTTGTTGCGGACCGGCACCGCAATCGACCGCAGGCCGAGTTCCAGTTCCTGGTCGACAATGGCATAGCCGCGCGCGCCGGCCATCATTACGGCTTCGGAGAGTGCGGCCCGGTCCGTCAACGTTCTCCCGGTCTTGGGGCTGATCGACGCCTGCGCGAGAAAACAGGAGAGTTCGGGCGCGTCCAGGTCTGACAGAAGCACTCGACCCATTGACGTGCAGTAGGCCGGCAAACGCGTGCCAATGTTGAGGGCAACCGAAACGATGCGTCTTCCCGCTACCCGGGCGACGTACACCACCTCTTCGCCTTCCAGAACCGCTGCTGAGCAGGATTCGCCAAGCGTTTCAGAAATCCGCCGCATGATGGGTTCTGCATAGCGCCAGAGCGCAGCCCCACCCATCCATGTGCGTGCCAGGCCAAGCAGTCTGGCGGACAGCAAGAACTGTCGGTTCTCCTGACGGGCATAACCGCTCGCCACCAGCGTGAGCAACAGGCGTCGTGCGCCCGCGCGCGTCAGTTCGGCCTCCTTCGCCACTTCCGTCAGCGTCATGCCGTCCGGCGCATTTGCCAGAATCTCGAGAACGCCAAGCCCCTTCTGCAGCGAGCCCACGAGATCGCGTGAAACCTGGGCGTCAGGTGTGGCGGGGGTATTTGACACAGTATCGTTCTCCATTTAATAAGTATCACATATAAAACTTATGTTCGCAATACGAACTTTTGAGGAATGCCATGGCGCGTTTTGTTCCGCTGTCGCAGGCGGTCGCTGAGAATCTCGGCAATGGCGACAGTGTCGCTTTCGAGGGGTTCACGCATCTCATCCCCACCGCTGCCGCCCATGAGGCGATCCGCCAGGGTTTTCGGGATCTCACCCTGATCCGGATGACCCCCGATGTGGTTTATGACCAGATGATCGGCATGGGGCTGGCCAAAAAAATGATCTTCTCTTACGCCGGCAATCCGGGCGTCGGTCTTCTGCGCCGCATGCGCGACGCCGTGGAGAATGGCTTTCCCCACAAGATCGAGATCGAGGAGCACTCCCACGCCGCCATGGCCAATGCCTATGAGGCGGGCGCGGCGGGGCTTCCCTGTGCGATTTTCCGGGGTTATCGCGGTGCCGAGCTTGCCCGTGTGAACCCGAACATCAGGTCCATCGAGTGCCCCTTCACGGGCGAGAGCCTGGCCGCGGTCCCGGCGCTGAGGCCCGACATTACCTTCATTCATGCGCAGAAAGCCGACCGGAGGGGCAATGTTCTGGTCGAGGGCATTGTGGGCATCCAGAAAGAAGCCGTGCTCGCAGCCAAGCGCGCGGTCGTGACCGTTGAAGAAGTCGTTGACGACTTCTCCGACCTGCATCCCAATCTGACCATACTGCCCCACTGGACGGTGACCGATATCGCCGTGGTGCCAGGAGGCGCGCATCCCTCCTACACCCATGGCTATTACGCGCGTGACAACGCCGAATATCTGAAATGGGACAAGATCGCCGCAGACCGCGACCTGTTCCGCGACTGGATGCAGAAGAATGTGCTTGATGCGACGCCCGAGGATTTTGCCGCCCGCGTCGAAAAGTTGAGGGACGCAGGATGAGCAAGCCCGAATTCACCCCAAATGAAATGATGACCATTGCCGCCTCGCGCGCGCTGAAGAACGACGATGTCTGTTTCGTCGGCATCGGTGCGCCGTCTGCTGCCTGCAACATTGCACGGCTTACCCATGCGCCAGACATCACACTAATTTATGAATCCGGCACCATCGGCACGGCGCCTGATGTGCTTCCGCTTTCCATCGGTGATGGAGAACTCTGCGATACCGCGTTGACCACCGTGCCGGTGCCGGAAATGTTCCGCTACTGGCTGCAGGGCGGGCGCATTACCATTGGTTTTCTCGGCGCGGCCCAGATCGACAAATACGGCAACATCAACACCACGGTCATCGGTGACTATGACAGCCCGAAGACGCGGCTTCCCGGCGGCGGTGGTGCTCCCGAAATCGCCACCTCCTCGCAGGAAGTCTACATCACGCTAGCCCAGTCGAAGCGGGGCATGGTGGAGAAGATCGACTTCTACACCTCCTTTGGACATGGCGATGGTGGCGATCATCGAGAGCGGCTCGGCATCGACACCAAGGGGCCAACGCTGCTCATCACGGATATTGCGATATGGAAGCCGGATCCGGTGACGAAGGAGTTCACGGTCGTTTCGCTGCATCCGGGCGTCACGCGCGACCAGGTACAGGAAACCTGTGGTTGGGTGGTAAGGTTTGCCGATGGTGTGGAAGAGACGCCACCGCCCACGGAACTCGAACTTGCGACATTGCGCGACTTGAAAGCCCGCACCGAAGCGGCCCATAAGGGCGCATGATCTTTTTGGTCCGCATGGCACGCGGCGACCGGGCACTGCCCGGGATTTCTGACTAGGAGAACCCGACCATGGCTGAAGCCTTCATCTGCGACTACATCCGCACGCCGATCGGTCGATTCGGCGGCGCGCTGTCCTCTGTTCGCGCCGACGATCTGGCAGCCTTGCCGATCAAGACGCTGATGGAGCGCAATCCGAAGGTCGATTGGGCAGCACTCGATGATGTGTTCTATGGCTGTGCCAATCAGGCCGGTGAGGACAACCGCAACGTGGCGCGCATGGCCGTGCTTCTTGCGGGCCTGCCCATCGAGGTGCCGGGTTCCACGGTAAACCGTCTTTGCGGTTCGGGCATGGATGCGATCACCATCGCCGCCCGCGCCATCAAGGCCGGCGAGGCGGAGATGATGATCGCCGGCGGTGTGGAATCCATGAGCCGCGCCCCCTTTGTCATGCCGAAGGCGGAGACGGCGTTTTCCCGCAATGCCGAAATCTACGACACCACGATTGGCTGGCGCTTCGTCAACAAGATGCTCAAGAAGCAGTATGGCATCGATTCCATGCCGGAGACCGGTGAGAACGTGGCGGCGGATTTTTCCATCAGCCGCGCCGATCAGGATGCTTTTGCCGTGCGCAGCCAGGACAAGGCTGTCGCCGCGCAGGAGAATGGGCGTCTCGCAAAGGAAATCACTCCCGTCACCATTCCCCAGAGGAAGAGTGAACCGATTGTGGTCAATCAGGATGAGCACCCGCGTCCCGGCACCACGGTGGAAAAGCTGGGCAAGCTGCCAACACCTTTTCGCGAGGGCGGCACGGTCACGGCCGGCAACGCTTCCGGCGTCAATGATGGAGCGGCCGCACTCATCATCGCTTCGGAAGAGGCGGCAAAGAAATATGGTCTGACCCCGATTGCCCGCATTCTTGGCGGCGCGACGGCTGGCGTCCCGCCACGTATCATGGGCATCGGTCCGGCACCGGCAACCAAAAAGCTCTGCGCGCGGCTTGGCCTGAAGCCTTCCGACTTCGATGTCATCGAGTTGAACGAGGCCTTCGCGTCGCAGGGTATCGCCGTTCTGCGCGATCTTGGCATCCCTGAGGACGCACCCCATGTGAACCCCAATGGCGGTGCGATTGCGCTCGGTCACCCGCTCGGCATGTCGGGCGCGCGCATCTCCGGCACTGCCGCACTCCAGTTGCAGGTAACTGGCGGCAAGCTGGCGCTTGCCACCATGTGCATCGGCGTCGGACAGGGCATCGCCCTGGCGATGGAGCGAGTCTAGGCGTAGGAGACCGGACGGGGCAACCCGCTCTCATACATAGACAGCCCTCATCCTGAACTCGTCGAAGGAGGGGGCGGTGAAAAAGCTGGCCCGGCGATTTCATAAGGGGCAGGGAAGTGGAATTCTTCCAGATTGTTGCCGTCGCCACCCCGGTCGATCACCACGAAATCCTGCGGCGCTCCGATGGGGGTCAGTACACCGTGCCAGGTGCCGCGTGCATAGTTCACGCCCTGTCCGGGGCGGGTGATGAAGGCGCGGGGTTCGCCGGGCCGCCCGTCTTCACCCGGGCAGACGATCACCAGAAAGGGAGCCGGCGATAGCGGCATGAAGGCCTGGCTTCCAAGCGGGTGCCGCTCCACCATGGAAAGCCTGAGCGGCAGCGCATAGGGCGTGCCGTGAAAGATGTTGATCAGAACACGCGCATTCTCACCCGCCGTTTCGACCGTCGCCAGATCGTGAAAGCGGCGGCACTTGTCGGCATTGATGAGGAAGCTTTCCGCGCCTTCGGTCTCGATCACGTCGCCGAAGGGCGTGAAGGCCGCGCGTGTCAGTGTCTCGGCGTTGATCCGTTTCATCGCGCGAAGCTGCCGGCGAGCTTGGCGTGTCGGTTGACGTCCTTGTAAAGCAGGTAGCGGAAATTTCCTGGTCCACCTGCGTAGCAGGCCTGCGGGCAGAAGGCGCGCAGCCACATGAAGTCGCCGGCTTCCACCTCCACCCAGTCCTGATTGAGCCGGTAGACGGCCTTGCCCTCCAGTACATAGAGCCCGTGCTCCATCACATGCGTCTCGGCGAAAGGGATCACAGCGCCGGGCTCCAGCGTGACGATGGTCACATGCATGTCGTGGCGCAGATCAGCCGGGTCGACGAAGCGCGTCGTTGCCCATTTGCCATCCGTACCTGGCATGGGAGAGGGCGCGATATCGGCCTCGTTCAGGAAAAGAGGATCTGGTACGCCGAGGCCTTTGACAGGCTCATAGCCCTTGCGGATCCAGTGAAAGCGCGCGGGCGCATCGCCCGCATTGTGCGCGGTCCAGCCGCTCGATGGCGGAAGATAGGCGTAGCCGCCGGGCGTCATTTGGTGTGTCTCGCCGCCGATCTCGACGGTCAGCTCGCCCTCGACGATGAAAACCACGCCTTCCGCAGTCTCATCGAGCTCGGCCTGGTCGCTTCCGCCGCCCGGCTCCACTTCCATGATGTATTGCGAAAACGTCTCGGCAAAGCCGGAGAGTGGTCGCGCAATGATCCAGCAGCGCGTCTTCTCCCAGAACGGCAAAAGGCTGGTGACGATGTCCTGCATGACGCCCTTCGGCATCAGCGCATAGGCGTCCGTCAGAACCGCGCGATCGGTCAGGAGCTGGGTCTGCGGCGGATGCCCGCCAGGCGGGGCGTAGTAGGTGCGGGCGCTCATCTTCTTTGTCCTGATCTCATGCGGGAAGGATGTCGTTCAGCCGCAGCCGGGCGATCCGTTCAACCTGCCGGCAGGCGGTGGCGAATTCCTCGTCGCGGCTGTTCTCTAACCGGGTTTCGAAGGCCTTCAGAATGCTGTCTTTGGTGTTATCCTTGACAGCGATGATGAAGGGAAACCCGAATTTCTGCGTATAGGCAGTGTTGAGTTCGGTGAAGCGCTCTCTCTCTGTGTCGGTCAGTGCATCCAGCCCTGCCGAAGCCTGCTCCCTGCTCGATTCCTCGGTCAGCCTTTTGGCCGCCGCCAGCTTGCCGGCAAGGTCTGGGTGGGCCTTGAGAACGCCAAGGCGTTCGTCTTCACTGGCCGAACGGAAGGCGCGGGCGAGCGCATTGGCAAGCCCCCCAGCCGTGTCGTGCGCGGGACCAAGCTCCAGCTTCATCGCGCGCTCGGAGATCCATGGCGAACGTTCGTAAATGCTGCCGAACCGCTCGATGAACTCCGGTTCGCTCATGCGGCTCGGGCGCAGGGCCGGCGCTTCATAGGGATGTTTCTCGCGCCAATGCCGGGCAATCTCGCCACGTGTTGCAAGCCACACATGCTCGCGGCTCTTCACATAGTCGATGAAGCGCTGGAGGGATGCGGCGCGTCCCGGCCGGCCTGCGAGCCGGCAATGCAGGCCGATGCTCATCATGCCCGGCCGGCCTTCTTCCCCCTCCGCGTAAAGCGTGTCGAAAGCGTCTTTCAGATAGCTAAAGAACTGATCGCCCGAGTTGAAGCCCTGTGCGGTGGCAAAGCGCATGTCGTTGGCGTCCAGCGTATAGGGGATGACCAGTTGTGGCCGCGTGCCGTGCCCGTGGCCGTCATGGTCAATCCAGTAGGGCAGGTCGTCGTCATAGGTGTCGGAGATCCAGTCGAACCCGCCTTCCTCGATGGCCAGCTTCACTGAATTGACCGAGGTGCGTCCCAGGTAGAGGCCGCGCGGGCGCTCGCCCACTACCTCCGTGTGCAGCCGGATCGCCTCCAGCAGGTCAGTGCGCTCGCTTTCCTGTGTGTGCGCGCGGTAGTCGATCCATTTCAGGCCGTGCGAGGCGATTTCCCAGCCTGCCTCCTGCATCGCCTCCACCTGTCCCGGACTTCGGGCAAGGGCCGTAGCGACACCGAAAACGGTGACGGGCACGCCGGCTGCAGTGAACATGCGGTGAAGCCGCCAGAACCCGGCCCGCGCGCCATATTCATAAATCGATTCCATGTTCCAGTGGCGCATGCCGGGCCAGGGGGCCGCGCCCACCACTTCCGAAAGGAAGGCTTCCGAGGCTTCGTCGCCGTGCAATATGCAATTCTCACCGCCTTCCTCGTAATTAACGACGAACTGCACGGCGATCTTGGCGCCGCCGGGCCAGTCAGCACTGGGTGGAGTCTGGCCATAGCCAGTCATGTTTCTCAGGTAGCGGGTCATGCAATCTGTCCGAAATTCGCTAAGGGCAAGGATAATAGATGGAATGCGGGAGGTACTTTCCTGAAAAATTTGAAAGAGTTTTGTTGTTCTTCCTTCGCACGTCCTCTTATGCTCGCAATCAATTTGCCCCACAATCAAGTGGTAGACGCGCAAGTGGCTTGAGCGAATTGATAGGGAGGCCGCATGAGCAATGCGGGTGAGGGTCGTCTGACGACCCATGTGCTGGACACGGCCAGCGGAAAACCGGCCGGAGGACTGGTGATTGCGCTTTACCGCCTGGAGGGCGAGGCGCGGGTCCATGTCAAAACGGTCACGACCAACAGCGATGGCCGCTGCGATGGGCCGCTGCTTGAAGGCGAAGCTTTTCGCACCGGCTTTTACGAACTGGTGTTCGAGGCCGGCGCCTATTTGCGGGCCCACGGTGCCGAGCTTCCGGCCCCGGCCTTTCTCGATCAAATTCCGATCCGCTTCGGCATGGCTGAAAACACGCATTATCACGTGCCTCTGCTTCTCTCGCCCTATGGCTACTCGACCTACAGGGGAAGCTGATGGCCGCGCGTTCTGAAATCCGCTTTCTGTTGAATGGCGCACCTGTCGCGCTGGGCGATGTGCGCCCGGACGAAACCCTGCTTGATTATCTGCGCCTGCGGCAGCGCCTGACAGGCACCAAGGAAGGGTGCGCCGAAGGCGACTGCGGTGCCTGCACCGTTCTTGTAGGCCGTTTGCGCAAGGGCGAACTCATCTATGAGAGCGTCAATGCCTGCATCCGCTTTCTGGGTTCGCTCGATGCCTGCCACGTGGTGACGGTTGAGCATCTGAAACGTGCCGATGGCAGTCTGCATCCGGTTCAGCAGGCGCTTGTGGATCATCACGGTTCGCAATGCGGCTTCTGCACGCCGGGCTTTGTCATGTCGCTCTATGCGCTCTGGATGCGTGAACCTCAGCCCACCGAGCGCGCTGTCGAAAAGGCGCTGCAGGGCAATCTGTGCCGCTGCACCGGCTACGAGCCCATCGTGCGCGCTGCGCTGGCCGCCTCCACCTATGGCAATGCGGCGTCGGATCCGCTGTTAGCAGAGCGCGCCACAGTCATCGCCGCGCTTAACCAGATGAAGGATGACGCGAGGGTGGAGATCGGTTCCGGCCAGGATCGCCTGCTTGTTCCCGCCAATGTCGATGATTTCGCCGCGATCCTCGAAAACGCCCCCAAAGCCACCATCGTTGCCGGTGCCACGGATGTGGGGCTCTGGGTCACGAAATTCATGCGCGAGATCGCGCCGGTGGTGTTTATTGGCGGGCTCGATGAATTGCGCGAAATCCGCGAAGACAATGGCACGATCCATATCGGCGCTGGCGTGAGCTATACAGATGCATTTGCATTTCTGGCGAAACGCATTCCCGCATTTGGCGCGCTGATTGACCGTATTGGCGGCGAGCAGGTGCGCAACATGGGCACGATTGGCGGCAACATCGCCAACGGCTCGCCCATCGGTGACTCACCTCCGCCACTGATTGCGCTTGGTGCAATGCTTACGCTCCGCAAGGGCAGCGGGCGCCGCACCATTCCGCTGGAAGATTTCTTCATCGACTATGGCAAGCAGGACCGTGCGCCTGGTGAATTCGTCGAGGCGGTCACTGTGCCGCTCCCACAAAAAGGCTCCCGTTTCGCCGTCTGGAAGATCTCCAAGCGCCGCGATGAAGACATAACCGCCGTTCTTGGCGCTTTCGACATCAGGATCACCGATGGCCGGGTCGAGGCCGCCCGCATCGCCTATGGCGGCATGGCGGCGACACCAAAGCGCGCAAAATCGGTCGAGAAAGCGCTTGTCGGAAAGCCGTGGACTGAGGAAACGGTCGAGGCAGCACTCGCGGGCTATGAGAAGGATTTCCAGCCAATCAGCGACATGCGCGCCTCCGCCGACTATCGCATGATGGCCGCGAAAAACCTGCTCCGCCGCTTCTATCTTGAAAGCATGGGCGGCTCTGCAAACCTTTCCAGATATGAGGCGGCCTGATCATGACACGGCACGAAACGCTCGATCTGGACAAGGCAAGGATCGCTGGCGGCGTCGCCAGTGATCAAAAACACGATTCGGCACACAAGCATGTGAGCGGCGAAGCCGTTTACATCGACGACATGCCCGAACCCGTGGGCACACTGCATGCCTGCCTTGGCCTTTCTGAGGTTGCGCATGGTGCGATCACGAACATCGACCTCTCGAAGGTGCGTGCTGCGCCCGGTGTCGTCACCGTTCTGACGGCGGACGACATCCCCGGCGAAAACGACATCAGCCCCACCGGACTGCACGATGAACCCATTTTCGCGAACGAAAGGGTTCAGTTCTTCGGCCAGCCCATTTTTGCGGTCATCGCCGACACGCGCGAGGCAGCCCGCCGCGCCGGCCGTTTGGCAAAGATCAACTATGCAGAAGAACCGGCGTTGATCGACATTGCCGATGCGGGCGCCGATGCCCGCCTTGTAACCGCACCTCTCAAGCTTGAGCGCGGTGACAGTGCCGCCGCCATCGCCGCCGCCCCGCATTCCATCAAGGGGCAGATGCGCGTCGGCGGACAGGACCACTTCTATCTCGAAGGGCAGATCGCCTTTGCGATGCCGGGCGAAGATGGCGACGTCACCGTGTTTTCCTCCACCCAGCACCCCAGCGAGGTGCAGCACATGGTGGCCCACGCACTGGACGTCCCCTCCCATGCCGTCACTATCGAGGTGCGGCGCATGGGCGGGGGGTTCGGCGGGAAGGAAACCCAGGCCAATCTGTTTGCCGTTGTATCGGCCATCGCCGCAAAGAAACTCAACCGTCCCGTCAAGCTGCGCCCCGACCGCGACGACGACATGACCGCGACCGGCAAGCGCCACGATTTCCTGATCGACTATGAAGTCGGTTTCGATGACGAGGGCGCCATTCTCGGCGTCGACTTCACCTATGCGGCGCGCTGTGGCTATGCCGCCGACCTCTCGGGTGCGGTGACCGACCGGGCGCTGTTCCACTGCGACAACACCTATTTCTATCCCGCCGCGCGCGCCGTCTCGCGCCCACTCTACACCAACACCGTGTCCAACACCGCTTTTCGCGGGTTCGGCGGACCTCAGGGCATGGTCGGTGCAGAACGCATCATAGACGAGGTGGCCTTCGCACTCGGCAAGGATCCGCTCGAAATTCGCAAGAAGAATCTCTATGGCACCGATGACCGCAACGTCACGCCCTATCACCAGACGGTGGAGGATAATGTCGCAGAACGGGTCATCGCGGAACTGGAGGAAAGCAGCGGTTATGCCGCCCGCCGACGCGAAATCGCGGCCTTTAATACGAAAAGCCCAGTCATCAAACGCGGCCTTGCGCTGACGCCAGTCAAGTTCGGCATTTCTTTCACGGCCACTCATTTCAACCAAGCCGGCGCGCTGGTGCATGTTTATACGGATGGCTCCGTGCATCTGAACCATGGCGGCACCGAGATGGGGCAGGGGCTCTACACCAAGGTGGCGCAGGTGGTGGCCGAAGAATTCCAGATCGATATCGATCAGGTGAAGATCACTGCCACGACCACCGGCAAGGTGCCCAATACGTCCGCCACGGCGGCCTCCTCCGGGTCCGATCTGAACGGCATGGCCGCGCAGGACGCCGCCCGCCAGATCAAGGACCGGCTGATCGACTTCGCGTCCGAAGCCCATGACGTGCCGAAGGATCAGGTCGTGTTCCTTCCGGGCCGTGTGCGCATCGGCAACCGCGAGATCCCCTTTGCCGAGTTGATCCGCGAGGCCTATATGGCCCGCATCCAGCTTTCTGCCGCCGGTTTCTACAAGACGCCGAAAATCCACTGGAATCGCGACAAGGGAGAGGGACGCCCGTTCTACTACTTCGCCTATGGCGCAGCCTGCGCCGAGGTTTCCATCGACACGCTGACCGGCGAATACATGGTCGAGCAGGTCGATATCCTGCATGAGACTGGTCGTTCACTGAACCGCGCCATCGACATTGGCCAGATCGAAGGCGGGTTCATTCAGGGCATGGGCTGGCTGACGACCGAAGAGCTGGTCTGGGATGGCAAGGGACGGCTTCGGACCCATGCGCCTTCCACCTACAAGATCCCGCTCGCGTCCGATCGCCCGAAAGTGTTCAACGTCGCGCTTGCCGACTGGGCGGAGAATGCCGAGCCGACGGTCCATCGCTCCAAGGCCGTGGGCGAGCCGCCCTTCATGCTGGCCATGTGCGTGTTGCACGCGCTGTCGGATGCGGTGGCGAGCGTTGCTGATCACAAGGTTTGCCCGCGTCTCGATGCACCGGCCACGCCTGAGCGTGTGCTGATGGCGGTGGAGCGGGTGAGGGCGGAAGGCGCGCGCTGATCGATATGGCGGCCGATCCGACCTCCGGTCTTGGGACCTTCCTGCAAAACTCGACGTTCGTCGCGCTCGTCGAGGTGTGCGAGGCGAAGGGTTCCACCCCGCGCGAAGAGGGCGCGTGGATGCTGGTTTCGCCAAAGGCAATTTTCGGAACCATCGGTGGTGGTCAACTCGAATTCATGGCGATTGCCAAAGCGCGGGAACTCATCGCGGACAATCTTGCAAACGGTGCTCTCGACATTCCGCTTGGCCCGGAAATCGGCCAGTGCTGCGGTGGCCGGGTGGCGCTCGACATTCGCCTTCTCGATCAGGCGGCGCGCCCGGCGCTCGTAGAGCGTGCTGCCGAAGAGGCAAGCACCTTTCCGCAGGTGATCCTTTTTGGCGGCGGTCATGTCGGCCATGCGCTGGCTTCAGCACTCACGCCACTGCCGGTGCGGGTGCGAGTAATCGAGACCCGCAAGGAAGCAATTGAGGATTTCCCGGATCATGTGGAGACGCGCCTTACAGCCCTTCCGGAAGAGGCGGTGCGTGATGCCTCCGCCGGAACCGCCTTCGTGATCCTGACCCACGATCACGCGCTCGACTTCCTCCTGGTTGCAGAAGCGCTCGCGCGTGACGATGCGGCCTATGTCGGTATGATCGGCTCCAAAACCAAACGCGCCACATTCAAGAGCTGGTATCTGAAAAACGGCGGTGACGAACACCGCTTCTCGAAGCTCGTCACCCCCATCGGCGGGAACGCCGTGCACGACAAGCGCCCAGCCGTCATCGCAGCCATGGCGGCTGCGGAGATACTGGTGGCCCTACAGTCGTGATATTGACAATTGTATGTACAAACTTACATACTTCATGAATGAAGGTCGCGGGCTTTGACTGGGATGCCGGAAACTGGCCGAAATGTGCAAAGCACGGTGTCTCGAAGTCTGAGATCGAGCACGCGCTTCTTCATGACCCGTTGATTGCGCCGGACCCGGCACATTCCGGGCACGAAGACCGCTATATCGTCATAGGACGCAACCCGCAGGGGCGTGCCATGTTCATAGGCGTGACCTTTCGGGTGGTCGATGGGCGACCTCTTATCCGTCCCATCCCAGCGCGCTACATGCATGCCAAGGAGGTGAAACGCTATGAAACGCAGCGTTCCCAAACTGAAAACCGATAAGGATGCGGAAGACTTTCTCGATCAGGATCTGTCCGATCTGGATTTCGGTGCGTTCAAACCCGCCGGTTTCGAGTTCGAGAACAAGGCGGCGCGGGTCAATATGCGCATGCCGCAAAGCCAACTCGACGCGGTGAAGGCTGAGGCGGAGAAGCGCGGGGTACCCTATCAGCGCTTCATGCGCGAGCTTGTTCAGCGCGGTCTGGAAAGCCTGCGCGCAGGCTGACCATTATTGCTCTGACAGGGTCTCACCGATCATCTTCTGGCAGCGGCTTGCCATGAAATCAACCAGAAGCCGCACTTTCGGGTCCTGTAACTTCTTGTGCGGGTAGAGCGCGGCGAGCTTCACCGGTACGGGCGGCGTATCCGGCAAAACCACCCTAAGCCTTCCATCGCGCAGAAAGGGCCCGATCTCGAAGCGGGGCTTGTTGATGATGCCGCGCCCGGCAAGCGCCCAGTCGGTGACAACGTCACCATCGTCGGAATCGAACGGACCGCCCACCTCGAATTTCCGAGCGCCTTCCGGCGTCTGCAGCACCCAGAAATGCTCGCGCGCGCCGGGAAAGCGCAACATCAGGCAATCGTGCCGCTCATCGATCAGCGCTTCGGGCGTCTTCGGTTCGCCGCGTCGTTTCAGATAATCGGGCGCCGCCGCCAGAACGCGCTCGCAATCCATGATGCCGCGCATGCGGAAGGAGGAATTCTCCAGTATTCCAAGTTTGAAGGCGACGTCGATGCCTTCGCGCATCATGTCCACTTCATGGTCCGACAGCCGCAAGCGAACCTCGATCTCGGGATACCGGTCACGAAATTCGGGAATGCCGCTGGCGATCAGCCGCTTGCCGATGCCGAGCGGCGCGGTGACACGGATCGTGCCGCGCGGCTGGCCGGAAAGGTCGGCCACCGAGGCTTCGGCCTCCGCCACTGCCTCAAGCACCTTGCGTGCCCCCTCATAGAACACGCGCCCCTGTTCCGTCGGGGTCAGTTGCCGCGTGGTGCGGTTGAAGAGCCGCACGCCGAGGTGCTTCTCCAGCTCCTTCACGCGGTTCGAGGCAACTGCCGGAGAAAGCCGCATGTCGCGCCCGGCCGAAGACAGGTTTCCCAGTTCCACGACGCGGACAAAAACGGCGATATTGTCGAGATAGGCCATTCACTGCCCCCGATGATTTCGCGCGCATTATTTTCCAAAAAATTTTGAAAGTCATCGTGCTCTTATCCGCTTTCCGTTTATATCGGGTTCCGTCACCCTGCGCCCGGTGGAGTTGAGGAAAGTGGCATGAACGAATACGCGGTTTTGTGGGAGTGGCTGTCCTTCGGTGTGCGCTGGCTGCATGTGATCACGGCCATCGCCTGGATCGGCTCATCCTTTTATTTCATTGCGCTCGATCTGGGCCTCGTGAAGCGGTCAGGGATGCCCGAGGGTGTCCACGGCGAGGAATGGCAGGTCCATGGCGGTGGCTTCTACCACATCCAGAAATACATGGTCGCGCCGGCGTCCATGCCGGAGCACCTGACCTGGTTCAAATGGGAGTCCTATTCCACCTGGCTGTCCGGTTTTGCGCTGCTTGCCATCGTCTACTATGCGGGGGCGGATCTCTATCTCATTGACCGCAATGTGCTCGATGTGCCGGCTTGGGGCGGTATCCTCATTTCGCTTGCCTCCATCGGCCTTGGCTGGCTGCTCTACGACCTTCTGTGCAAATCGCCGCTCGGCAAGAATGACACGACGCTGATGCTGGTACTCTATGCCATCCTCGTTGCCATGGCGTGGGGCTATACGCAGCTCTTCACGGGTCGCGCGGCCTTCCTGCATCTGGGCGCTTTCACTGCGACGATCATGACCGCGAACGTCTTCCTGATCATTATCCCGAATCAGAAGATTGTGGTGGCGGATCTCAAGGCTGGGCGCACGCCCGACCCGAGGCTTGGCCTGCAAGCAAAGCAGCGCTCGCTGCATAACAATTACCTGACGCTGCCGGTCGTGTTCCTGATGCTGTCGAACCATTATCCACTGGCCTTCGGCACCCAGTTCAACTGGGTCATCGCATCGCTGATCTTCATCATCGGCGTGCTGATCCGCCACTACTTCAACACCGTCCACGCCCGCAAAGGCACCCCGCACTGGACCTGGGGGCTGGCCGGCGTCCTCTTCATTCTCATCATGTGGCTTTCCACCGTCCCGCAGGTTTTGACGGGCGAGACGAAGCTTTCGGCGACAGGAGAGACCTTTGTGACGTCCGCGCATTTTCCTGCTGTGCGTGACACGGTGATGGGGCGCTGCGCCATGTGCCATGCCGCCGTACCGGGCTATGAAGGTGTTCCCTTCCCGCCGAAAAATGTTGTGCTCGACACGGATGTCTCCATTGCCGGGCATGCACGCGAAATCTATCTGCAGGCAGGCCGCAGCCACGCCATGCCGCCCGGCAATGTATCGGGCATCACCGAAGAGGAGCGGCGGCTGATCGTGACCTGGTTCGAGGAGGCGCGTTAGCGCATGGCACAGAAACTCATCCGTGGAAGGCTTCTCTCGTTCAAGGCCGAGCCGCGCAGCATCGACGATCACGAGGCCTGTCTTTTCGAGGAAGACGGTGCGGTTCTGGTCGAAGATGGCGTCATTCTCGCTTCCGGCAGCCATGCGCAGGTCGTGGCCACCGCCACAGCAGGGCATCAGGTGGTGGACCATCGCCCACATCTCATCCTGCCGGGCTTCATCGACGCCCACGCGCATTTCCCGCAGATGCAGGTGATTGCGAGTTATGGCGCCGAGCTTCTGGACTGGCTGAACAATTACACCTTTCCTGAAGAAACGAAATTCTCCGACATTCAGCATGCCCGCCGCATTGCCCGGCTTTTCTTTGATGAGTTGGTGCGCAATGGCACGACCACCGTGGCCGCCTATTGCTCGGTTCACAAGGAAAGCGCTGAGGCCTTTTTCGGCGAGGCGCTGGCGCGCAACATGTGCGTTGTTGGCGGTAAGGTGATGATGGACCGCGAAGCGCCTGCTGCCCTCACGGATACGCCGCAAACATCCTATGACGATACCAAGGCGCTGATCGGCGCGTGGCATGGAAGGGGCAGGCTCCACTATGCTGTCACGCCGCGTTTTGCCATCACCTCGAGCCCGGAACAGATGGAGATGGCGTCGGCGCTGATGCGGGAGTTCCCCGATCTGCACTTGCAGACGCACCTGTCCGAGAATCATGAAGAGATCGCCTTCACATTGGATCTGTACCCCGACGCGCCCGACTACACCGGCATCTATGAGCATTATGGCCTCCTTGGGCCGAAGGCACTTTTCGGCCATTGCATTCATCTTTCCGAGCGCGAGGCGGATGTGCTTTCGGACACGGGCTCGGTCGCCGTGTTCTGCCCCACCTCAAACCTCTTTCTCGGCTCCGGCCTGTTCGACTATCAGCGCTATCGCAGGCGTGAGAAGCCGCTGAGGCTCGCCTCGGCGACCGATGTGGGCGGTGGCACCAATTACTCCATGCTGCGCACCATGGACGAGGGCTACAAGGTGATCGCGCTCAATGGTGAGAAGCTGAACCCGCTCGCCTCCTTCTGGCAGATCACGCGCGGCAATGCCGAGGCGTTGTCCCTGTCGGAGCGGATTGGCACGCTGGATCCGGGCACGGACGCCGATATCGTCGTTTTGAACGCGCGGGCGACACCGGTCATGAAGCTGCGCATGGAATGTGTGGAAACATTGGCAGAGGAGCTTTTCCTGCTTCAAACGCTTGCCGACGACCGCGCAATCGTAGAAACCTATGTCTCAGGAGAGGCGGTCAAAAGCGCCTTGTAAATGAGGGGGCGCATTTGAACCGCAGCATCGATCCGAAAACATTGTTCACAACCCTGTTCGAGGCTGCCGTCTCTGCCGCTGACCCTTCCAAAACGATTCGAAGGTTCCTTCCGCCAAAGCCCAAGGGGCGCACGATCGTTGTCGGTGCCGGCAAGGGCGCAGCGCAAATGGCGGCAGCGCTTGAAGAGGCTTGGGATGGCCCGCTTGAGGGCACTGTCGTCACCCGCTACGGATACGGTGCGCCAACCCGCGTCATAGAAGTGCTGGAGGCAGCGCATCCGGTGCCGGATGAGGCAGGCCTTGCCGGCGCGAAACGTCTCATGGAAACAGTTGCCGGTCTCGGACCGGATGACTTGGTGATCGCGCTGGTGTGTGGTGGTGGCTCGGCTTTGCTTCCTGCACCTGCAGGCTCCCTGACGCTCGCCGATGAGATAGCCGTCAACGAGGCATTGCTTGCCTCCGGTGCGCCCATCTCGGCCATGAACACTGTCCGCAAGCACATTTCCGCGATCAAGGGAGGCCGGTTGGCGGCTGCCGCACATCCTGCCCGTGTCGTGTCGCTCGTGGTCTCCGACATACCGGGGGACGACCCGGCTCTTGTGTCTTCCGGGCCCACCGTTCCCGATTCCGCAGGCCGCGCCGATGCGCTGGCCATTGTGGAAGCCTTCGGCATGGATCTGCCCGAGGCCGTCATGCAGCATCTTGCTTCGCCGCAGGCCGATGCTCCATCTCCCGATGATGCGCGATTTGCGCAGAATGAGGTCCACGTTATTGCCTCGGCCGCCCGTTCGCTCGAAGCGGCGGCTCGCGAAGCCGAGAAGCAGGGCGTGCCGGCCGTGATCCTGTCTGATGCGATAGAAGGCGAGGCGCGAGAAGCGGGTGGGTTTCACGCGGCAATCGCGCGTGAGATCGCCGCGAAGGACCGGCCTTTCCAGAAGCCGGTCATGCTGTTGTCCGGAGGGGAGACCACGGTGACGCTTTCTGGCAAGGGAGGCCGTGGCGGTCGCAACACCGAGTTTCTGCTGGCCCTTGCGCTTGGCATCGAGGGTGTCGCGGGCGTTTCCGCTTTCGCCGCCGACACTGACGGCATAGACGGTTCCGAAGACAATGCGGGTGCCTTTGCCGATCACCACACGGTCGTGCGGTTGCGTCAGGCAGGGCACGATCCGAAGGCGCTTCTGGCCAAACATGACGCCTGGGGCGCGTTCGACACGCTCGGTGATCTGTTCGTGCCGGGTCCTACCGGCACGAATGTCAACGATCTGCGTGTGGTTCTGGTACGCTAATCCCGCCCACTCGACCGGATTGGCCGAAATATTCTACACACGGCTGCGCGGTCGGTCTTCCGGCTGATAGACGGAAAGAACGTGTCCATCCGGATCGGCAAACTCCGCCGACCAGCCGCCCGGCGCGTGACTGACGGGCGTGACGATCGTCGCGCCCTTTTCAGCCAGCCCCGTCACGACTTCATCAATACCCCCTTCAGATAAATCGAACACCACGATGGGGGTGTTGCCGGGATGGGATTCCATCTGAAAGAAGATAAGCTCGATATTGTTTTCGATGCTGGCAAGAAGCCAGTCGCCCGTCTCCTCGTCCCCCTCCATCCGCTGGACATCGAGTCCAACCACATCGCGATAGAACGCCTCCGTCCGGTCGATGTCGTTGACGTAGTAGCAGATATTGCCGATGCGAATGTTGGAAAGCATGTGGGTCTCCTGATGTTACACTGCTGGTTCTGCTTTCCTATTGCCGCAGAAACCCGTTTCGTGAGGCTGGGAAGAAGAAAAACTGATCGCGAAGAGATGTCCATCGGGGTCATGACTTGCAAGGAATGCCCCGCTGTGACGGGCGAGCGGAAGGAGGTTTTGCCGGATTGCGCCGAAGGCGAGCGTGCCCGACAAGTGCTCTTCACCCGGATGACCGCTCTCGTGGGCTTCATTGCGCCAGCGCGCGCGCAGTGCAGCAATGCGTTGCCGCAGACCTGCATCGGATATGCGCAGGAGATGGCGGATTTCCTTGCGCGTATGGCCGCCCAGAGCGAGGAGCGCGACAATCCTCTGGCTTCTTGGCAGGTTCACCAGGAATTCGGCCGGAAGAACGGCTTCGGAGCCGGATCCGGAAATGTCTGCGGCGTTCTCGCGTATTACCCGGCGGACGGCCGAGCGCCGTTTGGTCGCCGCCACATTGCGCATCACGCCCTGCAACCAGGCGCGATTTGCCACCTCCGGACGCTTGTCGACCGTGAGTGCGACGATCAGCGTTTCATGGACGAGGTCTTCGGCTTCGACGAGGTGCGAAGCGTGGCGACGGGCTGTCTTTAGCAGGTGTTGATAGGTGGTGGGGTTGAGGTCCAGCCGGGGAGGGGCATCCATTGCTGTTCGCCTGTTCTTCACCACCTGCTCCATTCTGTGGTCGTTCGGAAGCGAACGCTATAGGACCGCGCGTCTGTCGCAAGAGAAGATCGCTGGGGGCGCGAAGGATCAGCCAGCGATATCGATCACGCCGCTTTCGCCGGTTTCAGTGCCAAAGGCGAGACGACGCCCCTCATCATCCCAGGCGATGGCGGTGATCGCACCCTTGCCTTGTCTGCGCAGCAAGACCTCTTTCTGATCCGCGAAACGCCCGGCGAGGATCATGCCATCGGCATATCCGATTGCAGCAATGTCCTCCGTGGGGTGACAACACACCTGCGTCACCATCGTGTCGCCCCGTGTGCCAAGTTCGAGCGGCGCCTTGCCCATCGGGCCATCTTTGGCCTGAAATGGCCAGATGACAGCGCCCGGTGCGCCGGAGGTGGCGAGCCACTTGCCCTTCGTGCTCCAGGAAAAACTCTTCACCTTTGCCGGATAGCCGGCCATGCGCATATGCTTTCCATCGGCGAGCTTCCAGCCATGAAGAGCGTTTTCCTGCATTGTGCTGACGAGAAATTTCCCGTCCGGTGAAAAGGTGATGCTAGTATGCGCGCCGGACCATTCCAGTTCCGTCGGCTTGCCGTCGGTCGCCGGAAAATGCAGCGTTGCGCCATTGTAGCGGGCGACGGCGAGGCGCATTCCCTTCGGCGCGAACGCAACGTCCTCTACCGAACGCGGGTGTTGAAATTCACGCTGTTTTCCGTCTGCAAAGCGCACATAGGCATTGCGCCCGACCGCAAATCCGACCGCGCCCTGCGGACCGGCCGCCACGCTCGTCACCCATTTGCGCCCGATCTCCGCCAGCGTTTCCACCGACCCCTCGAATGAAATCTTCGCCACGCGCCCGTCTTCTCCCCCGGTGATGAGGCTGGCGTTTTTCTCATCAGTGCAGGCAGCCAAAAGGCCATCATGGACCTCGGTCCATTTATGGCCATTGTCGAGGCGATGCACGACGCCGTCCGCCAGTGCGAAATGCGGAATGTCATTCAGCCAGGCGACGGCGATGCAGTGATTGTCGAGCTCAAGCGGTGCAACGGTGGGCATGCTTCAGGCCTGACAGGCTTCGAACGTGCGTTGCAGACGCTCGGTATCGAGATCGCGCCCGATGAAGACGAGTCTCGTCTCGCGCTTCTCGTCCTCGCGCCAGGGCCGCTGATGATCACCTTCAATGATCATGTGCACGCCCTGCACCACGAAACGGTCGGGATCGCCGGCAAATGCGATGATGCCCTTCAGGCGCAGAATGTTCGGGCCGTCCATCTGCGTGGTTTTCTCAAGCCATGGGAGAAACTTCTTCGGATCCATCTCGCCCGCACGCAGGGAAAGCGATTTCACGCCCGCATCATGAATGGGAGATGCTTCGCCGTGATGGTGCCCGTGATCATGGTCGTGATGATGATGATCGTGATCGCAGTCCGGGCCGCACTCATGGTCGGGATCATCATGGTCGAGGAAGTGCGGATCGTTGTCGAGAACACGCTTCAGATCGAACGCGCCTCGGTCCAGCACATCCGAGAGCGATACGCCGGCGCGCTCGGCGCGGTGGATGCGCGCCATCGGGTTGATCGCCCGGATCGTTGCCTCGACGGCGGCGAGTTCTTCAGGGGTGACAAGATCGGTCTTGTTGATGATCACGACATCGGCGAAGGCGATTTGATCTTCCGCTTCGTTGGAATCCTTGAGGCGCAGTGGCAGATGCTTGGCATCCACCAGGGCAACAACGGCGTCGAGCCGCGTTTTGGCGCGCACATCGTCATCCATGAAGAAAGTCTGCGCCACCGGTGCCGGATCGGCCAGGCCCGTCGTTTCCACCACGATGGCGTCAAACCGGCCCGTGCGCCGGGTCAGGCCTTCGACCACACGCACGAGATCGCCGCGCACGGTGCAACAAACGCAGCCATTGTTCATCTCGTAGATTTCCTCGTCGGATTCCACGATCAGGTCGTTGTCGATGCCGATCTCACCGAACTCGTTGACGACCACCGCATAGCGCTTGCCATGATCTTCCGAGAGGATCCGGTTCAGAAGGGTGGTTTTGCCGGAGCCGAGGTAACCGGTCAGAACCGTAACGGGGATCTGTTTCGCTTCGGCTTCGCTGGGGGTCTCAGTCTGCACGTCGGACATGATTTCTCGCAAAACTAGAATGGTTTTCGACTATATAAGACCGAGGGTCTTCGATTGCACGGTCACTGTTCAAAATGGCCAAGATCGAACCGGTGTACGTCTTCCAGCAGCTCGAGGAAGCCGGCAACGCTGTGGGCGATGATATGGCGGCCTGCCTCTGCATTCGCCGCAGACGCATTTCCAGTAACGCCTTCTTGCGCGAGGTCCCGCATCATCCATCCAAAGGCGTGCGGACCATAGGCCCGCAGATGCTTGAAGCTGCTTCTGAACCCCTCCTGAGCGGACTGGAAGTCCGCCGCTTTCTGCATGTCCACAAGGTCTGGGCGCAAGGCAAGCATCACCGAAGTCTCAATAAAGCCCCCGTGAATGCCGAGTGCTCGCTCATCCTCGGAAACCAGACCCGGCGGATATCCGAAACGGGTCCAGCTTGTGGCCGCAGCCAGCATGCCGAATCGCACGCGCAGCTCCGTCGTGACAATGGTGAGCAAGGGCGAGTTCCCCCCATGTGCGTTCAGTATGACCAGTTTTCGCACACCGGCTCGGAATTGCTGGGCTCCAATATCGATCCACCGATTCGCCGCTTCTTCGAAGGTCATGCTTAGGGTGGTGGGAGAATCGGAGTGCTCGATCGAGTATCCGATCTTCTCAACGGGGAGAACGACGACGTCCAGATTCTTCGGAACTTCTTTTTTGACTACTTCTACAATTCCTTGCGCAATGACCCAGTCTGTATCCGGGGACAGATGAGGGCCGTGCTGCTCGGTCGCTCCGATCGGCAGGATCGCGATTTTCTCTGCGATTGCGTGGGTGTTATGTTGTGTGTTCACAGTGTACCCCGCGATGTATCAAGACATTTATCTGGCAAAACTCTTATCCGAAAGTAGTGGATAATTATTTGTCTAAACAAGAGCAATCTATGGTTGCAATGGAGGGCTTTAGGGCTATTTTGTGTACGGGGCGTTCTATCTCATCGTTGAGGATGTCTAAAGGGGAGTTTGTATGGCCAAAGCTGCAAAGGGCGCGACCATTGGCTTATTACAGTCGGCTGCTCGGCTTTCACGTACCGCTCTGGCCGAACGGCTTTTAGAGTATGGGCTATATGCGGGGCAAGATAAGCTAATGCTGGCGTTGTCGGTGGAGAATGGGCAGACGCCCAGTCAACTCGCCAATCTTCTGGGGGTCCGACCGCCAACGATTACCAAAACCATCAATCGTCTGGCGAATCAGGGCTTTCTCGAAAAGCGATTATCGAAGGAAGACGGCCGCCGAGCCTATGTCTTCTTAACTCAAGATGGCGAGCAGGCGATTCGCGCCATCGAGAAGTCTGTGCGCAAGACAGAAAAAATCGCGCTCAAAGGATTCGAAAAGAAAGATCGTCAAATCCTGACAGATCTTCTTCTGAAAATCGAAGCCAACCTCAACGGTACCAGTTTCGAGGGAGCCGACGACGATGAAACTGTCGACGTCGATGCTTAGCCCCTGATCTTCCGGTCCTTAGCCCACAAAACTGATCGGATTTTGCCGGAAGGGGACATTACGGACACGCATCCTGATTGACCTTTCAGTCATCCGTGGCGTAATCAGGTCTTTAAACAGTTTAGGCAGGGTGTATTCGCGGACCCGTCTCCTGGTGAGCAGACGGAACGATTGCGGATCGTGCCATGTCTGACATCGACGGCCATCCGCATGTGGGGGACTTCAGGCTGGCGCAGAAGATCAAGCTTTCCACCATCGCAGAGGCGCTTGGCGTCTCCACGGCCACCGTTTCACTGGCATTGCGTGACAGCCCGCTGGTGGCGGACACAACGCGCCAGCGGATCAAGGAGCATGCGCGCGAGATCGGTTATATCTATAACCGGCGCGCAGCCAGTTTGAGAACGTCACGCTCGGGCATTATCGGTGTCGTGGTGCATGACATCATGAATCCGTTCTTTGCCGAAATTCTGCGTTCCATCGAAACTGAACTGGATCGCTCCCGGCAAACGTTTCTTTTGTCGAACCATTACGATCAGCTTGAAAAGCAGCGCACCTTCATCGACACGCTCCTTCAACTGGGCGCCGACGGCGTGATTATGTCGCCGGCTATCGGCACGCCGCCACAGGATATTCGCCTTGTGGAAGAAAATGGTTTGCCGACAGTGCTTATTGCGCGATCTGTCGAGGGCGCGCGTGTGCCGGTGTTTCGCGGTGATGATGCATATGGAACCGGTCTTGCAACCAACCACCTGATTTCGCTTGGCCACACACGCATAGCAATGATCGGCGGTACAGATCAGACATCAACCGGTCGTGATCGGTATCAGGGTTACGTGGATGCGATGGGCAAGGCGGGGCTCGAGATAAAGCCGCAATGGCGTTTTCCGGGACCACGCACCAAACAGGCCGGCTTCGAGATTGCCGGAGCGTTTTTGGCGCTCAAGGACAAGCCCACGGCTGCGGTATGCTGGAACGATCTCGTCGCGATTGGCCTGATGAACGGCATCGCCCGTGCCGGTCTGGTGCCGGGCGTAGACATTTCCGTTACAGGCTATGACGACCTCGAAGAGGCAGCGATTGCCACACCGGCATTAACGACGGTTTGGAATGGACAACGCGACGTGGGGCGGCGGGCTGCGCGCGTTCTGCTCGACCGGCTCAACGGGGCCGAAGTGAACCCGGCGCAGGAGCTTATCAAGCCGGAACTTCATGTGCGTCAGTCAACCGGCAAACCAGTCGAGCGCTGAATTCATCCGTAGGACATTCGCCGGCTTACGCGATCAGGAGATTGGAATTGGCAGAAACAAATAAGACCGCGATTCTGGTGCCAGGGAAACTGCACGCGCATGCAATGGAGCGCATTGGTGCGAACTTCGACCTCCTGACGATCGAGAAGGCCGCTCCGGAACTTGTGACCGAGGAGATGGCGGAAAAGGTGCGCGGCATGGCTGCCATGACAGTGGTCGATGCCGCCTTCATTGATGCGCTGCCCAATCTGGAGATCATCGCCAATTTCGGGGTTGGTTACGATACAGTCGATGCCGGGCATGCCAGCCGGCGCGATGTCATGGTCACCAATACGCCTGACATTCTTACCGAGGAAGTCGCCGATACCGCAGTGGGGCTTTTGCTCAATACCGTTCGCGAGTTTCCCCGGGCTGAGACGTGGCTGCGTGCGGGGCGCTGGACGCGGGAGGGGGGCTACCCGTCGTCACGCGGTTCATTGCGTGGTCGAACCGTCGGCATTTTTGGAATGGGGCGTATCGGTCGTGCCATCGCCCACCGTCTCGTCGCCTTCGGCTTGCCGATTGCCTACCACAACCGCCGGCCACTTACGGATGTGCCCTATGCATATCACGACACGTTAGTCGGGTTGGCTGCAGCAGTCGATACACTGATCTGCGTTGCGCCAGGCGGCGCGGAGACCCACCACGCGGTCAACGCTGACGTGTTGAAGGCGCTTGGCGAAAATGGCGTGTTTATCAATATCGGTCGCGGCAGCACGGTCGACGAGGCTGCTCTGATCACCGCATTGGAAAAAGGCACCATCTTCGCCGCGGGGCTGGATGTCTTCGAGAACGAACCGCAAGTACCAGAGGCGTTGATTGCGTTGGAGAACGTATCGCTGCTTCCGCATGTGGGCTCGGCTTCGGTCGTGACCCGCCAGGCGATGGCGGATCTCGTTGTCGACAATCTCATTTCCTGGTTCACGCAGAACCGAGCCATCACGCCGGTGCCTGAAACCGTAAACGTGGAGCGCAGGAGCGCCTCCTCGTCGATGAAATAACGCCTTAAAGTTGTATGCGTTAGCGAACCATTAATCAGAAAATCGGAAGCTCCGGAAAGACATTCCGTTGACGATGGAGTTCCTGATTTATGAAACTTGTTGCGTCGGGCGCATTGGCGCTCGCCCTGGTGGGAGCTCTCGGTTATTTCTCGGAACCGCAGGTGTCTGAAATGGCTGAAGCGCTGGGCGAGCAGAAGACCGCGTTCCAGGAAGAGGCTGTCTCCGAATTCACCCTGATGGGAGTGGGGCTTAGCGGGGTCTGCCGTGTCCGCCACGCGCCGGGACTGGAGAACACGCAGCTTGATCTTGACGGAAACTGTGCCCGGCTGCTGCCACGCCTTGCGGAAGCGCGCATATGGGAGGAGCGGGAAGACGGCACGGTCGCATTCGTCTCAGCGACCGGAGAGGCGTTGGTGGAGTTCTATCCCGGCGACGGCGCAGCCTATGAATCGCTGCGCCCGCAGACACCTCTGCTGAGCATGTACCCCGGGCATTGACTACTCCGCCGCGATGTTCGTCTTGCTGCGCTTGGCCGCGTGCCGGCGAACCGCATCTCCGAAGGACTCGAAAATGCGGGCCGAGGCACTGTCCTTGTGAGCCCAATATTCGGGATGCCACTGGACGCCGACGGCAAACCCGGCCGCATTCTTGACCGAAACGGCCTCCACCGTTCCATCATCGGCCACGGCTTCGATCTCAAGGCTTGCAGCGGGCGTATCCACGCCCTGCCTGTGGACCGAGTTCACGCGAACTTCTGACGTATCGAAAATGCGAGCGAGGCAGCCATTCGGCGCCACCTTCACCGTCTGCCGAATGGCGAAACGTGTGTCCTGTTCCGCCTCTTGAGGACCACGATGGTCGAACGCGCCTTCGCGTTCTTGGATTTCCGTCGCCAATGTGCCTCCCAGTGCGACGTTCAATTCCTGGATGCCGCGGCAGATGGCCAGAAGCGGCACGCCGCGTTCAACAGCCTTGCGGATCAGAGGAAGCGTGGTGGCATCGCGTGCGTGGTCGTAAGGGCCGTTCTCTTCGCTCGGTTCGCCGCCATAAAGCGCGGGATAGACGTTTGACTTCGATCCCGTCAGCAAAACGCCATCGACACTCTCCAGCAAACTGTCCAGATCCAGCTTTTCACCGAGCGAGGGAAGCAAAACCGGCAAGACACCGGCTGTGGAGATGGCTGCATCAAGATAGGGCTGAGGCGTGGCGTGCCACGTATATTTCTCGAAATCTTTTGCATCGGTCGAGACGGCGATCAGTGGCGTGCGCATTCGAAAAAACCCGTTGGTTGGCGGTCGCTCCTAAGGAAGCGAATGTAGAGATTTCTAGCGCCTTTCCAATGGGCAGTCCGAGGATTTCGTTGGGCCTTCGACATTGGTCGCAGACAGGGTCCATTTGCTGGACTTGGGGCGCCATGCATGCATTGATACCAGTGGTTTTCGGTGCCTGACAAAAGCAAACAGCAGCGGGCGGCGAGGCCGGAATGCAGCCGGGTGCCATGGGCACTGCGGCAGACGGTTCCAGAATGGGAGGAATACATATGGACCGCAGAACCTTCTTCAAGAAGGCAGGCATGGCAGGGACAGGCGTTGCCGCTGCGTCGGCACTTTCTGCACCTGCTATCGCCCAGTCGATGCCAAAAATCACATGGCGCTGCACGTCTTCGTTCCCCAAGGCGCTCGACACCATCTATGGCGCTGCCGAAACGATGGCCGAATTCGTGAAAGGGGCAACGGACGGCAATTTCGAGATCCAGGTCTTTGCTGCCGGCGAGATCGTGCCGGGGCTACAGGCCGCTGATGCGGCAGCCGCCGGCACCGTCGAGATGGCGCACACAGCATCCTACTACTACTGGGGCAAGGATCCGACCTATGCGTTGGGCACGGCAATTCCGTTCGGGCTCAACTACCGCCAGCAGAACGCGTGGTTCTATTATGGTGGCGGCAATGATCTGATGAACGAGTTCTACCACACGGAAGGGCTTCACACGCTTCCCTGCGGCAATACAGGCTCCCAGATGGGAGGCTGGTTCCGCAAGGAGATCAACACCGTTGAGGATCTCAAAGGCCTCAAGATGCGCATCGGAGGCATGGGCGGCAAAATCATCGAGAAGCTCGGCGTGGTGCCCCAACAGATCGCCGGTGGCGATATCTATCCTGCGCTCGAGAAAGGCACCATCGACGCGACCGAGTGGGTTGGGCCCTATGACGATCAGAAGCTGGGTTTCAACAAGGTCGCCCAGTATTATTACTACCCGGGTTGGTGGGAAGGCGGGCCGGTCCTCAATGCCATGTTCAACAAGGCAAAGTGGGACGAACTGCCTGCCGCCTATCAATCGGTGCTCGACGCCGCGTGCCGTGCGGCCAATGCCGACATGATGGCGAGTTACGACTACAAGAACCCGTCGGCTCTGCGGCAGCTGGTGGCGGATGGGGCACAACTGCGTCCCTTCAGTCAGGAGATCCTTGAAGCGTGCTATAACGCCGCCATGGAGACCTATGAGGAAATCAACGCCTCAAACCCCACCTTCAAGAAGATCTACGACAATCAGCAGGCCTTCAAGAAGGATGCGTATCTCTGGGCCCAGTTGTCCGAATATACATTCGACACATTCATGATGATCCAGCAGCGAGCAGGCAAACTCTGATCTGCTTCTGACGCTTGAAGAAAACCCCGGAGGGATGTCTCCCCCGGGGTTTTCTATTGGCTCAATGCATCAGTTGAAACTTGGGGGCTGACTGAGGTCCGGCATTGTCGGCTGTTCAGGCGGGCTTTCCTCGTCAGCGTCCTTTGGTGATGCGCCAATTGGTGGGAGCCCGCCGAGCCCCGGTAGCTGCAAGCCGTTGTCTTGTTGGCCGTCCCCGTCATTTTGCGTAGACGGCGGGGAGCCGAAGGGGGATCCCCCCAAACCGCCCGGCAGGCCAAAACCGGGCCCTCCGGAACCGTTATCGCCGAAGGACGGGATATTGATCTCGACCTCGTTCGGATCAACGGTGCTCTCCTGCTTGTAGTGCGTCACAAGGCCGGGAAACGTAATCACCAGAATGATCATCAGAAACTGGATGATGATGAACGGTATGGCGCCCTTGTAGATTTCCGTTGTCTTGATGGCGGGCAGAATGCGCCCGGAAACTTCGTCTTTCCATTCTTTCATCGGTGCGATGGATCTCAGATAGAAAAGCGAGAAGCCGAAGGGTGGCGTCAGGAACGATGTCTGTAGATTGATGCCGAGAATGACCCCGAACCAGATCAGGTCGATGCCCAGCGTCTCGGCAGCCGGCACCAGAAGCGGGACCATGATGAAAGCGATCTCGAAGAAGTCGAGAAAGCAGCCCAAAATGAACACGATGACGGTCACGGTGAGAAGGAAGCCGGTTTCCCCGCCAGGCAGTGCCAGAAGCAGTTCCTCGATCCACACATTGCCGTTGATGCCGTAGAAGGTAAGGCCGAACACTCGCGCGCCGATCAGGATGAACATCACGAAGGCAGCAAGCTTCGTGGTGGCGTCGAGCGCCTGTTTGAGGACAGAGAAGGATAGTCTGCGCTTGACCAGCGCGAGAACGAGTGCGCCGGTCGCGCCCATTGCACCGCCTTCAGTGGGCGTTGCAATGCCAAGAAAGATCGTTCCCAGCACGAGGAAGATCAGCGCCAGCGGCGGTATCAGGACGATCACAACCTGCTCAGCGAGACGGGATAGGATGTTGAGCTTCAAATGGCGGTTGGCAAGGCTAAACGCGAGCGCGAAAAGCGTGGCCGTCGTTGCAGCCCAGACCAGCCTCACCTCGCTACGCATGTCGGCAAACAGCGTGTGATAGGTAGCGAAATAGATCGCGACTGATGCCGCAATGAGCAAGACCAGTGATGTTACGCCGCCGCCGAGTGTGCGGGTTTCAGGGGGCAGAGCCGGCGCCCAGCTGGGTTTGATGATCGTCACTGCGAAGACCAGCAGGCAGTATGCCCCAATAATGGCGAGTGCCGGCAAAAGGGCGCCCACATACATGTCTCCGACGGATCGTCCAAGCTGATCGGCCATGACGATCAGGACGAGCGAGGGAGGCACGATCTGCGCCAGCGTTCCGGATGCGGCGATGGTGCCGGTCGCAAAGCCGCGATTGTAGTTGTAGCGCATCATGATCGGCAGTGAGATGAGGCCCATGGCGATAACCGATGCCGCAACGACACCCGTCGTGGCGGCAAGCAGAGCGCCGACCAGCACGGCCGCATAGGCGAGCCCGCCACGCACCGGGCCGAAGAGCTGGCCGATCGTGTCAAGCAGGTCTTCTGCCATCCGGGAGCGTTCTAGGATCAGCCCCATGAAGGTAAAAAATGGAATGGCGAGCAGCGTGTCGTTGTACATGATCCCGTAGATGCGCTCGGGATGTGACTGGAGCAGCGGCCAGAAAAGACGGATCTCGCTGGAGACATGGGAGAGCTCCACGCCAAAAACGAAAAAAAGAAGGCCGCCGGCGGCGAGAGTGAACGCCACCGGGTATCCAACGAGCAGCATCGCCATCACGGTGACGAACATGATGGGCGCGAGATTGTGCGCGATCAGGTCAATCATCGCGCTTCTCCTCCATCTCAATGGCTGCTTCGGCTGCCGGATGGATCTCGTGTTGAGGGGTAGGTTCGTCGATCAGTCCGCGCAGGACCGCATATCGCTTGACGATTTCGGATATGGCCTGCGCCGTCAAAAGAACGAAGCCGGCGAGTACCATGAACTTGGCCGGCCAGATGATCAGACCACTCGCATTGGCGGAAATCTCGCCAGAAAGGAAAGAGCGTCTGAACCAGGGCCAGCTCAACCAGACGATCAGGGAGACGAAGGGGAGCAAAAAGAATACGTGGCAGAAGAGGTCGATCCAATCCCGCGTCCGCTTCGAGAACAGGCTCGAAATGATATCGATGCGAATGTGCTCATTGCGCTGCAGAGTGTAGGCGGATGCGAGCATGAACACGGTGCCATAGAGGTACCATTGCAGCTCAAGCAGGCTGTTGGATGCCCTCGGTATCGGCAGATAGGCAGGCAGGCCGTTACCGAGAAACCGAATGATGGCGTTGTAGGCTGATACCAGTACCGCAACAAGGATCAGCCAAGAGACCTGCTTGCCGATGAATTGGTTGACAGCATCAATGAGGCGCGAAAGGCCAAGAAGCCCCGCCATGCTTTCCTCCCAGCAATGTGTTCCCCCCGGATCGTTTTTGTGATTCTCGGGTCTTATGCTTTGTCTTGCATCTTCAGCCTGCCTTCAAGTGAGCCAAAAGTCGACATTGAAGGCTCAGACAAGGCGATACAGGGCAGTGCTAAAGCTGTTGCAGCCGCATAAACACAGCCAAATCGAACAGAGGTTGCAATTCCGGGCTCCTTGCAGTCAGCGGTCTGGACAGTTGTGTTTGTGCGTGTATTGATAAGTTTCCGCTGCGCTGGGGAGGTTGTTGCCGGCGCTGTAGTACAGTCGAAGAGGCCGTTCCGCGGCCCTTTTTTTCGCTTGATGTTCTATTGGGAGGTATTCATGGATCGTCGTTCTTTCCTAGGGAAAGCAGGACTGGCCGCCGCAGGGGCGGGTGCTGCCACATTCGCCACGCCGGCGATTGCGCAGGGCAACCAGACCTGGCGCATGGTCACCACTTGGCCGAAAAATTTTCCGGGCCTGGGCGTTGGCGCTCAACGCCTTGCAGATCGCATCACGGCAGCTTCCGACGGTCGGTTGACCGTGCAGGTCTACTCTGCAGGTGAGCTTGTTCCGCCGCTGCAGTCGCTCGATGCCGTCATCGACGGTTCGGCTGAGATGAGCCACGGCGCAGCTTATTACTGGCAGAACAAGAGCCCGGCCCTTTCCTTCTTTACGGGTGTGCCTTTCGGCATGACCTCGCGTGAGATGGCGGCTTGGGTCCGCTATATGGGCGGTCAGGAAATCTGGGACGAGATTTATGACCAGTTCGGCGTTCAGGGCTTCCTGTCCGGCGATACGGGGACACAGGCTGGTGGCTGGTTCCGCGAGGAACTGACGGGTCTGGATTCCGTAAAAGGTCTGCGTTTCCGCACACCTGGCCTCGGCGGCCGCGTATGGGAAAAGCTTGGCGCGACGGTTACGAACATGGCTGCCGGCGAAATCTTCCAGGCGCTTCAGTCGGGCACGCTCGATGCGGCTGAGTTTGTCGGTCCATACAATGATCTGGCACTTGGCTTCTATCAGGTGGCCAAGAACTATTACTTCCCGAGCTTTGTGGAACCGGGTCTGGCGACCGAGCTTGTGGTCAACAAGGCGAAATACCAGGAACTGCCCTCTGACCTGCAGGCGATCGTCAAGGATGTCTGCCAGGCGGAGTATGATCAGGTGGCCTCGGATTTCTACGCCAATGACCCGCGTGCCCTGAAGACGCTCGTCGATGAGCATGGCGTCAACGTTCGCCAGTTCCCCGACGACATCATCGAGGCAGGCGCAAAGGCTGCAACCGAGATTCTCGGTGAGCTGCGCGACTCCGATGACGCTCTGACGAAGAAGACGACCGAGAGCTTCATCGAGTCGCTGAACATTCTGCGCACCCGTACGGAAGGCACCGACGGTGCTTTCGTCGAGGCTCGCAAGAAGTACTTCTCGATCTGATCCGGATCAAGGTCGACGAAAAAGCCCGGCTTTTGCCGGGCTTTTTTGTTGTCTGCTGTTCGAGAGCCTAGCTGTAGATTGCTCTGGGCAACCAGGTGGCGATCTCGGGGAACATGAACATGATCGCTATGGCCAGGAGCTGCAGCAGCACGAAGGGGAAGACCCCCTTGTAGATCATGGACGTCTTCACTGAATCGGGCGCCACTCCGCGGAGATAGAACAGTGCGAAGCCGAAAGGTGGCGTGAGAAAGCTTGTCTGCAGGTTCACGCCGACAAGAACGCCAAGCCAGACCGGATCGACATCGAGCGCAAGCAGGATCGGTGCGGTGATCGGGATAACAATGAAGATGATCTCGAACGTGTCGAGAATGAAACCCAGCAGGAACATGATGAACATCACCACGGCGACCGCCGCCAGCGTGCCGCCGGGCAGGTTGGCGAGGAACTCATGCACCAGATTATCGCCACCCATCAGGCGGAAAACGATGGAAAACACCGAAGCGCCGAACAGGATGATGAACACCATACAGGTGATGGAGGCCGTGGCGATTGCCGTTTCCCGCAGCACGGCAAAGGAGAGTCGCCAGCGCAGCGCGGCAAGCACCATCGCGCCGACAGCGCCCACGGAGGCGGCTTCTGTCGGTGTTGCAATGCCACCGAGGATGGATCCGAGTACGGCCATGATGAGCAGCAGCGGGGGCAAGAGCGCGACTGCGACCTCTCCCAGCAGTTCCTTCTTCTCTTCCGCGGGAACCGGGGTGGCTGGACAGGAGGCCGGATCGAAAATCGCTTTCAGGAGCGTCCATCCGAGATAAAGGCCGACTAGCAGCACACCGGGGAGAAGAGCGCCCGCGAAGAGGTCGCCCACCGATACAGGAACCGGGGCGAAGTTGCCCTTGGCCATTTGCACCTGCGCATTGATGCCCGAAAGCATGTCGCCCATGAAGATGAGAACAGTGGAGGGCGGGATGATCTGGCCGAGCGTGCCCGACGCGCAGATGACGCCGGTCGCAAGCCGGGGATCATAATTCGCGCGCAGCATTGCCGGCAGCGAGATCAGGCCCATGGTCACAACGGTGGCGCCCACCACGCCGGTGGATGCGGCCAGAAGCGCGCCCACGATGATGACAGATATGCCAAGCCCGCCCCGCAGATTGCCGAAGAGCTTGCCCATGGTCAGAAGCAACTGCTCGGCGATCTTGGAGCGCTCAAGCATCACGCCCATGAAAATAAAGAGCGGGACAGCAACAAGCACCTCATTGGTCATGTAGCCGATATAGCGGTTTGCCAGGCTGCCGAAATTCGAGGGATCGAACACGCCGAACCACATGCCGACAAGACCGAACATGAGCGACACGCCGGCCAGCGTGAAGGCGACGGGAAAGCCCAGTAGAAGAAAGCCGATAATGCCGAAGAACATGAGCCCCGAAAGGAGCTCGCCAATCAGAACCGGATCCATCAAACGTTCGCCTCCGGCTGTTCGTCGTCACTGATTTCGTAGCGCAGGCCTTCCGGTAACAGGTCTTCCCTGTCACTCAGGACCAAAATCGAGCGCAGCGCCATTGCTAGGCCCTGCAGAGCAAGCAGAACGGCAAAGCCGAGTATGAAGGCCTTTAGAATGAACAGCCCTGGCATGCCGCCCACATTGGCGGATGCTTCTCCCAATCGCCAGGCACGGCTGACGAAGCTCCAACCGTAGTAGAAAACGATCCAGGAGAATGGGAAAAGAAAGAGGATCACACCGATCAGATCCACGATCGCTTTGCGTCGGGTGCTGGCTGGCCTGTAGAAAATATCCACCCGCACGTGGTCGTTTCTGAGAAGAGCGAAACCGGCGACGGCTGTAAACATCGCCCCGTTCAGCCAGATGTAGAGATCCTGCATCCATACAAAACTGGTTGAAAAGACGTAACGTTGAACCACAACGGTGAAGCAAACCAAAACGATGGCCAGCGACAGCCAGGAAAAGACATTGCCGACAAGGGCGTTAAGACCGCTGATTGCGCGGACCAGAAAAGCTATTGCGCGCACGGTCAGTTGCCTCCGCCGTTGGCGCGCACGGCGTGCAGCGCTTGATGGTATGCCATATGGCCCTCTTGCGTTTCCCCTATGCGGGCGGAAGTTGTTTCCTGTCCTACCCTGCAACCTGACAACCAGGCAGCGATTGATTAGCAGCTTTGCTTGCGCTGAAAAAGTAACCTGGTGGGAAAAGTAGCCAATTTGCCTGTCGATCCGAAGTCCCGACCCTAAATAATGAAGTGTATAGGCTGTGCGGATGGGTGCGTTCGGGGACCATGCACGTATGCTCCGGTCAGATTCGTGCGCCGTTCATGCGGCTCGGCTAATAAAATGTCCTTGAAAATGCCATGTCCTGTTCTGGCGTTGCTCATTGTTGCGGAGCCCGCAAATTCGTTTGACGGGATGCCGGGCGGATAGAAAACTACCCTTGCGGAAACGTTCCCGACCGTGATCCGCAGAGGAGGAATTGTTATATGACGCTTCACGACGTCACGCTCGATGACAAGTTCGATTTAACGAAGGAGCGCATCTTCGTATCCGGCGCGCAAGCGATCGTGCGGATGCTTCTGATGCAGCGTGAGCGTGACCGACGTGCTGGACTGACTACTGCTGGGTTCGTTTCCGGTTATCGCGGGTCGCCCATTGGCGGTCTCGATCAACAGCTCTGGAAGGCGAAAAAGCAGCTTGAGGCGTCGAATGTGATCTTCCAGCCCGGTCTGAATGAGGAACTGGCGGCCACCGCCTGTTGGGGGTCTCAGCAGACCGAGCTTCTTGGCGAAGGCAAATATGACGGTGTCTTCAGCGTCTGGTATGGCAAGGGCCCGGGCGTAGACCGTTCCGGCGATGTGTTTCGGCATGCCAACCACGCAGGCTCATCGAAACACGGTGGTGTGCTGGCGCTTATGGGCGATGACCATACTGCCGAGTCCTCAACGGTCGCCAATGCCAGCGAGTTCGCTTTCGTCGATGCCATGATCCCGATCCTGAACCCTGCCGGTGTCCAGGAACTGATAGACTACGGTCTTTACGGCTATGCGCTGTCGCGTTTTGCCGGCACCTGGACGGCCATCAAATGCGTCAAGGACAACATTGAATCGACCGCTGCGGTCGACGTGTCGCTCGAGCGGCTGAACATCGTCACGCCCGAATTCGAGATGCCGCCCGGCGGTCTGAACATTCGCAACGAGATCAACATGCTTGGGCAGGAGGCGCGACTCTACGACTTCAAGCGCGCCGCCGCCGCCGCCTTCATCCAGGCAAACAACCTCAACCGCATCATCTATTCAGGCGGTGCGAAAGCAAAGATCGGCATTGTCACACTCGGCAAGAGCTATCTCGACACGCGCCAGGCACTGGATGATCTCGGGATCGATGAGGCCCGTGCCAAACAACTTGGCATCCGCCTCTTCAAGGTCGCCTGCCCATGGCCTTTCGATGTCGAGCACATGCGCGAATTCGCGCGCGGCCTCGAGATGGTGATCGTGGTCGAGGAAAAGCGCTCGCTGATCGAAGTGCAATTGCGCGAGAATCTCTACGGGACAGCCAATCAGCCAGAGATCATCGGCAAGGTGGACGAGAAAGGCGGGCGCCTTTTTGCGCCCACGGCCGCGCTTGATCCCAATGAGATCGCCATCGCCATCGGCGAGCGCATTCTGCGCGTGATCGGACCGTCGGAGGAGATATCCGCTCATGTGTCGCGGCTGCGCCAGTTTCAGGCGATGCTTGCGGATACCCAGGATGTCTCGGGTCGCACACCCTATTTTTGCTCCGGCTGTCCGCACAATACCTCAACCAATGTTCCCGAGGGCTCGATTGCCGGTGGCGGTATTGGCTGCCATTTCATGGCCACCTGGATGGATCGTTCCAACATAGGCTTCACCGCGATGGGCGGTGAGGGCGCCCAGTTCATCGGTCAGGCGCCCTTCTCGAAACGTGAGCATTTCTTCCAAAATCTCGGTGACGGCACCTACAATCATTCCGGTTCCATGGCGATCCGGTTTGCAATCGCTTCGGGCGCCAACATTACTTACAAGATCCTCTACAATGATGCCGTTGCCATGACGGGTGGCCAACCGCATGAGGGTGGGCTCACCGTCGACATGATCGCCGATCAGGTGCGCGCGGAGGGGGTGCAACGCATCGCCGTGGTCAGCGATGAGCCTGAGAAATACGCTGGGGCCGTGAGCTTTCCTCAGGGCACCACGATCAACCACCGCGACGATCTCGATCAGGTGCAGCGCGATCTGCGCGAAGTGAAGGGCGTTTCCGTCCTGCTTTACGATCAGACCTGTGCCGCCGAGAAGCGGCGTCGGCGCAAGCGTGGCACGTTCCCTGATCCGGACAAGCGCGTCTTCATCAACGAACTCGTGTGCGAAGGCTGTGGTGATTGCGGGGTCAAGTCGAACTGCGTTTCGGTGCAGCCGCAGGAAACCGAGTTCGGCCGCAAACGCCGGATCGATCAATCGAGCTGCAACAAGGATTTCTCCTGTGTGAACGGTTTTTGCCCGTCTTTCGTGACGGTGCACGGCGCCAAACTCAAGAAGGCAAAAGGCGCAACCGGCGCCAGTGACCCGCTGGAAGGTGTGCCCGAACCAACCCAATATGATCTCGCGCGCGGCTGGTCTGCAGTGGTGGACGGGATCGGTGGAACGGGTGTCGTGACCATTGGAGCGATCGTCGGCATGGCAGCGCATCTGGAAGGCAAGGGCGCTGGCATCATCGACATGGCGGGGCTCGCGCAGAAGGGCGGTGCGGTTTTCACCCACCTCCGGGTCGCCAAAACACCGGAAGACATTCACGCCATTCGCGTCTCCGCCGGGGAGGCGGATCTCGTTCTTGGTTGTGATCTGGTGGTTTCCGGCGCGAAGAAGGTTCTCGCAGCGGCCCGTCAGGGGCACACGCTTTTCATGGCCAATACGGCAGAAGTTATGCCGGGAGATTTTGCTCGCTCGGCAGATTTTTCGCTTCCGACCGAGCGCCTGAAAAAGGCGATCCGCGCCGCGGTCGGCGAAGATAAGGCGCATTTCTTTGATGCCACGCGCACGGCCAGCGTTCTCTTCGGCAATTCGGTCGGGGCCAATATGCTCATGCTCGGCATGGCCTACCAACTTGGAGGTCTGCCAATCTCTGCCCAAGCCATCGAGAAAGCGATCGAGCTCAATGGTCAGGCGGTACGCATGAATGTTTCCGCCTTCCGGTGGGGACGTCGCGCGGCACATGATCCAGAGTTTGTGAGCCAACTGGTCGCTAAATCTTCCAATGGCGATATCCGGCGTCCTGTTTCGCAGACACTCGATGAGATCATCGATCGGCGTGCAGCCTTTCTGACCGGTTATCAGAACAAGGCTTATGCGGAGCGCTATCGCAGCCGTATCGCCCGTTTGCGCGCCGCGGAAGAAAAGGCTGTGCCGGGTTCCACCGCCGTGACGGAGGCCGCGGCGCGGAACCTGTTCAAGCTCATGGCCATCAAGGATGAGTACGAGGTGGCCCGCCTCTACACCGATGGTGCCTTCAAGCGGCAGCTCGCTGCGGAATTTGAAAGCTATGACCGTCTCGAATTCCATCTCGCCCCGCCCATGCTCGGGCGGCGCGACGCCGCCGGCCACCCCAAGAAGTCCAATTTTGGGCCGTGGATGATGACGGCCTTTCATCTCCTGGCGCGTTTGCGGGGCCTGCGCGGCACTGCTTTCGATCTTTTTGGCCGCACACAGGAGCGTCGGATGGAGCGGCGCCTGTTGTCCGAATATGAAGGTGACCTTGATCGTATCGAGACGGTGCTTTCTGTGGAGAGAGCGAATGCCGCCGCGGCGCTGGCATCGGTCCCCGCTCTCATTCGCGGATATGGTCACATCAAGGAAGCCAACGCGGCGAAAGCGGCGCAGGAACGAGCAAGACTGATCCAACGTCTGGAAGATGGTGAAAAGGAAGATCCGTTGCTGAAAGCAGCAGAATAGCCGGCTTGCTTTAAGCAGCAGGTTGATAAGCTTTACTAAACCTTTCTTAATGCTGTTGTGGCATACCTTCCCGGTCAATCGGGCTCATGCGGTGAAAAACAGCAGGAATAGCATACCGGAAGACGTCTACGTTGGGTACATCCGCTCGTTGTTTCAGGACGTCGGCGTGCTCCCCATTGGTGCGGCTTGCTATGGTCTGATAGCTATTCTTCTTTACTACAAGACCGGCCATTCTGCTTTCCTTGTTTTTGGTCCGGCGATGTTCATTGCGGGTGTTTGGCGCTATTTCAAGATTACCCGCGTCGATCATTCATTGATCTCCGACTATCCGTCAGCGCTTGCCTGGGAGGCGCGATATTTATGGTGGGGTAGCCTCCATGGATTTGTCGTGGGCGCGTTTGGATTCTTCGCCACTGCATTGTCGGAAGACAATTTCAGCGAGCTCGCAGCCGTCTCGGCCATCCTCAGCGGAACGATCACGATTGCCGGACGCAACTACGGTTCGCACAAGATGGTGTCGATCCTGACGCTGACAATTGTGTTTCCAATGGCGCTCGGACTGATGCTGAAAGGCGATTTATATCATTTCGCGCTTGGGCTTTTCATCGCGCCATTCATGCTGGTCGTGACCAAGATGGCAGATCTGGTGCGCACGGTTCTCTTCACTGCTATCAGTGAGGAAAAACGCTCGACCCGGCTGGCGCAGCGCTTCGATCGCGCGCTCAACACGATGCATCATGGCCTGCTCATGTTGAACAACGAGGAGCGGGTGGTGGTGAGCAACACTCAAGCGGCAGAGATGCTTGGGTTCAAGTCCTCAGAACAGATGCTGGGACGGACGCTGAAATCACTGCTCATGCGCGGTGTGGCGAGCGGGCTGCTTTCGGAGAGAGATTATGCTTATGCCGAGGAGCAGCTTTCGCGGGCGCTGCGTGAAGGGCGCAACCGCAAGGTGATGCTGCGCATGACCAATGGGCGGCATTTTGAGTTCGCTGCACGCGAAGGTCATGATGAGGTGGGTGTTCTCACCTTTGAGGAGGTGACAAGTCGTGTCGAAGCAGAAGAGAAAATCCGTTTCATGGCGCGCTATGACAGTCTTACCAGCCTGCCCAATCGCGCGTATTTCCATGAGAAGGTAACGGAAGCGATGGCAGCAGGCGATCAGGATCGCCTCTGTGGTCTTGCGGTTCTTGATCTGGATGATTTCAAATCAGTGAACGATACGCTTGGCCACCCGGTCGGGGATGGTCTTATCTATGCCGTGGCGGAGCGCCTTTCCGCGTTTGCGAAACCCAATGTCCGCATCAGCCGGTTCGGCGGCGACGAGTTCATGGTCTATTTCAATCAGGTGGCTGATGAAGAGGAGTTTTCCCGACAGTTCGAGGAAATTTTCGCATCGCTCGCCGGTGAGGTCGATGTAGCGGGACATGCGATGCGCATTCAGGCCAGCGGTGGAGCCGTGGTCGCGCCTGTTCGTGCAAGTGATGTGGACTCCATGATCGTCAAGGCGGATCTGGCGCTCTTCCGGGCCAAGGAATTGGGCAAGAATGCCTGGAGCCTTTTCGAAACCGAGATGGATATCGCCTTCCGAAACCGGCAGGTGATGAAGGCCGATCTGCGCAATGCCATTGAAGCGCGTAGCCTGCGTGTCGTTTATCAGCCAATCGTCGATGCTGCCACAATGCGGATTACGAGTTGTGAAGCGCTGTGTCGCTGGGACCACCCGGATCTGGGACTTGTCTCGCCGGCGGTTTTTATACCGCTCGCCGAGGAAATGGGGCTTATATCCGAGATCAGTACGATTGTGCTTGAGGCAGCCTGTGAGGAATGCGTGAAATGGCCGGAGCATGTGGGTGTGTCCGTCAATTTGTCAGCGAAGGACTTCCGCTCAGACGCGGTTGTCGGCAAAGTCGAGCGTGCTCTCAACAGCGCGGGATTGAACCCGGATCGTCTCGAGATCGAGGTGACGGAGACCGCACTTCTGAACGATACGGAAGCGACGGTTCGCTACATCAATAGCTTGAAAAAGCTTGGCGTTCGCATCGCGCTGGACGACTTTGGGACCGGATATTCCTCGCTCAGCTATTTGCACACCCTGCCGCTCGACAAAATCAAGATCGACGGTAGCTTTGTCGCAAATCTGAAGGAAGGTGAGCGCTCGCTTCACCTTCTGCAAGGCGTGGTTGAACTCTCGCGCAAACTGGGCCTTGCCGTGACAGTGGAAGGCGTCGAGCGCTTCGATCAATTGAAGCTGCTCGAAAGCTCGGTCAAGCCTGATCTCTTGCAGGGGTTTCTGTTTGGTCCGGCCTTGTCGGCATCGGGCATTGAAACCATGGCTGAAATGAAACATCTTTACTCACCGGCTCAGCTCGAGCGCCAGAAACGTCTATCCAACTGACTTTTCAAACCATTCTCTCATGCAACTCACATGTGCATAAACCTTTTGTTAAGGTTAATAAAACCTGAACAGATTGATTACGAGTTTCAGCTTTACATCGCTGGTCATGCGGCTACGCTTAACTGTACGAGAAGTGGTAGAAGTCGACGTGGGGCATGCGGCAATGGTCATGAGTACCGGCCTGGTCGGACTGAAACCGGGAGCTGAACGCTTCGTTGGCGAACCGTCAAGGAAGTCTTCCAGCTTCATCGATGGCGTGATGGCGCTACTCGAGCGCACCGAGTATCGCCGGTGCGAAACAGGCGAAGACCGTGAAGAGATCTTTCATCTGCGGTACCGTTCCTATCGCGCGCATGGTTTCGTGCCGGAGACGAAGGGACAGATCGTTCAGGACGATCTGGACGATCTTCCCAATTGCTACAATTTTGCCGTTTACATCGACAAGCGCCTCGTCAGCACGGTGCGGCTGCATCAGATCGACCGGGAAAATCCGCTTGGGCCTGTAACCAAGGGGTTCGGGGATATCATGTCACCGCTGATCGAGCAGGGTGACACCTGCATCAACCCCAGCATGCTTGCTGCTGATCCGGAGCTTGCGCGCGAATACCGCGCATTGCCCTATGTGTCCTTGCGTTTGGTGATTGCCGCCTATGAGCATTTCCGCTCGACCTATTGCGCCTGTCTTATCCGCCAGGAGCACACCGCATTCTATCGCCGGATTTTCGGGGCCCGCCAGATGAGTCCGGAGCGTATCTATCCGCCCATCAGCATTCCACTGATGTTGTTTGGAGGGGTTTGCGCGAAAGAATTTGGTCCCATCGTGGAGCGGTTTCCCTTTTTTCTTTCGGCTCGGTCGGAACAGAGGCTCCTTTTCGAACGTGGCAGTGCCCATCACACGCCCCCTCTCACCGTTCTCCCCACAGCGAAATACTCCAAGCACGCGGCCTGACACATGCCGCGCTCCGCGCGACTGCTTGCCGCTCGCGGGAAGCCGGGTTATCGAAGTGGTATGAGCACAAAACGGGACACGGCTGCAGAAACGATCTGGGCTGCCGAACTTACGGATGAGGAACTGGACCGCGCCCGGCGCGGGCTGACGGAACGAACCTTTTCCAAGGGCAGCTACATCTGCCATCGGGGAGACCGCCTCGATCACTGGACGGGCGTTACCGAAGGGCTCATCAAGATCAGTGCCATCTCGGCTGCCGGTAAGGCGATGACCTTCGCCGGCGTGACGGATGGCGGCTGGTTTGGGGAAGGATCGGTGCTCAAGAACGAACCACGGCAATATGATGTCGTGGCGATCCGCGACACGAGGCTTGCCATGCTGTCACGCTCAAGTTTTCTTTGGCTCTTCGAAAACAGCACCGGTTTCAACCGCTTTCTGGTTCGCCAGCTTAACGAACGCATGGGGCAGTTCATTGCCACCATCGAATATGACCGCATTCTGGGTCCCACCGCCCGTGTCGCGCGCAATCTTTCCTGGTTCTTCAATCGGACGCTCTACCCGCGCGCGGGAACGACCATTGAAATCAGCCAGGAAGAGCTCGGCCTTCTGGCCGGCGTGTCGCGTCAGGTGGTCAATCGCGCCTTGCGTGCGCTGGAGGAGGAAGGTCTGCTCAAGGCAGAGCACGGCCGCATCACCGTGGTCGATGCCGGTGCGCTGAGTCACTACGAGTCCTGATCCCGCAGACCTCATCATTCTTCATTATTGTTGTTTGAACTTTGGACTGACCGTCGCTTTAGACTTTGGTCGGAGCAGGCGCCCTGCGCCCTCGAAACACTCGCATCCGCGCACACAATGCCGTTAGTATAAAGGCAAACTGATCGTCTGTCTGTCAAGGGGCGTGTTGATCGGTTGCGGGTTTCGTGGAACCCTCAAACCAATCAAGAACCGGTTCTGGGAGGAGCCGGGAAAACAGCGGTCAACCGCTGACATCGGGAGGAAGCGACTTGGCGCATCATGACGCGTCTAGGGATACGTTTGCCAAATATCTGCTCTGGAATGCCGAGCGGTTTGGTGACCGGCCGGCGATGCGCTTCAAGGATTACGGCATCTGGCAGAGTTGGAGCTGGGCAAAGCAGCTGGAGGAGGTGCGCGCTTTTGCACTTGGTCTCCAGTCGATCGGCCTGAAACGGGGCGACAAGATCGCCGTCATCGGTTCCAACCGGCCGAGGCTTTACTGGACCTTCGCAGCCGCCCAGTCCCTGGGCGCAGTACCGGTGCCGGTCTATGCCGATTCCGTCGCCGAAGAGATGGCCTATGTGCTCAACCATGCCGAGGTCACCTTCGCTGTCGTCGAGGATCAGGAACAGGTAGACAAGGTTCTGTCCATTTCCGACGAGGCGCCGCTTCTGACCGAGATCGTCTATGACGAGGAGCGCGGCCTCAGGGATTACGATCACACCCATCTCCATGCCTATGATCATTTGCGTGAAGAGGGCTTTCGTCGTCTCGCCGAGGAACCGGAGGCCAATGCCAACTGGCTGACTGAAATCGAGAAGGGGCGCGGCGCTGATCTATCGGTGATGCTCTACACCTCAGGCACCACCGGCCGGCCCAAGGGCGTGATGCTGTCGAACGACAATTTTGTCCGCTCCGCCATCAATGGCAACGCCTTCGACGATCTGACCGAGGACGAAACGATCATCGCCTATCTGCCCTTGGCCTGGGTGGGCGATCACCTCTTTTCCTATGCCCAGTCCTACACGGCGGGTTTTTGCGTCGCGTGTCCCGAAAGCCCCGAAACGGTGAACGAGGACCGCCGCGAGATCGCGCCGACATATTTTTTCGCGCCGCCGCGCGTCTTTGAGGCGATGCTGACCGCGATCATGGTGCGGATGGAGGATGCCGGAAAAATAAAGAAGGCCATGTTCGACCATTTCCTCGCCCATGCGGCCAAGGTGGGTGAGCGCATTTTGAATGGCGAACAGGTGGGGCTTCTCGATCGGCTGAAATACGGGCTCGGGGAGTTCATGGTCTACGGCCCGCTGAAAAACCGCATGGGTTTTTCGAAGATGCGGGTCGGCTACACGGCGGGTGAGGCTATCGGACCGGAGCTTTTCTCCTTCTACCGCTCGCTTGGTCTGAATCTCAAACAGCTCTACGGCCAGACGGAAGCCACCGTCTACATCACCGCACAGGAGGACGGGAAGATCCGTCCCGACACGGTCGGTCTGCCGTCGCCCGAGGTCGAGATCCGCATCGCTGAGAGCGGCGAGGTCATGTACCGTTCGCCGGGCGTTTTCGTCGGCTACTACAAGAACGATGAGGCAACCCGCGAAACCAAGACCGAGGATGGCTGGGTGCACACAGGGGATGCCGGCTTCTTCGACAGCGACGGGCAGCTCAAGATCATCGATCGCGCCAAGGATGTCGGCAAGCTTTCCGATGGCGCTCTGTTCGCGCCGAAATACATCGAGAACACGCTGAAATTCTTCCCCGACATTCAGGAGGCGGTGGCGTTCGGCCATGGGCGGGAATTCTGCGCGGCCTTCATCAACATCGATCTGCAGGCGGTCGGCAACTGGGCCGAGCGCAACAACATCGCCTATGCGTCCTATCAGGAGCTGGCCGGGCATCCGCGCGTCTATGAGACCATCGCCGCCCATGTGAATGAGGCCAATCGCAGGCTCGCTCGCGAACCGCTCATGGCGGCCTCCCAGATCAGGCGCTTCCTTGTTCTGCACAAGGAGCTCGACGCCGATGACGGCGAATTGACCCGCACCCAGAAGGTGCGCCGCAAGTTCATCGCCGAGCGCTATGGCGAGCTGATCGAGGCGCTTTACGATGGTTCGACGGAGAAATTTGTTGAAACCCAGGTCACCTATGAGGATGGCCGCAAGGGCATCATCCGCGCGACGGTGAAGATCGTCGATGCCGAGATCCACGCCGTTCCGGCAGAGATTGCAAGGGAGGCTGCCGAATGAACCCGCGCCCGGATCCCGGTCAGCTTGCTGCTGCCGATGACGGCATCGCCCGGGGCGGCGTGCTTCTCGATGTGAAAAATGTTTCGCTCGCCTTTGGCGGCGTGAAGGCGATCACCGACATTTCGCTCAATGTTCTGAAAGGCGAAATCCGCGCCATCATCGGCCCGAACGGTGCCGGCAAGACGTCTATGCTCAACGTCATCAACGGCTTCTACACGCCGCAGCAGGGCACCATCATCTTTCGTGGGCGCGAGCGTCGCTCCATGAAGCCGCATCAGGCGGTGGGGCAGGGCATCGCCCGCACCTTCCAGAACGTCGCGCTCTTCAAGGGCATGTCGACGCTCGACAACATCATGGCCGGCCGCTCTGTCCGGATGAAGCGCAACATTGGCTGGCAGATGCTCTGGCACGGGCCGGCATTGCGCGAAGAGATCGAACACCGCGAGAAGGTCGAGGAGATCATCGATTTCCTCGAGATCCAGCACATTCGCCGCACACCGGTGGGCAAACTGCCCTATGGCCTGCAAAAGCGCGTCGAGCTTGGCCGCGCGCTTGCCATGGAGCCGACGCTTCTTCTCCTCGATGAACCCATGGCGGGCATGAATCTTGAGGAAAAGGAAGACATGAGCCGCTTCATCATCGACGTGAACCAGCAGCGCGGCACAACCATCGCGCTGATCGAGCACGATATGGGCGTGGTCATGGATCTGTCCGACCGCGTGGTGGTGCTCGATTACGGCAAGAAGATCGCCGACGGCCCGCCCGACGAGGTGAAGAACAATCAGGACGTGATCGACGCCTATCTGGGCGTCCCGCACTAGAGGCAGGACGGAGGAACGCATGGAATTCTTGAACGATGTTCTGGTGCAACCCTTCGCCGATATGGCGGCCGCTCCCGATTTCCTGCTTCAGGTGCTCTGGGAAGGGCTTGTGGGCGGCGTGCTCTACGCGCTGATCGCGCTTGGCTTCGTGCTGATCTACAAATCCTCGCGCATCTTCAACTTCGCGCAGGGCATCATGGTCGTGTTCGCCGCCCTCACGCTGGTGGGCCTCTATGAAAAAGGCGTTCCGGCGCTTCTTGCCTTGCCGCTCACGCTGGCGGTGATGCTGGTGCTTGCCATGACCATCGAGCGCGTGGTGCTCAGGCCTCTGGTCAATCAGCCCGACATCATCCTGTTCATGGCGACCATCGGCATCACCCTGTTTCTGATCGGCTTCGGTGAACTGATCTTCGGCGGCGAAAACAAGGTAATGATCACCGAACAGCTCTTCATTCCGACCGGAAGCATCGTGTTCGAGCCGTTTGGCGGCTTCGTCTCTATCGAGGAAAAGGACCTGACGGCGGTCATCGGCGCCATGGTGCTGGTGGCAGCTCTTCTGGTCTTCCTCAACAAATCCAAGATCGGTCGCGCCATCCGCGCGCTTGGCGATGACCATCAGGCTGCCCTTTCGGTCGGCATTTCTCTTTCCACCATCTGGGTGATCGTCTGGTTCATTGCCGGTGTCATCGCGCTTGCCACGGGCATTGTCTGGGGTGCACGCGCCGGTGTGTCCTTCGCGCTCGAAGTGATCGCCTTCAAGGCGCTGCCGGTGCTGATGCTGGGCGGTCTGGAAAGCGTCATGGGCGCGATCATCGGCGGGCTCGCCATCGGCATTCTGGAAAAGCTCTTCGAGATCTATTGGGGCCAGCCGCTGCTTGGCGGCAACACCGAAGCCTGGTTCGCCTACATGCTGGCGCTGCTTGTGCTTCTTGTCCGCCCACAGGGGCTTTTTGGCGAAAAAATCATCGAGCGGGTGTAATTCATGTTCTACCGCACAGCAGGCCAGTTCAAGACAAGCTATGAAGCCGATCACGCGCTTTTTCCCATTCGGCAGGATGCGTTCCTGCTCGGCGTCGTCCTTGTCTTCGCCTTCATCATCTTCCCGCTCACAGCAAGCGAATTCACCTTCCGCGCGCTGTTGATCCCGGTGCTTATCTATTCGCTGGCCGCCCTTGGCCTCAACATACTGACGGGATATGCCGGGCAATTGTCACTCGGCACCGGGGCCTTCATGGGCGTGGGCGCCTATGCCTGCTACAAGCTCATCACCATCTTCCCGGAGATGAACATCGTGGTGGCCATTGCGCTGTCGGGCTTTTTCTCCGCTGCGATCGGCGTGCTGTTCGGTCTGCCGTCGCTCCGCATCAAGGGCTTTTACCTGGCCATCGCCACACTCGCAGCCCAGTTTTTCCTTGTCTGGTTGTTCCAGAAATGGGCATGGCTTTACAATTACAATGCCTCCGGCGCGATCCAGGTGCCCAATATCGACATGTTCGGCATCACCGTTTCCGGCCCGCGTGCCACGGCCATCACGCAATACTACTTTGTTTTGTGCGTGGTCTGCGTGATCACTTTCTTCGCCATCAACATAACGCGCGGGCGCATCGGCCGCATGTGGAAGGCGGTGCGCGACATGGACATCGCCGCCGAGCTTGTCGGCATCAATCTGATGCGCTCCAAGCTCATGGCCTTTTTCGTCTCGTCCTATGTGGTGGGCATTGCCGGCGCGCTGTTCGTCTTTCTGTGGCGCGGGGCGGCGGAGGCGAACCTGTTCGACATCCCATTGTCGTTCCGGGTGCTGTTCATCGCCATCATTGGCGGGTTGGGCTCGATCCTTGGAAACTTCCTCGGAGCCATCCTCATTGTGGCCCTGCCGGTCATCATCGGCAGCGTGCCGCAGGCATTCGGCATCCCGCTCGATTCCGCCATGGTCGAGCATCTGAACATCATGATCATTGGTGCGCTCATCATCGCCTTCCTGATCATCGAGCCGCACGGGCTCGCGCGATTCTGGGCGATGATCCGCGAGAAATTCATTCTTTGGCCTTTCCCGCATTAGGCGGGCAAGGTGCGTGAGACGGGGAGTGTTCGCCCCTTCCTTTCGGAGAACGGAACAAGTGGAGGAGAGAGTATGAAGAGAATGCTCAGAAATGCGATCCTGTCGTCAGCGTTGTTCGCTGCCGCAGGTTTTGCCGTCCCTGCCGCCGCGCAGGACGAAAGCATCTACATTCCGAACCTGGCTTACCGCACCGGCCCCTTCGCGGCCACCGGCACACCGCTCATGAATGGTCAGCGCGACTACATCACCCTGTTGAACGAGCGCGATGGCGGGCTGAACGGCGTGAAACTCGAATATGACGAGTGCGAGACCGGTTACAACACTGAAAAAGGCGTCGAGTGCTACGAGAAGACCAAGGCGCGCGCCGTGGTCACGCAGCCCTGGTCGACCGGCATCACGCTTCAGGTCCTGCCCAAGTCGAATGTCGACAAGATCCCGATCCTCGCGCCGGGCTATGGCTTCTCGCCCATGGCCGACGGAAAGGTTTTCCAGTGGGCCTACAATCCGCCGTCATCCTATTGGGATGGCGCATCGATGATCCTGAAGAACATTTCGGACGGCAATCTCGACAGTCTTAAAGACAAGAAGATCGCCTTCCTTCATCTCGATCATCCCTTCGGCAAGGAGCCGCTTCCCCTGCTTGAAGTGCTGGCGGAAAAGCATGGCTTCAACCTGGTTCCGATCCCGGTCGGTTTGACGGAGATGCAGAACCAGTCGGCGCAGTGGCTGCAGATCCGCCGCGAGCGGCCCGATTTCGTGGTGATGTGGGGCTGGGGTGCGATGAATGCCGGCGCGATCACCGAAGCCGTGAAGACGAAGTATCCGATGGATCAGTTCGTGGGCGTCTGGTGGTCCGGTCATGACGGCGACCTCAAGCTGGTCGGCGATCAGGGCAAGGGCTACCGCTCCATTTCCTGGAGCGTGCCAAATTCGGAGGCTCCGCTCATGGCCGACATCAAGAAATATGTCGTCGATGCCGGGAAGTCGCAGATCAATCAGGGTGAAGGTGAGTTCGATTCCGTGTTCTATCAGCGCGGTCTCATGATCTCCGTCATTCTGGTCGAGGGTATCAAGGCTGCGCAGGAAGAGTTCGATGTACGCAATCCCAGCCCGGAGCAGCTGCGCTGGGGTCTGGAGAATATCAATCTGGATGAAGCCCGCCTGAATGAGCTTGGTGCCGAAGGCATGCTCGTTCCCTTCAGCACGTCCTGCGCCGATCACACCGGCCATGGCGGTGGCTGGATGCTGCAATGGGACGGCGCGAAATTCGTCAAGGCGTCGGATCTGCTGACACCCGACCGTGCCGAAATCGAGAAACTGGAAAATGAAAAGGCCAAGGAATACGCGGAAGCCAACGCGCCATGGCCGCTCAATGAAGAGTGCAGCATGTAGGCACTTTTTGCCACGGCTCCCCGCCGCGTGCGGGGAGCCATTCTCCGAGACATCTCCGAGACATGGGAACCGACGGCATGACGACACCAGCGCCCGCGCCGCAGACAGATGAACAGATCCTCGAAGTCAACAATATCGAGGTCATCTACGACCACGTCATACTGGTGCTGAAAGGTGTATCCCTCTCGGTTCCGCGTGGTGGGATCACGGCGCTGCTCGGTGCGAATGGAGCAGGCAAAACCACGACGCTCAAAGCCATTTCCAACCTGCTCCATGCGGAGCGCGGCGAGGTGACCAAGGGCTCCATCCTGTTTGGCGGAGCTGAAGTCCAGAATCTTTCGCCGAACGACCTTGTGCGGCGCGGCTGCATTCAGGTCATGGAAGGGCGGCACTGTTTCGGCCATCTCTCGGTGGAGGACAATCTGTTGACGGGTGCTTTCACCCGGCGCGACGGGCAGACGGCGATCCGTGAGGATCTCGATCTCGTCTACACCTATTTCCCGCGTCTGAAGGAGCGGCGCAATTCGCAGGCGGGTTATACCTCAGGCGGCGAACAGCAGATGACAGCGATCGGCAGGGCGCTCATGTCGCGACCGAAAATGATCCTGCTCGATGAGCCTTCCATGGGGCTCGCGCCGCAACTGGTCGAAGAGATCTTCGAGATCGTCAGAAAGCTCAATGAGGAGCAGGGCGTCTCCTTCCTTCTCGCCGAGCAGAACACCAATGTGGCGCTGCGCTATGCCAAATACGGGTACATTCTGGAATCGGGCCGTGTCGTGCTCGATGGCGAGGCAAAGGCGCTGCGCGAGAATGAGGATGTGAAGGAGTTCTATCTCGGTGTCGGCGGCGAGGGGCGGCGCTCCTTCCGCAATGTCAAACACTACAAGAGACGCAAGCGCTGGCTTTCATGATTCATGCATTTTCGGGCTCGGTGCCGGAATTTTGGAACGCCTTTCCACGCTAGAAGAGCTGATTTTTCCACATTCCGTACCGATTTGCTGAAAACGGTTCTCTTATCGCGCCTCAAACCGCATTGGTTTGTTCATGCGGCAATCCTCCCATTGCCCTTCGGTCATCTTTTCGCTATCTCCCAAGACCAATTCTATTCCCATGGGGTTTTGTGATGGCAGAGAATTTGCCGGCCGGACCGGCCGAAACGGGCGCGGAAATGGACTACGCCGAACACGAAAAGACCTATGATCTTTTCCTGGCCGTCATCAAATATTCAAGCGTCGTGGTTGTCGCCATTCTGGTGGCTATGGCGTTTGGTTTCTTCACCTCTGCTGGTTTCTTCTCCAGCACCGTTCTCTTCATTCTGCTCTCGGTGATCGGCAGCTGGCTGCTGCGCTAGGAGCCATTGTTGCCGTGATGTGACGTGCGGAGCTGCTCCCTCAGCTCCGTGAATTGGGGGGACGGTCCAACCGAAAGGATATGACGGTGGGACAAAGCATATTTGTGCCTAAAGAAATTGACGTAACGGAAGGCCGTGTTGCGGTCTCTCCCGAAACGGTCAAGCGATTTGTAGGTCTCGGTTTCGACGTGATCGTCGAGAAAAACGCAGGCGAACAATCGCGTATTGTCGACAGTGAATTCGAGAAGGTCGGAGCAAAGATCGGCAAGGCTTCTGACGCCGGCAAGGCGGATGTTGTCCTGAAGCTGCGTCGCCCCACGCCGGCGGAAGTCAAGACCTACAAGAAGGGCGCGCTCGTCTTTGCTTCGATGGATCCCTACGGCAATGAGGGCGATGTGGCGGCCATGGCGTCGGCGGGCGTTACAGCGTTTGCCATGGAGTTCATGCCGCGCATCACGCGCGCCCAGTCCATGGACGTTCTCTCTTCACAGGCCAACCTTGCCGGATATCGCGCCGTAATCGATGCAGCCGCCGAATATGATCGTGCGTTGCCGATGATGATGACCGCCGCAGGCACCGTGCCCGCCGCAAAGGTGTTCGTCATGGGTGCCGGCGTTGCCGGTCTTCAGGCCATCGCCACCGCGCGCCGTCTGGGCGCCGTCGTCACCGCCACCGACGTTCGTGCGGCAGCGGGTGAACAGGTCCAGTCGCTCGGCGCGAAGTTCATCATGACCGAGGCTCTGAAGGATGCTTCGGGTGAGGGCGGTTATGCCCGCGAGCTGACCGACGAAGAGAAGAAAGCCCAGGCCGAGCTCGTTGCCGAACACATCGCCAAGCAGGACATCGTCATCACCACGGCGCTCATTCCGGGCCGCCCCGCGCCGCGCCTTGTCAGTGCCGACATGGTCAAGTCCATGAAGCCCGGCTCCATCATCGTCGATCTGGCGGTCGAGCGTGGTGGCAATGTGGAAGGTGCAAAGGCCGGAGAGGTCGTCTCAACGGCCAATGGCGTGAAGATCATCGGCCATCTCAATGTGCCGGGCCGGGTGGCCGCATCCGCCTCGCTTCTATATGCGAAAAACCTCTACACCTTCCTGGAGACCATGGTCGACAAGGAAAAGAAGGTGCTTGCCGTCGATATGGAAGACGAGCTGGTGAAGGCCACCATGCTCACCCATGACGGAAAGGTCGTGCATCCCAATTTCGTCGATACCGCAAAGCCTGCTGCCAAGGCAGCGGCGCCGAAAAAGGCACCGGCCCGCAAGACGCCGGCGCGCAAGCCCGCAGCCAAACCTGCTGCCGGCTCCGCCGCGACGAAGAAAACGGCAGATAAGCCGGCTGCTGCGTCCAGCACTGCCGATAAGCCTGCCGCAACCAAATCGGGGGGAGAATCCTGATGGAACCAACCGCACTAGAAAAGGCGCTCGACCAGCTCGACAGCGCCGCGGCGAGCGTTCGCGCCGCCTTTGAAGGCCTTCAGTCGGCCGAAGTCGCCGATGCCGCCGGCGCACTCGCGCATGGCGCATCCGGTGGCGCAATCGACCCGTTCGTGTTCCGCTTTGCCATTTTCGTGCTGGCGATCTTTGTCGGCTACTACGTGGTCTGGTCTGTGACGCCTGCGTTGCACACGCCGCTCATGTCGGTCACCAACGCGATTTCCTCCGTTATCGTTGTCGGTGCGCTGCTTGCCGTGGGCATCTCCGCCTCCGGCCTTGCCACAGGCTTCGGCTTCATCGCGCTCATCCTGGCGTCGGTGAACATCTTTGGCGGCTTCCTTGTGACCAGCCGCATGCTTGCCATGTACAAAAAGAAGGACAAGTGACGTGGGCGCCAATCTTGCATCCTTCCTTTATCTCGTTTCCGGCATTCTCTTCATCCTCGCGTTGAGGGGCCTGTCGCATCCCACCACCAGCCGTCAGGGCAATGTCTATGGCATGGTCGGCATGGCCATCGCCATCGGCACCACCCTGCTCTACGCAACGCCGTCTTTTGGCGGGTTTGTGCTCATCGTTGTTGGCCTCGCCATTGGCGGTGGCATCGGCGCGGTGATTGCCAAGCGCATCGCCATGACCGCCATGCCGCAGCTGGTGGCCGCGTTTCATTCGCTCGTCGGTCTTGCCGCCGTGATGGTGGCCGCTGCCGCTCTTTATGCGCCGGAAAGCTTCGGCATTGGTGAGCTGGGCGCTATCCACGCGCAGGCGCTGGTGGAGATGTCGCTTGGTGTGGCCATCGGCGCCATCACCTTCACCGGCTCCATCATAGCCTTTCTAAAGCTCGATGGCCGTATGTCCGGCAAGCCGATCATGCTGCCCATGCGCCATGTGGTGAATGCGGGTCTCGCCATTGCTCTGGTCGTGATGATTGTGCTGCTTGTCACCACGCAGAGCACCACCATCTTCTGGCTGATCGTAGCCGCATCCCTCGTGCTGGGTGTGCTCATCATCATCCCGATTGGTGGTGCAGACATGCCGGTCGTCGTCTCCATGCTCAACTCCTATTCGGGTTGGGCTGCAGCCGGCATCGGCTTCACGCTCGGCAACCTCGCGCTCATCATCACCGGCGCACTCGTAGGCTCATCCGGCGCGATTCTGTCCTACATCATGTGTAAGGGCATGAATCGCTCCTTCATCTCGGTCATTCTCGGCGGCTTCGGCGGCGAGACGGCTGCTGCCGCCGACGATGACATGGACCGCACGGTCAAGCAGGGCTCCGCCGACGATGCCGCCTATCTGATGGCGAATGCGCAGAAGGTCATCATCGTGCCGGGCTATGGCATGGCCGTCGCCCAGGCACAGCATGCGTTGCGTGAGTTGGCTGACAAGCTGAAGGAAGCGGGCGTCGAGGTGAAATATGCCATTCACCCGGTCGCAGGCCGCATGCCGGGCCATATGAACGTGCTGCTCGCCGAGGCCCAGGTGCCTTATGACGAGGTGTTCGAGCTCGAAGACATCAACTCCGAGTTCGCGCAGGCCGACGTTGCCTATGTCATCGGCGCCAATGACGTGACCAACCCGGCCGCGCGCGACGACAAGTCGTCGCCGATCTACGGCATGCCTATCCTCGACGTGGACAAGGCGCGCACCTGTCTCTTCGTCAAGCGTTCACTCGGCTCCGGCTATGCCGGCATCGACAACACGCTGTTCTACAAGGATGGCACGATGATGCTTCTGGGCGATGCGAAGAAGATGACGGAAGACATCGTCAAGGCGATGGATCACTGACATCGAGGAACTCTCATCAAAGAAAAGCCCGGCGCGAAGCCGGGCTTTTTTGTTGCCGGGTGGGGCAGGGGATGGTCACTCGGCAGCAGAGGTGGAGCGCAGCTGGAACTCGCTGACACCCAGCGCGACATTGATGCCTGCCTTGCCTTCCAAGCTCAGTGGCTGAAGCATGAGGCTCTGGCTGTCCTGCGTGACAAGAATATTGGCGCCAGCGCCGAGACCGGCTGCCACTTCCGCGCTCACGCCAGCGTAATCGCCCTCAAGCGCGCCGGGCGCATAGGCATCGGCCGTAGGGGCCATCACCAGCCACTGCATCTGTGTGGCGTCCTTGACGCCCACTTCGAGGCCGAACTTGTTCACGACACCCACATAGGTTTCAGGCGGACGGCTGTCATCAGCCGGCTCGAAGGTGCAGGCCAGTTCCTGGGAGGAGGCGATCACCACGCCGGCTCCGCCTTCGATGACGCAGTCGAGGACACCGACTTCGACACGCTCCTGGGCAAAGGCTGGCGTGGCTGCTGCGGCCGTCAGGGCGGAAGCGAGAATGATTGCTTTTTTCATCACTGGAACTCCTTTTGTGGTCCGGGCTCAAAACACGCCACTGCGAAGAAGGTTCCAGAATATTTTATGCAGTCCCGTACGAACTCAACAAAAAGCCCCGGCGCCGGTGGCCGAGGCTAAGGGTTTGATAGATATAAGAAATTAAAGCCGCGTGCGGGCCAATCCATCGCGGGCTGGCATATATTCCGGATCGAGCTGAAGCGCACGAGCGTAGGATTTCGCAGCTTTCTCCTTGTCACCGCGCTTCTCGTAAACGAGCGCCTGGTTTGCCCAGCTTTCCGCCAGATCGTCATTGAGCCGGATGGCGGTGTTGAAGTCGGAGAAGGCGTTCTCGTCGTCACCCTGCGCCAGATAGGATAGTCCGCGCCCGTTATAGCCATAGGGCGCATCCGGCGAAAGCGAGATCGACTTGGCAAAATCCTCGATGGCAAACTGGTGCTGGCCGCTTCCCTGATAAAGCAGTCCGCGACGGTAATAGGCCCGTGGATCTGTCGTATCGAGATGTATGGCACGTTCCAGATCGGCAAGCGCGTCGGCCGAACGGCCGGAGAGGCGATAGATTTCTGCACGCCCGATATAGGCGGTGTCATAGTTGGGATCGAGTGAGATCGCCTGATTGTAGTCCGCCAGCGCCTGCTGATTGTTGCCCATGTAGCGATGGATCAAGGCACGATTGGCATACGTGTTCGGTGAACGTGGATTCAGCGAGATTGCCTTGTCGAAGTCCTTCAGCGCGTCCTGGTACCGGCCCGCGCGCCCGTAAGCCGCGCCACGCATGTTGTAGGCTTCCGGTTCATTGGGGGTTCTCTGAATCACGGCACTCAGTGAGCCGATGTTCTCGGCAGAACCCTGCGCAGTGTCAATCCTGCTCAGATCGGTCGCGGGGTTTGTGGCGGTCTGACAGGCTGCCAAGGGTAGAAGCGCTGCGAGTGCAAGACCGGCAAACGCGTTGCGCGATGCGCGGGATGGGGGCGTGTCGAAAGAAGTCATGCCACTTAATGCCATAACCCGCGTGCCAAACCAAGCCATTGCCGTCCCCATGCGAAAAGTCATCGGATATGCGAAAACGCGGCACGATCCAAAGATCGTACCGCGTCCTCTATAAGCTAAAATAGTCGAAAACTGGGCGCTATCAGCGGGCGCCCGGCCGGCCGCCGACCAAACCTTCGCGCTGCGCGCGCTTGCGCGCCAGCTTGCGCGCGCGGCGAACGGCTTCAGCCTTTTCGCGTGCACGCTTTTCTGACGGCTTTTCATAGTGCCCACGCATCTTCATCTCGCGGAAGATGCCTTCGCGCTGCATTTTCTTCTTCAGCGCGCGAAGCGCCTGATCAACATTGTTGTCGCGGACGAGTACCTGCACGTGGGTTTCCTGTCAGAACGTTGGTCTTCGGTTTGTTTAGCAGTGAATTCGATTTTCCATTTGCCCATGGGCAAAGGGTTCCGTGACGCAATTCAGCCACGAATAGCGGTGGCACATAGCAGACGCATTGCCCGCTGTCGAGTGCTTTCTTGTGGATGTAGCTTGTGAAAGCCTATTCCCGTGCTCGCGTTAACGTAGAAAAAAGGGTGCGTTACTACACAGGCGTGTCTTGCATACTGGAGTATATCGACATGGCGGATGGATATGGACGGGCTGTGACCGGCTCGGGAATGGGGGCCATGCGGCTTGGTTTTGGCGTGGCCACTTTTGCACTGGTCCTCGGTTCGGTCGTCTATGGCGAGGTTGTCCATGGGTATGGATTGTTGCGCAAGGGCGATCCTGATTTCACGCCCTTCGGCCGTGTCCGTATAGGTTTCTCCTTTTTGGCAGCGCTCTTCCTCTTTTTCGCCTTGAAGCCGGCCATGAGTGCCGTGGTCCTGGCAAGAGGGGAACGCACGCAGGCGTTCTGGGCCATGGCTGCTGCCGGCACATTCCTTCTGGCGGTTGCAGCCGCCGTGCATTTTGTTCCCACTGCGTTGAATGGTTTTGTCCGCGAGATGCAGCCGCTGGGTATGGCCACCGAGGTTTTGCTCATTGCAGCTGTCGTCGGTTTCCTTATCGCTGCCTGGCGTGCGCGCGGCATGCGTGGCACACGGCTGCTCGGCATCTTCCCGCCGCTGCTGGTGCTGGCTGGCATGGCCGGTGTGGTGTTTCTCATTCTGATGGAAGAGATGTCCTGGGGCCAGCATTGGCTTGGCTGGGCTACGCCCGAGCTCTTCAGCAAAAACGTTCAGAACGAAACCAACATCCACAATTTCTACACCTACCAGTTCGAGGCCATCTACTACACGAGCGCGATCTTCTGCTTTGTGGTCCTGCCTTGGTGCTGGCCGCGGGGTGCGGACGGTCTTTTCGGCCAGGTGGAGCCTTATCTGCCACCGCGCATCTTTGCGCTTTTCGGGCTGCCCGTCGCGTCGTTGATGTTCGAATCCTGGAACATCGTACCCTATCAGGTCTGGTTCTTCCTGGGGCTCTTGATCTGTCTCGACATCGTTCGCCAACTCAAATCCTTCGAGCTGCGCCTTGCCGCCACCGCCCTTGCGGCCATCTATGTGGTTTCCAAACTGGTGTTTATCACGCGCGGGGTCGAAATGGTGGATGGGTATGAGCTGTCCGAGGTGCGCGAGTTCTATATCTCAATTCTTTTCCTCGCCTATGGATGGATGCTGGCGAAGCGATTTCGCCAGCAGCGATAGCGCGCCCCAGTCAGACCTTGTTGATGGCAACGCCGCCATCGGCCAGCATGGCTGTGCCGGTCGTGAAGCTTGATGCGTCCGAAGCGAGGAAGAGTGCCGACTGGGCGATCTCTTCGGGACGTGCGATGCGTTTCAACGCGTGCATGCCTTCGACAAAGGCGCGCTCTTCCTCGTTTTCGAACGTGGCCATTCTGGTGTCGGTGCCGCCGGGAAGAAGGGCATTCACGCGAATGGCTTCGTGCCCGAGATCCGATGCGAGCGATTTAACGAGGCCGACCAGCCCGGCCTTGCTCGCCGCATAGGCCGCCATGCCGGGCATGCCTGCGGTCTCATACCCAACGAAGCTCGACGTGAAGATCAGCGAACCGCCGCCGCGGCGTCTCATGGCGGGTACCTGGTACCGGGCAGCCGAAAAGGCGGAGCTCAGATTGGTTTCGATCACATCGTTCCAGTCCGTGCGTTCAAGTGCGTCGATCTGCACCAGCGGGCCGACAGCGCCGGCATTGTTGAAGGCGATGTCGAGACCTCCAAAGCGGCTTTCTGTGACTGCGACAAGTTTTTGATTGTGAGAATCCTCGCGCACATCGCCGGCAAGCGCGAGTGCTTCGCCTCCATTCGCTTCGATTTCGTCCACAAGTGTGTCCAGTTCTGCCTGCCGCCGCGCTGTAACGACGACCTTGGCGCCGTGCCGGGCGAACAGCCTGGCCGCCGCCCGGCCGATACCGGCACTTGCGCCGGTTACGATGGCGACTTTCTCATTCAGCGATGTCATCTAATATCCTTCCGTTTCGCGTTGCCGGCGTAGCCGGGTGATGCGAAACTTTCAGCAATGCGGCGTGTCAGCCACCCGAAACCAGCCGAGACGTCAGACGAACCGAATGGCAACGAGCGTTGGCGCAAAACGGCAATCGCCGTCGCAATCAGCGCAAAGCATTGCGCGGGATTTCGCTACTGCTAGGCTGTGTCTGAAGGCGCCCGGCTGCGGCGCGCTGCCTGCATTGCGGAGAGGCCCATGCGCAAATATTCCGTCTTCGCCATCGCCCGCGAGGCCTTGCGTGGCCACAGGGGCTGGCCGGAGCAGTGGTCCTCTCCCGAACCGAAGAAGAATTACGACGTCATCATCGTTGGTGCCGGCGGCCATGGGCTTGGGACGGCCTATTATCTGGCAAAGGAGCACGGCATCACCAATGTCGCCGTTCTGGAAAAGGGCTGGCTCGGCGGCGGCAATACCGGTCGCAACACCACCATCATCCGCTCCAACTATCTCTATGACGAGAGTGCGGGCATCTATGATCATTCCGTCAGGCTCTGGGACGGGCTTTCGCAGGATCTGAACTACAACGTCATGTATTCGCCGCGCGGCGTGATGATGCTGGCGCATAATGTGCACGATGTGCAGGTGTTCAAGCGCCACATTCACGCCAATCGGCTGAACGGGGTCGACAACGAATGGCTGACGCCCGAGGAGGCTAAGGCGTTTTGCCCGCCGCTCAACATATCGCGCGAGGCGCGCTATCCGGTCATGGGTGCGGCGCTCCAAAGGCGCGGGGGCACGGCGCGCCACGATGCAGTCGCCTGGGGCTATGCGCGAGCCGCAGCCGCGCGCGGCGTCGACATCATTCAGAATTGCGAGGTTACTGGCATCAATCGTGGACCGGATGGCGCGGTCACAGGCGTAGAGACCACGCGCGGCACCATCGGTGCGAAGAAGGTCGGCGTTGTCGCCGCCGGCCATTCCTCGGTGTTGATGCAGATGGCGGGCGTTCAGGTGCCGCTGGAATCCTACCCGCTTCAGGCTCTGGTGTCCGAGCCGGTCAAGCCGGTCTTTCCCTGTGTGGTCATGTCCAACACGGTTCACGCCTATATCTCCCAGTCCGACAAGGGCGAATTGGTCATCGGGGCCGGCACCGATCAATACACCTCCTATTCGCAAACCGGCGGGCTGCACATCATCCAGCACACGCTCGACGCCATCTGCGAGATGTTCCCGATCTTCACCCGCATGAAGATGCTGCGGTCGTGGGGCGGTATTGTCGATGTCACGCCCGACCGCTCGCCCATTCTCGCAAAAACGCCGGTCAGCGGGCTCTATGTGAATTGCGGCTGGGGCACGGGGGGCTTCAAGGCGACACCGGGCTCGGCGCATGTCTTTGCCCACACCGTTGCGCGCGACGAGCCGCATCCCGTCAACGCACCTTTCACGCTGGAGCGGTTCCGCAACGGCCGACTCATCGACGAGGCTGCTGCCGCCGCCGTGGCGCATTAGACTCAAAGGGGATCACATGCTTCTCATTCATTGCCCCTATTGCAAGGAAGACCGGCCGGAGCTTGAATTCCGCCATGCCGGCGAGGCGCATATTGCGCGGCCTGAAAACATGGCCCAACTCTCGGACGAAGATTTCGAGCGTTTTTTCTTCATTCGCTCAAACCCCAAGGGCATCGTCTATGAACGCTGGCGGCACATCCACGGCTGTGCCCGCTTCTTCAACGCCGCACGCGACACGGTATCGGACCGGTTCCTGACGACCTACAAGGCAGGCGAACCGAAGCCCGATCTCGATGGGGAGGGCAAGTGATGACCCAGCCTTTCCGCATTGCCACTGCCGGCCGGCTCGGCAAGGCCGATCCCGTTCGTTTCACCTTCGACGGCAAATCCTTCGAGGGGCTGCGCGGCGACACGCTCGCATCGGCTCTGCTTGCCAATGGCGTGCATCTTGTCGGTCGCTCCTTCAAATATCACCGCCCACGCGGCATGGTCTCCGCCGGTGCGGAAGAACCCAATGCGCTGGTCGGCGTCCATCGTGATGCAGCGCGCAGGGCGCCCAATGTGCGGGCCACCGTTCAGGAAATCCATGAGGGGCTCGAAGCGGTATCACAGAACCGCTGGCCCTCGCTCTCCTTCGATGTCGGCGCGCTCAACGATCTGGCATCGCCCTTCTTCTCCGCCGGTTTCTACTACAAGACCTTCATGTGGCCGAAGGCCGCCTGGGAAAAGCTCTATGAGCCTTTCATCCGGCGCGCCGCCGGATTGGGCGAAGCGCCCGACCGCCCCGACCCCGACTGCTATGCCAACCGCTTCGCCCATTGCGACGTGCTGATTATTGGCGGTGGCGCGGCGGGGCTTTCTGCCGCGCTCGCTGCCGCCGATGCCGGCGCGCGCGTCATTCTTGCCGATGAACAACCAGAGGCTGGCGGTGCGCTGCGCTACGAAACCGGCGCGATGATCGATGGCATGTCCGGCTGGGAGTGGGCTCAATCCGTGACCGCGGATCTCGCCGCGCGCAGCAATGTCCAGCTTCTCACCCGCACCACGGGGTTTGGATATTACGCGCAGAATATGGTGGGCCTTGTCGAGCGGGTGACCGATCACCTTGCAAGCCCCGCGGCCGATCAGCCGCGCGAGCGGCTCTGGCAGGTGCGGGCAAAGCGGGTGGTGCTCGCCACCGGTTCCATCGAGCGGCACATGGTGTTTCCCGACAACGACCGGCCGGGAATCATGCTTGCGTCTGCCGCCCGCATCTATCTCAACCATTACGGTGTTGCGGTCGGGCGCAATGTGGCAGCCTACACGGGTGAAGACAGCGCATGGCAGGCCGCTATCGATCTGAAACGCGCGGGCGTGGGCATTGCCGCCATTGTCGATTGCCGCACCGATCCGCAGGGGCCTCATGTGGAAGAGGCGCAACGTCTCGGCATTGAGTGCCTGACGGGGCATGCCGTAACCGGTACGAGCGGACGGCTTCGCATTTCTTCCATCACCGTCCGTCCGGTGTCCGGCGGGGCCGAGCGCAGCATTTCTTGCGATGCACTCATCACCTCATCCGGCTGGACACCTGCCGTTCATCTCTTCTCGCAGTCGCGCGGCAAGCTTGCCTTTGATGCCGAAACACAGCGCTTCCTCCCCGGCCAGTCGGTTCAGGAACTGGTCTCGATTGGCGCGTGCGCCGGCACGGTGGATTTGGGCGAGACAGTCGCACAAGCCTTGAAGGCCGGGCACGAGGCCGGCGGCGCATCCGGCAAGCCACCAAAGCTTTCCTCCAATAGCACCGAGCGCTGGAGCGGCGGCATGCTGGGCACAGGCGAGGGGGCTGGTGCCGAAAGCACCGCCAAGGCCTTCGTCGATTTCCAGAACGACGTGACGGCGAAAGACATCCGCCAGGCGGTGCGGGAGGGCATGCGCTCCATCGAACACGTCAAGCGCTTCACCACCACCGGCATGGCGACAGATCAGGGCAAGACGTCCAACATGCACGGTCTGGCCATCGCTGCCGAAATGCTCGGAAAAACCATTCCCGAAGTCGGCCTCACCACCTTCCGCGCGCCCTACACGCCCGTCACCTTCGGCGCGCTTGTGGGACACGGCAAGGGCCGTCTGTTCGAGCCGGTGCGGCGCACGCCCATGCATGATTGGGCGGAGGCTCACGGGGCCGTGTTCGAGGATGTCGGCCAGTGGAAGCGCGCCTGGTATTTTCCGCAAGCCGGCGAGGGCATGGCCGCCGCCGTCGCCCGCGAGTGCCGTACGGTGCGCCAGAGTGCGGGCATTTTCGATGCCTCCACGCTCGGCAAGATCGAGGTCGTCGGGCCCGATGCCGCGCGATTCATGGAACTGATGTACACGAACCCGTGGCAGAAGCTCGGCGTCGGGCGCTGCCGTTATGGCATCATGCTGCGCGAGGACGGCTTCATCTATGATGATGGCGTGGTCGGGCGTCTCGCCGAAGACCGCTTCCACGTAACCACCACGACCGGCGGCGCACCGCGCGTGCTTAACCACATGGAAGACTATCTTCAGACCGAATTCCCGGACCTGAAGGTCTATCTCACCTCCACCTCGGAGCAATGGGCTGTCATCGCCGTGCAGGGGCCGAAAAGCCGCGACATCATCGCCCCGCTGGTCGAAGGCATCGACCTGTCTGATGAAGCGATGCCGCACATGTCGGTGCGTGAGGGGAGGATCTGCGGTGTTCCCACAAGGCTCTTCCGCATGTCGTTCACCGGTGAGCGCGGCTTCGAGATTAACGTGCCGGCCGACTATGGCCGTGGCGTGTGGGCTGCGGTGTGGGCCGAGGGCGAGAAGCAGGGCGCCTGCGCATATGGCACCGAAACCATGCATGTGCTCAGAGCCGAAAAAGGCTTCATCATTGTCGGGCAGGAGACAGACGGCACCGTCACGCCGCACGATGCGGGGCTTTCCTGGGCGATAGGCAAGAAGAAAGCAGATTTCGTCGGCATGCGAGGGCTGATGCGCCCGGACCTCACCGCCCCAGGCCGCAAGCAGCTTGTCGGTCTCAGAACACGTGATCCGAAAACGGTTCTGGAGGAAGGCGCGCAAATCGTTGCCGACCCGCAAGCGCCGGTGCCCGTGCCCATGCTCGGCCATGTCACCTCCTCGTACTGGTCGGAGAATTGCGGTCATTCCATCGCGCTGGCGCTGGTCGCGGGCGGTCATGAACGCATGGGCGACACGCTTTACGTGCCCATGCCCGACGGCGTGATCGAAGTGGAGGTCGCTTCCACCGTCTTCTTCGATGAAAAGGGAGTGCGCACCGATGGCTGAAACGATAACCCGCGCAAGCGCGCTTGAGGGCCGCTTTCTCCATACGGACGGTCTGACGCTGGTTCGGGCCGAGCCAGCGTCGCGCCTTTCCTTGCGTGCGCCGGAAGCCGCAGTAAAACCCCTGTCGAACGCTCTCGGGCTCGCTTTGCCCAAGCTTCCGAAAACCTCCAGTTCAAAGGATGGTCGCGCCGCACTCTGGCTCGGGCCGGATGAATGGCTGGTGATCGACGTGAACCGGGTAAATCTCTCCGGCATCTGTGCCTCGGTCACGGCGTTTCACTCAGCCGTGGATGTTTCCCATCGCAATACTGCAGTACTTGTCTCTGGCCCGCGTTGCGAACCGGTGCTCAATGCCGGTTGCCCGCAAGACCTTTCCCTCGACGCCTTTCCGGTCGGTGCCTGCTCGCGCACTGTATTCGGCAAGGTCGAAATCATCCTGTGGCGTACCGGCCACGACGCGTTCCGTGTGGAAACCTGGCGTTCCTTTGCCGATTACGTTTTCATGCATCTGGAGGCTGCAGCACGCGACCGCTAATTCCTGTTTTCACCGGTCCCGAGGCGGAACCGGAAGGCGGTCTTCGACATTAAACGGGAAAAGGATGTTCTCTATGTTGCCTGACCCCAAGAAGACGAAAACGCAGGAAGATCCCTCCACCAAGGAGGAAAAGCTCGAACAGGGGCTTGAAGAAAGTTTCCCCGCCAGCGACCCCGTGTCCGTCACTCATGTGACCCGCACCGGCGCCCCGGGCGAATACTCCAAGAAAGACGAAGGCGCGCCCAAGCCGGATGAGAACTCGGACGAGGCCGAGCTTGAGGAGAAGCTGGAAGAAGGCCTCGAAGAGAGCTTTCCGGCCAGCGATCCGGTTTCCGTGACGCGCGCCACCCGTACCGGCGCACCGGGAGAATTCGCAAGGAAGCCGGAAAGCGATAGCGAGGAAGATGAACTCGAGGAAGAGTTGGAAGAAGGGCTGGAGGACAGTTTTCCCGCCAGCGATCCCGTATCGGTCACCCGGACGAGCCGCACGGGTCGTCCACAGCGCGACGAATAGTCCCGATCGCAGCTTGGTTGCGGCATCACTGCAGCAGTGTTTCGTGGGCAACGCACATGCAGCGTGGGTCTTGTTCATGGCGGAGGGCCTGCAAAGCAGGATCCCGTCGTCATCTTTGCCTTGTCACGCCGTGTGATGCGTGGCATCCCTCCGTCCGTGGGGGCGCGGAACATGATTCTTCGCCGTGAACCAGATAGCTCGCTTGTCAAATTTCGATCGTCTGAGCGACAACGCTCTTCTCACCGATAAACAGCGCCATGCGCTTCTCCAGCGGCACGGATGTTTCGTGCTCGCCTATTCGGTCGCGCATCAGCCGGGAATGCGGTATTTCGGCAATGAAGATGGTGTGATCGCGTACCGCATGGTGGGGCGCACAGCCTATGCGTTGGCCGATCCACTTGCCCCGCGAGAGTTTTGGCCGGCGCTTCTGGATGCGTTTGTCGCTTCAAAGAAAGACGTGACCTTCTGGCAGGTCTCCCGGCCTATGGTGGAACTTCTTTCGTCGAAGGGGTTCTTCGTCAATGCGCTTGGTATCGAGAGCCTGATCGATCTCGAAACCTATAGTTTCGCCGGGCCTTCCAAACGTAGTTTCCGGACGGCGACGAACCGTTTTACCCGCATGGGGTGCCGCGTTGCCGAAGTTCCCCTGGCCTCGCTGCAGCCGGAACAGGTCGAGGATATCTCCCTTGGCTGGCGGCGCACCCGCACCACGAAGCGCCGCGAGCTTTCCTTTCTCGTGCGTCCGATCCAGTTGCGTGACGAACCCGATGTCCGAAAGTTTTTCATTCTGGACGGGAATGACCAGCCGCTCGCCTTCGCCTTCTTCGATCCGTTATATGAAGACGGCAAGCTGATGGGCTACCTCTCGGCCACGCGGCGCTGGTTGCCCGATACGGATCCGCTGGCGGCATATTTTCTCGTCCGCAATGCTGTTGAAACGTTTCAGGCTGAAGGCGTGCCGAAGCTTTATCTGGGTCTCATGCCATTTCACAAGATTGAGGATCAGGAGTTCGAGAAGGATTGGCTGACCCGCCGCGCATTCCGGTTCATCTACACCAATCCGATCGCACAAAAGCTCGTCTATCCCACGCAATCGCTCGCAAGACATAAGGAAAGCTATGGGGGGGAAACGCGTGAGACCTGGTGCGCGATGAACACGAAGCCCTCGCTGCCCCGCCTTCTCAAGCTTGTTCGGGCATGCGGAGTCGTCTGAAAACATACATCTTCTGTTAAGGCCCCCCCGAGTGCGCGCCTTGGCATTGGTCTCCAATCATTGACAATCCACGTCATGCACCGCAGAAACGAGTCGCTTGCCGCCGGCGCTCTGTTAGCGTGTGCTAGACATTCGGGGGGTTACCCTCCGCGAGCCATTTTTTGAGAGCGCCAATCGCCATTTCGAAAACGGAAGCGCAGAGAGTATTCCTTCATGTTCAATCGCTTTGTTATCAATCCACCGGTCTTTTTCGGTGCGGTTTCCATCATCGCCGTGTTTCTTTTGATCGGTATCGTGTTTCCCGACCGGGCGGGGGAGATGTTTTCTGCTTTGCAGAGCAGCATCCTGGCGAGCTTCGGTTGGCTCTATCTCCTCTCTGTCGGTATTTTCCTGGCTGCAGTGCTTCTGTTTTCGTTCGGGCAGTTTGGCAGACTGAAGTTGGGACCGGATGATTCCGAACCTGAGTTCAAGTATCATTCCTGGGTTGCCATGCTGTTCGCCGCGGGTATGGGCATCGGGCTCATGTTCTATGCGGTGGGCGAGCCAATGACCCATTTTCTGGCGCCGCCAACAGCAGAGCCGGGAAGCATCGCTGCGATGCGCGAGGCCATGACGGTCACCTTTTTCCACTGGGGTATCCATGCCTGGGCCATCTACGCAGTGGTGGGACTTTCGCTTGCTTATTTCGGCTATCGCTACAACTTGCCGCTCACCATCCGTTCGGGCCTCTATCCGCTGTTGAAGGACAAGATTAACGGACCCATCGGCCATGCGGTGGATATCTTTGCCATAGTGGGCACTATGTTCGGGATCGCGACATCGCTTGGTCTGGGTGTCACCCAGATCAACGCAGGTCTCAACTACCTGATCGGATTGCCCATTGCGCCCTGGGTGCAGTTGCCCCTTATCGCTGTCATCACCGCGTTTGCCACCATCTCGGTGGTCACAGGGCTGGACAAGGGGGTTCGCATCCTCTCGGAAACGAACCTGATCGTGGCGGTCCTATTGATGATCTTCGTGCTTGTCGTTGGGCCGACAGCGGATCTCTTTCGCGATTTCGTTCAGAATATCGGACTTTATCTCGACACGCTTGTCCTGCGCACCTTCAACATCTATGCCTATGAGCCGACGCCCTGGGTTGATGGCTGGACGCTGTTCTACTGGGCGTGGTGGATCTCCTGGTCACCTTTCGTGGGCATGTTCATTGCCCGCATCTCACGCGGTCGCACAGTGCGGGAATTCGTGACGGCCGTCCTTTTCATTCCAGCCGGCTTCACCTTCTTCTGGATGACCGTTTTCGGCAACACGGCGATTTTCGTGGATACGGGCATCGCTGCTGGCGAGCTGGGGGCGGAAGTGGCAAAGGACGTCTCAGTTGGCCTTTTCCAATTCTTCACCTATCTGCCACTCACGGGGCTGACATCGGCGCTGGCCGTCGCGCTGGTCGCAATCTTTTTTGTCACCTCCTCCGATTCCGGTTCGCTCGTTATCGATACCATCGCGGCCGGTGGCGAAACGGAAACCTCAACCATCCAGCGCGTCTTCTGGTGTGCGCTTGAAGGCTTGGTTGCTGGGTCCCTGCTTCTTGCGGGTGGGTTGGGTGCGTTGCAATCGGCCACGATTGCCAGCGCCTTGCCCTTCACATTCGTCATGCTGGCCCTGGTCTGGGCGCTCTATGTAGGGATGCGGGCCGATCTGGCGCAACGCGAAGCTCATGCCGCTGTGCCACAGGTTGCTCCAGCCTTTCCGGCTTCCGGGCTGACCTGGCAGCGGAGACTTGGGTTGATGCTGCATGCGCCGAGCGAAAAGGAGATCCTCGCCTTCATTCAGAAGGAGGTGAAGCCCGCGCTTGAACAGGTGGCAAAGGAACTAACCGAGCGGGGACGGGAGGCATTTGTCGAGCAAGAGGAAAGCGGGGCCATCGCGTTGACTTCGCCTGCCGAAGACATGCGAAACTTTGTCTACGGTGTCGCACCAGCCTCTCAGAAACTACCTGCATTCTCCGCCTTCGATGCTGCAAGATCCGGCCTGCGTTACGAAGCCCGGACCGAGTTCTCAAGTGGCAGCAAGGGGTATGACGTCATGGGGATGACGCGCGACCAGATCATCCATGATGTTCTGATCCAGTATGAGCGCTATCTGCTGCTGGTCCAGTCGACGGCCTCAGAGCTGGTCTCGGCCGCACCGGAACATGACGTTCAGGCGCAGAAAGAAGAATAGCACGCTCATTGAGGCCGGGTTGCAGTCGCGTCCGGCCTCACCTGACCGGCCAGCCTGCAGAGGAAGCGCGTGGTCAGCGCGCGCGGACCGCCATGATCGACTTGTTCAAGAAAGCGAACTTCTCGAAAACAATGGTCCCGTCATCGAACAGTCGTTGCATCTGTGTCGCTGAAATCAGCGTGTTGTGCCTGACCAGATCGCACGCTTCTCCCCGATCCGGTGTCCGGGGAAAAAACCCGAGTTGAAACCGCTGCACGAGTGAGACCTTCATGGTCTTGGACAGATACTGAAATCCCGGCAGACGGAAATGCGGCTCGAAGGGAAACCAGTAATTCGGGGTCTGGACGAAGTAGCGTCTGGAGAGTCTTTTGCTGTTTTCGGCAAATCTCTGCATCCTGTCCCAGCTACCCATATGCTCGACAACGGAATTGGAGTGCACGAGGTCGAAACGCTCACCTTCCAGCAATAGGGGATCTGCAGCATCACCAGCACATGCTTCGAAGATCTCTGTATCTTCCACCTGCTCCGCTTCCAGATTGAGAAGCGTGATTTTGAGCTTGTGACGATGGTGGTTCAGAAAATCAGCGCCGATCCGCCAGTATTCTTCCGTGCCGCCGAGATCGAGAATGTTGATGTGTTGCGCCTCGTCCAAAGCGTCTTCGATAAGCGGGCGGATATGCTGAAATCGTCTTGCTCTGAAGTTGAACTCCAGGCTTTCAGGATCTCGGTATGGATTTTTCCGTTCTTCCTCTTGGAGCGATGGGCTGGAACTGAGCGGCATGGATAACTCTTGGAGGAACAGAAATGCCTTCCAGAATCTGAAGGCTGCAAGTATTCATTAGTTGAATAACTGTATGAAGACGGACGAGCAATTGTTTGCTGCCCGGTAACGTTAACGCAGTGCCTCGATTCGAAGCCAGACCGGATTATTCTAAAGGAAACTCGCTCCTCTATTCCTCCCGACTACGATCGGGCATCGCCAGTGTCAGCCAATGCGCTGTCAGAGCCGGTTTCAGAGAGTTCTCTATTTCCACCGAGACATCATAGTTCACCTCGGCGATACCCGAGGGACGCAGTTTGATCGCGGCGAGCACGAAGCGCGCGCGAATGCGGGCGCCGCATCGCACGGGCGCCAGGAAGCGGATCCGCTCGAAACCGAAATTAACGCCCATCGCTGCCCCTTCAAGACGCGGCACCGCCTCGAACACCATGGTTGAAAGAAGGGACAGGGAGAGAAAGCCGTGCGCGATCGTGCCGCCATAGGGGGTTTCTCGCGCGGCGCGTTCGGGATCGGTGTGGATGAACTGATGATCATCGGTCGCCGCAGCGAACTGGTCGATCATTTCCTGGGTGACGACACGCCAGTTGGATAGGCCGACTTCCTGGCCCACCAGTTTCTCGGCTTCCTCAATGCTGATTGTCCCGGTAATCAACGGGGCACTCCGTGGCTGTTGAAGGGGTCGCGCGGGATGCATTCGCCCCCGCGCGCCGCGCACAGATACAGTTTTGTCCTGCGGTTGTCACCCGCTTCCGGTCCGATGTTCAGGACAGCTTGCCACCGATCCGCGATGCGTGTTGAAGCTCGCGCTCCAGCCTTTCTTCTTCTTCCACTTTCGGGGTAATGAACCGGCCAAGCAGCAGATAAGCCACCGGGGTCAGGAAAAGGGTCGACAATGTGGAAAGGCCAAGCCCGCCCACGATCACCCAGCCAAGAGCGACACGCGCTTCCGCGCCCGCGCCGCTTGCAAGCACCAACGGTACCCCGCCGACGATGGTGCAGATCATCGTCATGGCGACCGGACGCAGACGGATCAGCGATGCCTCTTCAATGGCCTGGCGGACACCCATCCCCCGATCACGCAGCTGATTGGCGAACTCGACGATGAGAATTCCGTTCTTGGCCATGATGCCAACCAGAAGGACGAGGCCGATCTGGCTGTAGACATTGAGGCTGGTGCCCGTCAGCAGCATCGCGAAGACAGCACAGGCGAGCCCGAGCGGTACTGTTGCCATGATGATGACCGCGCTGGTGAAGCTCTCGAACTGGGCGGCGAGCACAAGGAGGATGATGACCAGCGCGAAGCCGAAAATGATCAACATCGAATTGGCGGTTTCGCCGAGTGCGGCCGCCTCGCCGAGCGGCACGAGCCGCATGCCGGGTTCGAGCAACGGTTCGGCGATCGCCTGTGCGCGTTCATATGCTTCGCCGAGGGCGACATTGCCGAGGGCAGCGTTGACGCCCACGGAGCGCAACTGGTCCTCGCGCGAGAGGGAGGGCGGGACCGCCTTCTCCTGGAGCGTTGCAATAACGGACAACGGCACAAAGCGACCGTCACCAGCCTTGATGTAGATGTTCTCCAGATCGGTTGGATCATTGACCGGGTTCGTGGTCGAGACCAGTTTCACGTCCACGCTGCGATCGTCGATGAAGACCGAGCCGATCTTGCGGCCATCGAGCATCGCCTGGATCGTGTTGCCAAGTCCGTCGATATCGATCCCGAGATCGAAGGCGCGGTCGCGGTCGATCGCGATCGAAAGCTGGGGTTGTGTCGTGTCATCGGAGAGCCGGGCCTGGCGGAAACTCGGATCCTCCTCCATGGCGGCGACGATCTTCTCGGCGGTCTCCGTCAGTTTGGCGTAATTGTTGCCGGCAATCGCGAAACTGAGGCCGTTGCCAGCGCCACGAATGCCCAGACTGTTCGGCTGAAAGACGAAAGCGCGAACACCCGGCTCATTGCGTACACGGGCGGAGATATCGGCAACGATTTCCTGCTGGCTGCGCTCGCGGTTCTCCCAGTCGGCAAGTTGCAGCACGAGAAAGCCGCTGTTGGAGGCGCCGCGCCCGGCTATCGAGAATGTGCTGACCACCTCGCCGCTGTCGCGCAAGGGCTCTATCAGCGTTTCGATGCGGCGCATTCGCTCGGCAAAGTAGTCAAGGCTGACCCCTTGCGGAGCCGAAACGCGCATGAAGGCGAGCGAACGATCCTCGTTCGGCGTGATCTCGGATTTGATGAAGCCGAAGGCACCGTAGGAAGCGGCAGCAAACAGCACAGAAATCACCACCACAACGGCAGGCGCGTTGAGGCAGGCCTGCAGGCAGCGCCGATACAGCGCGGACAGGACCCGGCCGGTGCCCGACCCGGCACCGCCCTCTTTCTGTGCTTCCCCTTCGGGGTGCGAGGCCAGCATGCGGGAGGCGAGCATCGGGCATAGCGATAGCGCTACAATCGAGGACAGGAAGACGGCCATGGCCAGCACGAAGCCGAATTCCTTGAAAAGGCCGCCAGCCTGTCCGGGGAGGAAGGAGATGGGAACGAAGACGGCGATAAGCGTGGCTGTCGTTGCCAGAACCGCGAAGAAGACCTCCTGCGTGCCGAGCACGGCGGCAGCGCGCGCGCCCATGCCTTCATTGCGCCGGCGCACGATGTTCTCCAGAACCACGATGGCGTCGTCCACCACAAGGCCAGTCGCCAGAACGAGGGCAAGAAGGGTCAGGATGTTGATGGAAAAGCCGGTGAGATAAATGGTGGCCAGCGTGCCGATCAGCGCCACCGGAATGGCAAGACCCGGTATGATCGTCGCACGGACGTCGCGCAGAAAGATGAAGATCACCAGAAGCACGACCGTTACGGAGATCAACAGTGCGATCTCAACCTCGTGAATGGCGCCATTGATGAAGGTCGCGTCATCGCTGGTCACCTCGATGTCGACACCTTCAGGCAAAATTGCGCGCACTTCTTCCACCGCCTTGCGGACGCCGGTGGAGATCTCGAGCGTGTTCGATTGAGCCTGGCGCACGATGCCCAGTCCGATGCCGGTGCGGCCGTTGGCCCGCAGCTGGCTTTCCCCCAAATCACCGCCAAGGGTCACGGTCGCCACCTCTCCCAGGCGGACATTGTCCTTGAGATAGATTGCTTCGAACTCTTGCGGTGTCGAGATGGCGGCTGTGGCGCGTACCGTCAGGTCCTGTGTCGTGTTGCTGAGGGAGCCCGCCGGAGTGTCGAAAGCGACAGTGTCAAGCGCCTTGGAAACATCGGCGACCGTCAGCCCCATGCTTGAGAGCTTGGTCTGGTCGATATCGACGCGGAAGATTTCCGTTCGGTCGCCATAAACCTGAACGTCGGCAACCCCCGGCACGGCCGAAAACGCATCGACGACTTCATCTTCCACCAGGGTCGTGAGTTGCTGTACGGGTAGGCTGACGGAGGTGAGTGCAATCCGCATGACCGCCTGCGCGTCATTGTCGGATTTGATGATGCGCGGCGCGTCGGCATCATCGGGAAGACTGTTCTGGATGCGGCTTACCGCATCGCGCAGATCGGAAGCGGCTGTATCCAGGTTGACGTTGTCGCTGAACTCCACAGTCACCCGGCTGCGGCCATAGGAGGAGTCTGAAGATATCGCCACCACGCCGGAAACACGGGCTGCAGCGCCTTCGATCATCGCCGTGACTTCTCGGTCCATCGTTTCGGCGGCGGCGCCGGAGAAATCGGTGGAGACGGTGATGACGGGACGATCGACGTCGGGCAGTTCACGGACCTCGATGCCGAAAAGCGCCGCAAGACCTGCAACTGCAATCAGCGTATTGAATACAAAGGCAAGGACCGGGCGGCGGACAAAAAGAGCGGTGATGCCGGTCTGGGCGTTCTGAAGCGTTTCCTTCATGACGCGGATCCTCCCGCGTTGGCCTGCCTGGCGCCGGCGTTGGCCGGATTGCCGGCCGTTTCAACGGGAGAGCCCTCCCGCACGTTGTGAATGCCCTGGGTGACAACGAGGGCGTTCTCGTCGAACTCGGCGTCAACAAGCACGCTGTCCGCATTGCGTTGCACGATGCGTACCGGTTTCTGGCGGGCCGTACCGTCTTCCACAGCCCAGACGAAAGGCCCGTCGGAGCTCCACTGAATGGCGAGAGGGTCGATGGCCGGGTAGGTCTCACCGGGGAAGCGCATGGAGATGGTAAAGGCCATGCCGGCGCGCAACCGGTCGTCGGGATTGTCGATGCGCCCCTCGATGCGCAGTGTTCGGCTTTCCGGGTCGATGCGGTTGTCAATCGCACTTATTTCGCCTTCGTGAACCGAAGATGCGCGGGCGACGGAAACGGCCGTCAGTGGCGAGCCGATATCGACCAATCCGGCGTAACGCTCGGGAATCCAGAAATCCACCAGAATTTGCGACCGGTCGTCTATGCTGGCGATTTCCGTGCTGCTCGTTACATAGCTGCCGGCGGAGATGGGAAGAATGCCCACCGTCCCGTCGATCGGAGCGGTGATGGAGCGCCGTTCAAGCGCGAGTTCAGCCTCGCGTTTCGCCAGCTCGGCGTTGCGCAAGGCAAGCTCGGCTTCGTTCTGCTGCACCACGCTCACGGTATTGGACGTGCGCAGCGCCTTGATGCGCTCGAGCGTCGCGTTGGCGTCATCCAGGGCGATGACGGCGCGATCGAGCGCGATTTCCTCGGCGTCAGAATCGAGCTTGGCGATAAGGTCGCCAGTCTTTACGTCCGCTCCGGAAGCGACCGCGATCTCGACCAGAGTGCCAGCGGTGAGCGGATTGACGACGACCGAGCGCCGGGCCCGGCCGGTGCCGATAGCGGTGAGCCGGTCATTGATCGTGGCGTGCGTGATTGGTGCAGTCACGACCGGTCCTGGCGCACCACCTCCGCCACGGCCACCCCGCTGCGGACCGCGCTCGGCGGTTGTCTGTGTAGAGCCTGCGCCAGTTGAGACAAGCCCTGTGCGCGCCAAGACATCCTGCGCGCCTGGGTAGTACAGAAACCAGACGAATGCTGCGGCGATAAGAACGATGAGGCAGGCAATTGCCTGTTTCCAAAAAGACATGCACGCTCCGGCGATTCGGTTTTGACAATGGAGGCGGCACTCATCAGCCGGTGGACCGGTCGCTTCGAGCCTCGCTCTTTATGCCAGCTTCCGGGCGGCTTTTCATCTATTCTAGTATTAAATTATCGTAAGGCTACGGGAAGCAAACGGAGTTGCTTCCCGGCTTGGGCCTGAAGACGGTATGGGTGACGGCTGTCAGGTTACTTTGGCGCGTGCGCGGTATTCTTCCCGATCCCACAGCCTTCCCTGCATTACACGCTCCAGGATTTCTGCTGCGGCCAGAATGTCGATATGCCGCAAATAGAGTGGCGTCATGCCGAAGCGCAAGATATCGGGGGCCCGAAAATCGCCGATAACACCATTGGCGATCAGGGCCTGCATGATCGCATAACCTTCAGGATGTCTGAAGGAGACTTGGCTTCCACGCCTGGCTCGGTCGCGCGGGGTGACCAGTTCCAGTTCAGGGCAACGATGCTCCACTTCGAAAATGAAACGATCGCACAGTTCCTGCGATTTCCGGCGTAGCAGGCTCATGTCGACACCGTCAAACGCATCGAGTGCTATGTTGAGCGCGGAGAGGGAGAGGATCGGCGGTGTGCCCACTTTCATGCGGCCAATTCCCTCTGCCGGCCTGTAATCCGTTGTGAAGGCGAACGGGGCGTCATGCCCCATCCATCCCGACAGGGCCGGGGTTATGTCTTCCAGGTGGCGTTGGGCAACATAAAGAAAGGCGGGCGCGCCAGGCCCTCCATTCAGGTATTTATAGCCGCAGCCGATGGCAAAATCCGCCCCTGCGGCATCGAGATGAACCGGGAAGGCACCGGCGCTGTGGCACAGGTCCCAGATCGCCAGCGCGCCCTTGTCGTGAATGTGCCGGGTCATGGCCTTCATGTCGTAGCGTTCGCCGGTCCGATAATCGACTTCCGTCAAAAGAACCGCAGCGACACTGTCGTCGAGGGCGTCGGTCATCGTCTCGGCCGTGGCCAGCTTCAATTCATAACCTTGCCCGATGAGACGCGTGAGGCCATCGGCCACATAGAGATCGGTCGGAAAGTTGTTCTTGTCGGAGAGAATGACGCGGCGAGAGGGGCGCAGGGAGAGGGCGGCGGAGAGCACCTTGAAGATGTTGATGGATGTGGAGTCACCAACTGCAACGCAGTTGGCACCTGTGCCGACCAGAGCGGCAATCTTTCCCGCCACGTGAGAAGACAGGTCGATCCAGCCCGCGTCGTTCCAACCGCGCACAAGACGTTCGCCCCACTGACGTTCGATAACCTCGCTCATGCGATCACCGAGACCAGTCGGCAGAACGCCAAGGCTGTTGCCGTCAAGGTATATCAGGCCGTCTGGTAGCGTGAAACGGGAGCGGAGGTCTTTCAACGGGTCGAGGTGGTCGCTCTCCTGGGCACTTGCCATCCTCTTTGTATCCTGATTTTGGTCGGCTATGCTCATTTGATCAAAATCCTGTTGGCCCGATATATTATATATAATATAGCTGATTATATGAAATCTGAGCCTGAAACAATGCCGGGGCGTGAACTGCAGGAGCATGAAGGTGCGCTCGCCGCGCTCAAAAGGGACATCGTTGACGGAGTTCTGGCTCCAGGGGAGCCGTTGCGCCTGATGGCGCTGTCGAAGCGCTATGGAATTGGATACACGCCACTGCGAGAAGCGTTGCCACGGCTTGAAGAGGCTGGTCTTGCGGTTCTCAGTCCCAATCGCGGTTATCGTGTCGCCTCCGTTTCCGTCGCGGAACTGGAGGATCTCGAGCAGGCGCGCAGTGTGGTGGAAACGGCTCTCGTCAAGGACGCCATAGCGCAGGGCGATCTGGAATGGGAAAGCGCAATCGTGGCAAGTCATCACCGATTGTCATGCGCGTCGGCTGCCCTTGTTCGAGATCGCTCGAGAGAAGTAGCCACATGGATGGACGCGCATGATGCATTCCATCAGTCACTTCTTTCGGCTGCCAGATCAGGCTGGTTGAAATCCTTTCAGCAGCAGATTTCCGAGCAATTGAGGCGGCATCATCAGGCACTTCTGTTTCTGCCGGAGAACATTGCGGGGCGCTCGTCCGAACAGGGTGAGGCAACGGAGGCGCTGCTCGGCGAGGCTCTGTCTATTTCCAATCACACCCGGTTGATGGACGCCGTTCTTGCGCGCGATGCCGAGCAGGCAGTCGGTCTGTTGCGTGAGCATGTCCAATTCACGCTGGCGGTTTATCAATCGGTATCGCACAACCGATGAGCGATGCATCGGCCGGGGCGTGACGTCAAAGTGAGGCAAAGCGAGAGATAGGTCGTTAGACCCGTTCCTCAGGCCATCAGGATCAATGGGCCAGCCGTGGAAAAACGGGAAGTGCCGTGGGAGGGGTAGAATCATGCCGGGTTTCGTCGACACTTTTTTGAATGCCGAGGTGTTTTTTCGCATCTTCCCGATGCTCTTGAAGGGGGTTGGAAACACGATCCTCCTCGCCCTGACGACGATCACGCTCGGAGGGCTTGCGGGGGTGCTGATATGCCTCGCAAGACTTTATGGTCCGCGTCCGTTGCGCCTTCTGGCAGTGTTGCACGTGGATGTATTTCGCGCGCTGCCGATCCTCGTTGTCCTCGTCTTGATCTATTATGCCTTGCCGTTTGTCGGCATCCGCCTCAACGCCTTCACATCAGCGACCCTGGCGCTTGGGCTGGTCTTTTCGGCTTTCACGGCTGAGGTTTTCCGCGCTGGCATACAGTCCATTCCCGAGGGGCAGACCGAGGCGGCGAAGGCTCTCGGTATGCCTTTCTGGGCAATCATCTACAAGATCATTCTGCCCCAAGCCTTCCGCGTTGCGATCCCGCCGCACACGAGCAATTCCGTGGCAATCGCCAAGGACACATCTCTGGCTTCCGTGGTTGCGATGCCTGATCTTCTCAAGCAGGCGACCGACGCCCAGGCACTGACAGCCAACCCCACGCCGTTGATTGCCGCCGCAGTCATGTATCTGATCGTCCTTTGGCCGGCGGTGCGGCTCGTTTCGTATTTGGAAGAGCGTTTTCGAACGGTGAAGCGCTGAACCAGCCTCACTCCGGTTTTGTCCCCGGCAATGCCGCGCTCTTCAAGGGCGCGGCGCGCACCAAAAACGATAGTCAGAACGGACGGCAACACGGACCATGCATGCCAACACGGCGCGGTCGATGTTCAAGAATAAACTACTGATTTTAATGAGAAGCGGATGGTGGGCGTGACTGGGATTGAACCAGTGACCCCTACGATGTCAACGTAGTGCTCTCCCGCTGAGCTACACGCCCATCCGACGCCGCGCATAGATCATAAAATTGCGGCAGGCGTCAATAGGTAGTTTGGGGATTTTGCGCCAATTTCGAAAAGCGTCCCGAATGCCGCGATCCCCCTGGGCGGATCGGCCCTCAGGCCGCCTGCAAAAGCTTCTCCACCTCGTTCACGAGATCGCGCAGGTGGAAGGGCTTGGACAGGACTTTTGCATCCTGCGGAGCGTTTGAATCCGGGTTCAGCGCGACAGCGGCGAAACCGGTGATGAACATCACCTTGAGGTCGGGGTCGATTTCCGTCGCGCGCCTTGCCAGCTCGATGCCGTCCATTTCCGGCATCACGATGTCAGTCAAAAGGAGAGAAAAGGGCTCCTCACGCAGCCTGTCATAGGCGCCAGCGCCATTGTCGAAGTCCACCACTTCGTAGCCTGCCCGTTCCAGCGCCTTCACGAGAAAGCGCCGCATATCGTTATCGTCTTCCGCCAGGAGAATCCGTGCCATTGTGCCGTCCGAATCGTGCGAGAGCGGTTGTCCCGCAAACCGCTTATGTGTTCCCAGCTATATGATTCTCGCATGGTAAATATCAAGTGAATCCTTATAGGCCAGTCTGTGGAGCGGCTGGACAGGCGGGTGCGCCGGTGGCAGGCTTTGGCAGAATACGGCGTTGCGGAGGCGCAAAACACGGATGAATGCTGCAGCGGATTTCGGCAAGGTACCTGCCTTCGAGGTGCATTCTCCAGCGTCGCAAGATGTGCCCTTCGTTTTCAACTCGCCACATAGTGGACGCCATTATCCGCAACGATTTCTCCAGATGAGCCGGCTCGACGCCCAGGTGATCCGCCGTTCGGAGGATTGCTACGTGGATGAACTCTTTTCCGGCGTCGTTGCCTGCGGCGCTCCCTTCCTCAAAGCCAATTTCCCGCGGGCCTATCTCGATGTGAATCGTGAGCCCTGGGAACTCGATCCGCGCATGTTTTCCGAGCCGGTGCCGCCTTACGCCAATATCCGCTCGCCCAGGGTGGCGGGAGGGTTAGGCACGGTGCCCAAACTTGTGGGAGAGGGGCTCGATATCTATCAGGGGCGGTTGCCGCTCGCAGAAGCGGTGTCACGGATAGAGACGATCTACCAGCCCTATCATGAATGCCTCAAACGCCTTCTCATCGACACGCATTGCGCGTTTGGGCATGGCGTTCTCATCGATTGCCACTCCATGCCTACTGGTGTGCGTTCCGGCGAGGGGGGGCTGAGGCCTGATTTCATAATAGGCGACCGATTCGGCGTTTCGGCGGCTCCCGTTCTTACGGAATGGGTGATCGGGTTGCTGACGGCGCGCGGCTATTGCGTGGTGCACAACAAACCTTATGCGGGAGGCTTCATCACCGAGCATTACGGACGCCCCGCACAGGGGCTTCACGCCCTGCAGATCGAGATCAATCGAAGTCTCTACATGGACGAGCGTACGCTCGAAAAAAACTCCGGCTTTTACGCCTTGAAGGAGGATTTATCAGATTTCGCCCGTGAATTGATGCTGATCGCCAGTCGGCATTTCAGCGCTTTCCCTCTGGCAGCGGAATGATCCGTAAGTATGCGGCAGTGCAGCATATTCCGGCTTCAGTTTCCGGCATAGAGCGAAAAAAAAGACCGTATCGCAGCGGCGACACGGTCAAAAGTCTAGGGAGGAAACGCCCAAAAAGGGCATTCGGCAGATAAACTGCCTGATGTGAAGTTTATGTTGCATTGCAGCATTGTCAAGCGTTAACCGTTCCTGAACCGTTGCAAACCGTCGCAATCACAGCGAAGATCGGCTCCCGACCGATCGCCCGCAAGCAAATCCAGCATCCAGGAGTTTTCCATGACCGTATCACCGGCGCTGATGCGCCGTATTGCCGAGGCTGCCGCGGCACAAACACTGCCGCGCTTTCGCCAGCCGGTGCTGGTCGACAACAAGATGGAGGGCGGTTTTGATCCGGTGACGGAAGCCGATCGCGAGGCCGAGAAGGCGATTCGCGCTTTGATCGGCGAGGCCTATCCCGACCATGGCATACTGGGCGAGGAGTTTGGCCTCGAGGGCGAGGAGAGTGAACACCGCTGGATCATCGATCCCATCGATGGCACCCGCGCTTTCATCTCCGGGCTTCCGCTGTGGGGAACGCTTGTGGGGCTCACGGTCGCGGGCCGCGCGGTCGCGGGCATGATGTCACAGCCTTTCACGGGCGAGCTTTTCTACACGGTCGGTGAGGGTGCCCATTATGAGGGCCCCGGCGGTGGGCGCCAATTGAAGACCCGTGGTACGACCGAGCTTTCTGACGCCACGCTGTGCACCACCACGCCTGCGCTCTTCGATGCCCTGCGTCGTCCAGCCTACGATCGGGTGGAAGAGGCGGTCTGCCTCCCCCGCTATGGGACGGACTGCTATGCCTATGCCATGCTGGCGGCCGGGCAGGTCGATCTCGTCATCGAATCGGGGCTGCAACCTTACGACATTGTCGCGCTGGTCCCGATCATCGAGCAGGCGGGTGGGGTGATCACGAGTTGGGCAGGAGGCAGACCTGAAAGCGGCGGCGACATCATTGCGGCGGCCACCGGCGAGCTTCACGAAAAAGCGATGGCGCTTCTGCGCTGACCCTGCTCAGTAGTCAATGTCGCCTGTGCCTTCCAGAAAGGCGAACAGAGCTGCAAGCGCCTGTTCGCGATAGCGATCGGCTTCCTGAAGCAATTCGTGCCGCGCTCCGTCGATCGTCAACAGGGACCCGCTGCGCAGATGCCGCGCATAGGCCTCAATCGCCCTGTTGGAAACGACCTGGTCGCTGCCCGCTGCCAGTATCAGCGACGGGATGTGGAGCCGCGCCATGAATTCCGGATCCGTTACCTGTTCCACGGCGCGGAACATTGCCCGCGTCCAGGCCACCGTCGGCCCGTTGATGGCAAGTCCAGGCCAGGCCGTCACAGTCGCGCGGTTGCGGTTGAAGCGTACTGGGTCGGAGCTCAGTGCCACAGGCGAGAATTCCGGGGTCTTGTGGCGGTTGCGGCGGCCCGGCATGTACATTTTGCCGAGCCCTATCGCGTAGAGAACCCGGGCAAGCCGCGTTACCCAGACCGTGGTCGAAGATGAAGCGGCAAGGCCAAGCAAAGGCGCACAAAGCACCATGCGGCGAACCCGGTTGGTCAGGCCGGGGGAGGCGAGAAGGGCAATCAGCACACCGGTCGAATGTGCGAGGATATAGTAGGGGCCCCGGCAATCCGGCAAGACAACCTGTTCAAACAGCGCATCCAGATCGCGGACATAATCGTCAAAGCTCTCCACATAGCCCCGGTTGGCATTCGCCAACAGCCGCTCGGAGCCACCCTGTCCACGCCAATCGAGGATCGCCGATCCATAGCCGCGTTTCGCGAGATCGTCGGCGGTCTCGAAATATTTCTCGATGTATTCGTTTCGGCCGGGAAGCAGCACCACCGTGCCGCGTTTTGCCTCGCCCCGGCCCGGTACGCGTGCGTACCGGATCGATAGCCCGTCGCCTGTCCGCAACAAACCTGCCGCAATCCCGTCTGGCGCGGGATTTTCCGGAACCACGATAAGCAGGTCATCCATGTGGAAACACTGGCCTCAAGAGTGAAGATGAGGGGCGACAGAAGAGGATATTCCTACGGATTGATAGAGCCGAGTTGCCGGAAAGGCAAGAATCCGAAAGGTTTGCGGAAACGAATGCCGGAAGCGACGAGGTGCCGCTTCCGGCGTTCCGCACCGGTGGAAGGGACGTTACATCCGGTGCTTGCCTGATGGCAGCACAAGGCCATCCATCAGGTTCACCAACCATAACGTGATCAAGCTGAACAGTTTCCGATTGGGCTGTTCATCGGCTGTTCATGTGCGAGCGGCGCGCTCTTGAACCGGATTTTTGACGTCCCCATATAAATTCTGCGGTCGCCAGAACGGGACCGTTGGTCAGACAGAAACGCCCATTCGCGGGTTTCGGAGACGGCCATAACGCAATGTTGCTCAACAGGAGAACAGACCATGCGTCATGTTGATTTTTCCCCTCTTTATCGCTCTACCGTGGGCTTCGATCGGCTTTTCTCGATGCTCGACACGCTCGGGCAGCCGGAGAATGGCCAGACCTATCCACCCTACAATATCGAGCGCACAGGTGAGGATTCCTACCGAATTTCGATGGCGGTCGCCGGATTTGGCGACGAGGACATTTCCATCGAGGCTCACCGCAACGTGCTGACCATCAAGGGTGAGAAGAGCGCGGAGCAGAAAGATGGCGGCGAGCTTCTTTATCGCGGCATAGCCTCACGCAGCTTCGAGCGCCGGTTCCAGCTTGCCGATCACGTTGAGGTGTCGGGTGCCAATCTGGAGAATGGCCTGCTTCATATCGAGCTCACACGCAACATCCCCGAGGAGATGAAGCCGCGCCGGATCCCCATCGTTTCGGTGAAGGATGCGAAGGAGATCGAGGCCAAGGCCCACTAGATCGCCGCGTGACCATCCGGACACACAAAGGACGATCTGAACCGTAAACGGGACATTGGGATAATCCGACACCGGTCTCCAACTTTCGGTCCGATGTTCCAAACCATCGCAATGCTCTTTGAGCTGTCGGCGGCGCCCTTGTGGCGCCGCCTTTGGTTCAGACCTTTGAAATCGCGCGGCGATGCGAAAGGAACGCGTCGAGCGAGACCAGGCCCGCACCCTTGACCGCCAGATAGAGAAGCAGAAAAACCCAGAGCGTGCGCTGGTCCCAGATCAGCCCGTCTGAAAAGCGGTCGAACCAGGCGCCTGCCGTCTCGGAACCTACATTGTGAACCACGATGTCGACATAGGACTGGACAAGCACGAAACCGATCATGCCAAGTGCGGCGATGCGGGTGAGCAGTCCGAGCACGATCAACAATGGCAACACGAACTCGGAATATGTCCCCAGCCAGACAATGAGCCCCCATGGGATGAATGATACGGCTGAGACGTTGCCGCCTGCCGCTTCCACGGCCGGCAGCGCGATCTGGTAATAGGCGCCGTCAGCGATGTGAAAGAAGCCGAAAAAGCCGTCTCCGACCTTCGTACGTGCGGAGTTGAGAAAGTACAAATAGAGGACGGCGAGAAATGAAAAGCGGGCCACCAGGCCCAGGAACCATCCATCGAGCATCCGCTCCACGGTCGAGAATACACGCGCATGCAGCGCCTCGATTGTCTGAAACACGGGGCCTAATCCTTTTCGTCACTCTCGTTGCTGGCACGGCAACCTGCAAAAGCGCCGCTTTCAATGGTCAAGGCGATGGCAGCTGGAAAGTCGAAGTCCGGTTCAGCTTCGATCGACCGGCCGGCGGCCCGTTGAAGAGGCACTCCCCGGCTGAGTGCATCGACAAACAGAAACTGGCCGTGGTCGATTCCACGTACCTGCACTTCAAGGCCCGGTCGCGTCACAAGAGCCGCCTCAGCAATGCCGGCATTGATGCGTTCGGGCATCGGTCCTTGTCGATGCGCGGTGAAAATCGTGTGAACCGCATAGATGGACGAGATGAGCCTGGTGGCCGGATGCGGCACGAAAACCGCATCTGCCAGAGCTTCCGGTGGCAGCGCACTCAGATCCTCAGCGGCGAGCGGGGCTTGGTCGGCTGCATGAAAGGCATCCAGCCAGGCGCGCTCGAGCCGGGCGACGTCAGGCAGATATTGAAGATGGCGGATGGGTTGGTAGTCGGCGAGAAAGGCAGCGAAGTCGCGTCCATATTCGAAAACGAGCCGTGAGCGCGGGGGCCGTGCGCGGATGAAGTCTCGCGCGATCATGCGAAAGTTGTCCGCACCGAGAATTTGCATCACCGTAGGGAAAATCTCGGTCAGCGCCGTGACGAGACTGTGAGTGACATTGTTGCGATAGACATTGAAACGCTTGTTCGCGGCCTTGCCATGTGGGCCGGAAACGCCCTGTGGAGTTGCGCACTCAGGATCCAGCAGAACCGAGCCAAACGCGACGTCAAAGGTCGCAGGTTTGCGTTCGACGGCCATCTCAGGATTGGAGCTCATGCGGTTTCACTGATGCCCGGTGACCACGATTGCGACCACGATTGCGACCACGATGGCGATCGAGGATGCGTTCAGCGGCGATGGCCTCCGAGCGCAGGATTGGCCAGTCGGGTACGTCCGAATCCCATTCAACAAGTGTGTCGATCGGACCGCATTGTTCGATCACCGTCTCGTAAAGGCTCCACACCGGATCCGCGACGGGCCGGTCATGGCTGTCGATCAGGAGCGGTGCGCCCTCGTCATCTTTCTGCTCGTCATGGCCGGCGAGATGTATCTCGCCCACATGTTCGAGCGGAAACTCGGCCAGATACTCGGTGGCGCTGAAGCCGTGATTGGTGGCCGAAACGAACACATTGTTGATGTCGAGCAGCAGGCCGCAACCCGTGCGTTTCACGATTTCACGCAGGAAATCGGTCTCCTTCCAGTTGGACTCGGAGAAGAGAACATAGGTTGACGGGTTTTCAAGCAGCATGGGTCTGCCGATGGCTTCCTGCACCTGATCGATGTGCTCGCACACACGCGCCAGCGTCTCGTCGGTATAGGGCAGGGGCAGGAGATCGTTGAAAAACACATCGTCATGGGTCGACCATGCAAGATGTTCGGACACCTTGAAGGGTTCGTAGCGTCCGACGAGACTGGCGAAGCGGGACAGATGCTCGGGATCGAGCGGGTCCCGACCCCCAATGGACATGCAGACACCGTGCAGCGAGACGGGGAGCAGTTTGCGGATTTCGGTCAGGACGGCATGAGGCGGACCGCCCGCGCCCATATAGTTTTCTGCATGGATCTCAAGGAACCCTACGGAGGCGGGCTCCGCAGTGATCGCATCGAAATGTTGCGGCTTGAAGCTTGCACCGGCTCTGCCGGCCGGATGGAATGCCGGGAAGCGACTGTCGTCTGCGGATGGAAGTTTGACTTCGCGTAGCATCGGGCGCCTCCCGGCATTGTGGGTTCAGGATGCTGTCAGGCCGCTCAGGACGGCAGATCGCGATCGAGTGGCTCAAGCGAACCCATGCGGTCGCCAGGAAGCTCCATCGTGGTGCAGGTGCCGGAATCCACATAAGTCCAGGCATTGCCCTGATAATCGACCTTCGATGTGCCGGCGCAGGTGGTGCCGGGACCGGCCGCACAATCATTCTTGCCCGCCATGGACACGCCATAGCATTTCTCTTTTTCCTGCGCCTGGGCGGCTGTGGTGGTAGCAAAAGTGCTTGCAGACAGGGCCGCTGCAACTGTGCCTGCGATATAGGCAGCGGTCAGTGCGGTTTTCGTGGACATGGGATGGTCTCCTCTCGAGGTCTTGTCGAAGCCGGATCTCCGCTCCGGCACATACCGTTTTTTCAGAGGGACACTTCACTTGGAAATCAAGCGCGCGCGAGCCACCATCACATGGGCGTGAAAGCGTGTTTATCGCAGCGTCGTTATGTCAGGCACGCGCGCGTGAGCTCAGCCTTGCAGCAGGTCTGCAAATTGCGTGATTTCAGAAGGCTCGGTTGCGAAGCTGGTTACGAAGCGATGGAGTACGTCTCCATCCCTGATCTCGCTGGCGAAAGACAATGGCGGTTTCCAGGGGTAAAAACGGGCGCCGGAGGCCTGAAGGGCTTTTGCCTTCTCGGCAGACATGAGTGCAAACACCTCGTTCGCTTGAGGTTGCCAGGCAAGGCGCACCCCCTCTGCTGCGGAAAGCGCAGTGGCGAGTTCGCGGGCCATAGCGTTGGCGTGTCGCGCCGTTTTGAGCCACAAATCGTCCCTGAAATAGGCTTCGAACTGTGAGGCGATGAAGCGCGACTTGGAAAAGAGCTGCGCGGCTCGCTTGCGCAGAAAATGCATTTGCCCGACCTTCGCGGGATCGAGCACCACGATGGCCTCCGCGCACCAGCAGCCATTCTTGGTGCCGCCGAAGGATACGATGTCGACACCACGTTTCCACGTCATCTGTGCCGGCGTGGTGTCGAGAGCCACAAGTGCGTTGGCAAATCGGGCGCCATCGAGATGCAGTGGGATGTCCGCTTCACGACAGATGCCGGCAATCGTCTCGATGTCGTCGAGAGAGTAGAGCGTGCCGATCTCGGTGGCCTGTGTGATGGAAGCGGCCATGGGTTGTCCCGCATGCACGAATTCGGCCGGGTGCTCGCGGATCGCAGCGCCGAGCGCGTTCGGATCCATGCGTCCCAATCGTCCCGCGACCCCTTTCAGACGCGCGCCGCCGGTCAGGTATTCCGGCGCCCCGCCCTCATCTTCGATAGCGTGGGCTTCCGCATGACAAAAGGCGACCCCGCCCGGCCTGGCAGCCCAGGCCAGTGAAAGGCTATTGGCAGCCGTACCGGTCCCGACGAAGAAAACCGCCACGTCGCGCTCGAAGACGTCACAGAAGATTCGCTCTACCTGTTTGTCCAGATCGCCTGTCCCATAGGCCGATGCATAGCCGCCTGCATTGTTTGTGAGCGCTTCAGCGATTTGCGGATGGGCGCCGGCCCAGTTGTCGGAGGCGAAATTCATGCAGTCGATCTCTCTTTTGACCTTAAAATAAGCAGTGGCGGTGCGACATTGCGCATATCATGCCCCTGTATCAAGTCCCGAAGATCAGATGTTGCGGCCATTCGGCTCCTCTACAGCATGATCTGCGGTGGTGATGGATAATTTCGACAATACTTGCAGCACGGGAATTTTCTTTCGCTTTTTGCGCAAAAAATTTGCATTTCGGTCTTGTCTGGTGTTGGTATTTCTGGCATTTCAGCCAATAGGACAGCAATCCTGTCTTATTGCGCGTAAATCGTTTCGCCGATGCATTGCAATGGCCTGATGAGGTTGTGGTAGTGTGTCGGTCGATTGGCGCGACATAGGCGGTCCGGGCTGCGCTGGATAATCAGCAAGGCAGCAGTGCTCCGCCCAAGAACAAGAAAATGCGCCGGAGCGAACCGGTAGCGTTCCCCGGCTTTTATAATGAAATGCCGAGCATGCACCCCGGATGGCCGCAAGGGCAGCCCGGCGACTGAACGACCGCCCGGTGAGGAGAGGCTCCGGGCAACAATTGTGAGGAATTGCGATGACGGAAATGACGCCATCTGTTTCGACTGAGTTCGAACCTGCCGCCGAGGCTGGAGCGGCCACCGTCAAACGCACAGGATCGACCATCGTCCCCGGCCTGCCGGCTGCGCAGGGGCTTTACGATCCGCGCAACGAACATGATGCCTGCGGTGTCGGCTTTGTTGCCCACATGAAGGGCAAGCGTTCGCACAGCATTGTTCAGGACGGGCTTGCCATGCTCGAAAACCTCACCCATCGTGGTGCGGTGGGTGCTGATCCGCTCGTGGGTGACGGTGCGGGCATGCTCATGCAGATCCCGGACCGCTTCTATCGTGAGGAGTGGGCTGAACGTGGCGTCGAGCTTCCCGAGCCCGGTCAATATGGCGTCGGTCATTTCTTCATGCCGCGCGATGGCGCGCTGCGCGAGAAGATCGACACGATCATCGCAGACGTGGTGCGCTCGGAAGGTCAGGAGCTGATCGGGTTCCGCGATGTGCCTGTCGACAATTCCTGCCTCTCCAAGGCACCCGAAATCGTGGCGTCCGAGCCGGTCCACCGGCAGATTTTCATCGCGCGCGGTGGCGGCATCGAACATGAAGAGGATTTCGAGCGCAGGCTTTATATCCTCCGCAAGGTGATCTCGGGCCGTGTGCGCGAGGAGCTGGAAGGCGGCACGCACGGTTTCTACACCGTTTCGCTTTCGGCGCGCACAATCGTCTACAAGGGCATGTTCCTCGCCTACCAGCTAGGCGCCTATTATAAAGACTTGAAGGATCCGCGTTTCGAGACAGCATTGGCGCTTGTGCACCAGCGTTTCTCCACCAACACCTTTCCCTCCTGGGAACTCGCGCATCCCTATCGCATGGTCGCCCACAATGGTGAGATCAACACCGTGCGCGGCAACGTCAACTGGATGGCCGCACGTCAGGCCTCGGTGGATTCGGAGCTGTTCGGCAACGACATTTCCAAGCTCTGGCCGATTTCCTATGAGGGCCAGTCCGACACGGCCTGTTTCGACAACGCGCTCGAATTCCTGTTCCAGGGCGGTTATTCGCTCGTCCATTCCATGATGATGCTCATCCCTGAAGCCTGGGCTGGCAACCGTCTGATGACCGACGAGCGCAAGGCGTTCTACGAATACCATGCTGCCTTGATGGAGCCGTGGGACGGCCCCGCCGCCGTGGCGTTCACCGATGGCATCCAGATCGGCGCCACACTCGACCGCAACGGCCTGCGTCCAGCGCGCTATGTCGTCACCGACGATGACCGCGTCATCATGGCGTCGGAAGCCGGTGCGCTTGTGGTGCCGGAGAAGAATATCGTGAGCAAATGGCGTCTTCAGCCCGGCCGGATGCTCCTGATCGACATGGAAGAAGGCCGCATCATCTCCGATGAAGAGGTGAAGGCGAAGATTGCCACGAAGCATCCTTTCCAGAAGTGGCTCGACAACACCCAGCTCATTCTTGAGGATCTGAAGCCAGTGGAGCCGCGCGCGCTGCGCAAGGATGTTTCCCCGCTCGATCTGCAGCAGGCCTTCGGTTACACGCAGGAAGACACGAAGATGCTGATGGCGCCCATGGCCACGACCGGCCAGGAAGGCATCGGCTCGATGGGCACCGACACGCCGATTTCGGCCATGTCCGACAAGCCCAAGCTGCTCTACACCTATTTCAAGCAGAACTTTGCGCAGGTTACCAACCCGCCGATCGATCCGATCCGCGAAGAGCTGGTGATGAGCCTCGTCTCCTTCATCGGCCCGCGTCCCAACATTTTCGATCTGGTCGGTTCCTCGCGCCGCAAGCGGCTTGAGGTGCGCCAGCCCATCCTCACAAATGGCGATCTGGAAAAGATCCGCTCCATCGGCCACACCGAGGACCGGTTCGACACCAAGACCATCGACGTCACCTATGCTTCGGGCGAGGGGGCATCCGGCATGCGCGGCGCGCTGGAACGTGTCTGCGACCGTGCAGAGGCGGCCGTTGCCGGCGGTTACAACATCATCATCCTGTCGGATCGTCAGATCGGTCCGGACCGCATCGCCATCCCGATGCTGCTTGCCACCGCTGCCGTTCACCATCACCTGATCCGCAAGGGACTGCGCACGGCGGTCGGCCTCGTGGTCGAATCCGGCGAGCCGCGCGAGGTGCATCATTTTTGCTGCCTTGCCGGCTATGGCGCAGAGGCGATCAATCCCTATCTCGCCTTCGACACTCTGCTTGCCATGCACAAGGCCGGAGAGTTCCCGCCGGAGGTGGACCCGCAGGAGGTCGTGCAGCGCTACATCAAGGCCATAGGCAAGGGCATTCTGAAGGTCATGTCCAAGATGGGCATTTCCACCTATCAGTCCTATTGCGGCGCGCAGATCTTCGATGCCGTCGGCCTCGAAAGCGATTTCATCGAACATTATTTCACCAACACCGCCACCACGATCGAAGGTGTCGGGCTGGAAGAGATCGCAGCCGAAACGGTTGGCCGCCACACGTCGGCGTTCGGCCCCGACCCGGTGCTTAAGAATGCGCTCGAAGTGGGGGGCGAATACAATTTCCGCATGCGCGGCGAATCCCACATCTGGTCGCCCGATGCCGTCGCCTCCCTCCAGCACGCCGTGCGCGGCAAGTCCTGGGAGACCTATCGCGATTTCGCAAAAATGGTCGATGGCGAGGCGGTAGACGCCAAGTCCATTCGCGGCCTTTTCGCGGTCAGGACGGCAAAGGATATGGGCCGCAAGCCGGTCTCGCTCAACGAGGTCGAGCCGGCGTCCGAAATCGTCAAGCGCTTTTCCACCGGCGCCATGTCCTTTGGTTCCATCAGCCGCGAGGCGCACACCACGCTGGCGCGCGCCATGAATGCGCTGGGCGGCAAGTCCAACACGGGCGAGGGCGGCGAGGAACCGGACCGCTACACGGCGATGCCCGATGGCACGATGAACCCCGAGCGTTCGGCCATCAAGCAGATCGCCAGTGGCCGCTTCGGTGTCACCACCGAATATCTCGTCAATTCCGACATGATGCAGATCAAGGTGGCGCAGGGCGCAAAGCCTGGCGAGGGTGGTCAGCTTCCCGGTCACAAGGTGGATGCCACCATCGCCAAGGTGCGCCACTCCACGCCGGGTGTCGGCCTCATTTCGCCGCCGCCGCATCACGACATCTACTCGATCGAGGATCTGGCGCAGCTCATCTACGATCTGAAAAACGTCAATCCGGATGCGGATGTCTCCGTCAAGCTCGTCTCGGAAGTTGGCGTGGGCACGGTCGCGGCCGGCGTCGCCAAGGCACGCGCCGATCACATCACCATTTCGGGCTATGATGGCGGCACGGGCGCTTCCCCGCTCACCTCCATCAAGCATGCCGGCAGCCCGTGGGAGATGGGGCTTGCCGAAACCCACCAGACCCTGGTGCTGAACGGTCTGCGCTCGCGCGTCGCGCTGCAGGTCGATGGCGGGCTGAAGACCGGTCGCGATGTCATCATCGGCGCGCTTCTCGGTGCCGACGAATACGGCTTCTCCACCGCACCGCTCATCGCCGCCGGCTGCATCATGATGCGCAAGTGCCATCTCAACACCTGCCCCGTCGGCGTCGCCACCCAGGATCCGGTGCTGCGCAAGCGCTTCAAGGGCACGCCCGAGCACGTGATCAACTACTTCTTCTATGTCGCCGAAGAGGTGCGCCAATATCTGGCCGAGATGGGCTACACCAAGCTCGATGACATTATCGGCCAGTCGGATCTTCTTGAGAAAAACGCGATGATCGCGCATTGGAAGGCGCGTGGCCTCGACTTCACCAAGGTCTTCTACAAGCCCGACGCCCCGCGCGAAGCTTTACGCTGGACCGAGCGGCAGGTGCATCCGATCGACGACATTCTCGACCGCAAGCTGATCGAGGCGGCGAGACCCGCGCTCGAAAGCCGCGAGCCCGTATCGATCGATGTCTCGATCTGCAACACTGATCGCTCCGCCGGCGCGATGCTGTCGGGCGCAGTGGCAAAGCGCTACGGCCAGAAGGGCCTGAAGGACAATACGATCGATGTTCGCCTCACGGGCACCGCCGGTCAGTCCTTTGGCGCGTTTCTGGCGCGCGGCGTCACCTTCACGCTCCATGGCGATGCGAACGATTATGTCGGCAAGGGGCTTTCTGGCGGGCGCATCATCATTCGTCCGACAGACGATTCAAAGATCGTCGCGGAGGATTCCATCATCGTCGGCAACACTGTGCTTTATGGTGCCACCGAGGGCGAGTGCTATTTCCGGGGCGTCGCGGGCGAGCGTTTTGCCGTGCGCAATTCGGGTGCCATCGCCGTGGTAGAAGGTGTTGGCGATCATGGCTGCGAATACATGACCGGCGGCGTCGTCGTCGTGCTTGGTCAGACGGGCCGCAACTTCGCAGCCGGCATGTCGGGCGGTGTGGCTTATGTGCTGGATGAGGCGGGCGACTTTGCCGAGCGCTGCAACATGGCCATGGTCGAGTTGGAGCCGGTGCCGGAGGAAGACGACATTCTCGAAAAGCTGCACCACCATGGCGGCGATCTCATGCACAAGGGCCGTGTCGACGTTTCCGGCGACATGACCCGTCACGACGAGGAGCGCCTCGCACAGCTGATTGCCAACCATCTCCACCACACGGGGTCCGAACGGGCACGCACCATTCTGGAAAACTGGGCCGATTACCGCCCCAAATTCCGCAAGGTGATGCCGGTCGAATACCGGCGGGCGCTGGAGGAGATGGAGCGCATGAAACTGGGCCTGGCGGCTGAATAGCCGCCGCTTTCGGGGTCTGTTGCCAATGGATATCTTCGGCGATCAGAATTCGGGCAATTGTCTGAAGGTGAAATACACGGCCGACCATCTTGGTCTCGCCTATCGGTGGCACGAGCTCGACATCATGGCGGGTGAGAGCCGCACGGATGCGTTTCTCGCCATGTCGCCGTTCGGCCAGGTGCCGGTGGTGCGGTTTGATGACGGGTGTGTCCTCGGGCAGTCGGGGGCGATCATCAGGTACTGCGCGCGTGGCTCTGCGCTGTTGCCCGATGATCCGTTCATGCAGGCCGAAATCGATCAGTGGATGTTCTGGGAACAGAACTTTCATGAGCCCAATGTGGCAGGCACACGCTTCCACGTGGTTTACCGCAGGGAGCCGGTGGAAACACGGGATCCAGCCAAGGTCGAGCGGGGTGATGCCGCGCTCGATTTCATGGATCAGGCGTTGAAGACGCGCGATTTCTTTGTGGGCAGTGCGCTCACCATCGCTGACATTGCGCTGCTCGGCTACACGCGGCTTGCGCCGCAGGGCGGTTTTGAATTCGACGGGCGCAAGGCGCTCACCCGCTGGATTGCACGGTGCGAGGATGTCCTCGGACTTCCGGCACTTCAATAGAATTACGGGGTTTACTCGATGGGTAAGGTTACAGGTTTTCTCGAAATCGACCGGCAGGTCCACAAGTATCAGCCGGCATCCGACCGCATTCGCCATTTCCGCGAATTCACGCTGCCCATGTCGGACAAGGAAGTCGAGAAACAGGCCGCGCGCTGCATGGATTGCGGCATCCCTTATTGCCACGGGCCGACAGGCTGTCCGGTTCACAACCAGATCCCGGACTGGAACGATCTCGTCTACAATGGCGATTGGGACGAGGCGATCCGCAACCTGCATTCCACCAACAATTTTCCCGAATGGACGGGCCGCATCTGCCCGGCTCCTTGCGAGGAAGCCTGTACGCTCAATCTTGAAGACATTCCCGTGGCCATCAAGACGGTGGAACAGGCGATTGCCGACAAAGCCTATGAATCCGGCTTCGTTCGCCCTTATCCGCCTGAGCACAAGACTGGCAAGACCGTGGCCATCATCGGTTCCGGTCCCGCTGGCATGGCGGCGGCCCAGCAGCTTGGCCGCGCGGGCCATCAGGTTCATGTCTATGAGCGTGAGAGCAGGCCGGGCGGTCTGATGCGCTATGGCATTCCCGATTTCAAGATAGAGAAGCATTATATCGACCGCCGCGTCGAACAGATGCAGGGCGAAGGCGTCACCTTCCATTGCGGCGTGAATGTCGGCGTCGACAAGCCCGTTGAGGAACTGCTCGCCGAATATGACGCCGTTCTTTATTGCGGTGGTTCCGAGCGTCCGCGTCCGGCTGGTATTCCCGGCGCTGATCTTGAAGGCGTGCACGATGCCATGCCCTATCTGGTGCAGCAGAACCGCCGTGTTGGCGGCGAGGACATTCAATCCGTGGCCTGGGCTTCCGATCCCATTCTCGCCGGCGGCAAGCATGTGGTGGTTGTCGGTGGCGGTGACACGGCATCCGACTGTGTGGGCACTTCGTTCCGTCAGGGGGCGGTGCGCGTGACCCAGCTCGATATTCGTCCGCGCCCACCGGAAAAGGAAGACAAACTGGCAGTCTGGCCTTATTGGGCGACCAAGATGCGTACCTCTTCTTCGCAGGCCGAGGGTGCGGAGCGCGAGTTTCAGGTCGCAACGCTGGAGTTTATCGGTGAGGATGGCGTTCTGACCGGTGTGAAATGCTGTGAGGTGGATGAGAAGCGCAAGCCTGTCGCCGGTACGGAATTTGTTATCCGCGCCGATCTCGCCTTCATCGCCATCGGGTTTTCCGGTCCGGCCGAGACGGGTGTTCTGTCGGAATTCGGGGATCGCCTGAAAACCGATGTTGATCGCCGCAACTCGGTCAACGTCAATGCCAATGATCGCGACTACAAGACCACCGTCGACCGGTTGTTCGCCGCAGGCGATGTCCGCCGTGGCCAGTCGCTCGTGGTCTGGGCCATCCGTGAGGGACGCCAGGCAGCACATGCAATCGACGAGTTCCTTATGGGAAGTTCCGTCTTGCCGCGCTGAATGCTTTAAGCAGAGTTTGAAAGATCAGGGCGTCGCCTGGGCCGAGGGTTCGGGCGGCGTTTTGCTTTTCGGTGATTTTCTTGTTGGCAGGGAAAAATTGTCTGCACGGCCAGGCTGAGTTTCAGTCTCGCCAGGGCCTCCCTCGCTTTCGATGCGCTTTTGACGTTGGATCGGTTTTACGACCGCGCCCATGAGTTCCAGCCCGCCATCAAGGGAAGGATCGGAAAGTGAGATAGGCATTGTCCGGTTTACCGGCGCAGGATTTTCCGGGTGAAGCACAAGCGCCGGGAGGCTCTCGATACCAAGCTCGCCGATATCTGGAGACACAGCCTCGCCGAGCAGTTTGTTAAGTGGCTTCTCCACATAGAACGCCACCTTGCGCTTTCCCGCGCGGGTGAGGTTGATGCCATCGCTGCCGCGTAGCCGAACGGGCTGACCGTTCATGTCAGGTCCGGTGAAGACGAAGCCGCCGTTCTCGTCCACGAAGCCGTCCCAGATATCGACAAAGGAGCCGTCGATAGCTTCGACTGTGGTTTTGTAGATATCGTTGAACGCAAGCATGTCGGAGGACATCGTAGATGATTTGAATGACGGCAGTCCGCTCCAGACGAGAGGGATTTGTCTATCCTCAATCGCTGCAGCAAAGGCTTCGACACGCTGCGTGTACTCTGCGACCCAGGCCTCTGAGCGCGGAGCTTCGCGTTTGCCGTCAACGATGAGTTGCTGGCGATCGTTGGAGCCGATCATCATCACCACAACAGCGGGCGATAAATCGTCCAGAATACCTGCAATCTCGGTGTTCCAATCGTAATAGTCGTCACGCACGAAGCCTGACGACCCATTGCTGCGATTGACCACTCGCACACCCGGCGATTCCGAGTAGGCTGTGCTCAGCCCCTCGGCAAGACCACCTGCAAGGAAGTCCCCCACGACAAGGATGACACGCGCATTGTCCAGCTTCTCGACTTCCAGGGAAGGCGGCGGTTGACTAGGCGCAGCGGGGGCAGACGATCGGCGCCGTGATGTACCTTGCTGTTTTCTGGGCGCCGAGCGTTGGCGGGTTACCGGTTTTTGCGGTTCGCGTTGACGTAGAGCACCGCCAAACAGAAGATCGAACAGACCACGCCGCTGCTCTCGTTGAGATTCCTGCGCCTCGGCGAAGGAAGGCATTGCGGTAGAAGCGGGCACGGCAAGAACCAGGGCAACAGTGATCGCGAACAACCGGCTTTTGTAGCCGCCATCGATACTGCCTCGTCCAATTTCCATGGCCGCTCCCCTTGGTCCCGGTTCAGTTCCCGCGCAAGCGACGCAGGACTTCCTTGCCAGGATGTCCGTCCTGCTGCATGCCGTTGCGAGCCTGGAAGGCCCGAATGGCGGCACGCGAGCCCGAACCAATCTTGCCATCAATCGGCCCTTCATAGTAGCCGAGCGCACCGAGGCGCTTTTGCAGTTCCTCGGTTTCAGAATAGCTCAGGCGTTCGAACGGACGATTCCAGTCCCGCTCCAAGCCGCCATAGCCCGCGATCTCGTCTGCAAGCAGTCCGACTGCGAGGGCATATTTGTCGGAATTGTTGTAGCGCTTGATGACCTGGAAATTCTTGGTCACGAGAAAGACCGGTCCGTTGCGTCCGTCCGGTACCTTCAGCTCTGCGGTGTCGCTGGGTCGCGGGAAGGGCTTGCCATTGGCACGGACCACACCGATCGATTGCCAGCGGCTCAATGCCATGTTGCCACCGGGGAATTTTCGGCCGCTGGGAAGGGCTGCGGTTTCATAACCCCAGGTCTCGCCGGTTCGCCAGCCATTGCGGCGCAACAGATTGGCAGCCGTCGCCAGCGCGTCGGGGATCGAGGTCCAGATATCGCGCCGGCCGTTGCCGTCCATATCGACTGCATAGGCCTGATAGCTGGTGGGTATGAATTGGGTGTGCCCCATCGCACCAGCCCAGGAACCGGTGAGATGGCCCACATCGATGTCGCCAGACTGCAGGATCTTCAACGCTGCGATTAGCTGCTGACGGGCGAACTTCGCACGGCGCTTGTCGGCATAGGCGAGCGTCGCAAGCGAGCGAGGGACGCTGCGCATGATGCGGTCATTCTTCAGCACTTCGCCGTAGTTCGATTCAACCGACCAGATGGCGAGCAGAATGTAGCGGCTGACGCCGAACTGGCTTTCAATGCGGTCGAGCCACGGTTTCCACTGGCGGGCAAGCTGGCGGCCGCGCTGTATTGCGTCTTCCTGTACACGGTTGTCGAAATATTCCCACGGCTCGGCGCGGAACTCAGGTTGGTAGCGTGCTTTTTCCAACACTTCCGGATCCGGGGCTGTAATGCCACGGAAGGCGCGGTCATAGGTGGCGCCGGAAATGCCGTTTTGGATCGCCACGTTGCGGAACTGTTGAATCCATTTCTGGAAGCCGGCGTCCGCGCTGGCCGGTTGAAGGGTTGCGGTGAGGGCGACCACGAAAGAAGCGACCAATGTCGCGACGAGGTTTCGTGGGGGCAAGCGGAACAACATCACGATCTCCGTTACAGGTACTCCAGCCTATCCATGGCATGTCCCGGTTAGAAAAACGTTTACCATGCTGTTATCCTTCGTGAACAAACTTCTCGCATTTCCGTCACGAAATACGCGAATTCATTATGGAAACATCAATCCGGCGTTGCTAAGGCAACGACGATCTCATTCTCATAAACCTTCGGGGGTCAATTTCTGATGACGAAACTTCGCAAAGCGGTTTTTCCTGTGGCCGGTCTTGGAACGAGATTCTTGCCTGCTACCAAAGCGGTGCCGAAGGAAATGCTGACCGTTGTCGATAAACCCGTCATTCAATATGTGGTGGATGAAGCGCGTGAAGCAGGGATAGAACACTTCATCTTCGTGACTGGGCGCAACAAGGCTGTCATCGAGGATCACTTCGACATCCAGGTGGAATTGTATGACACGCTGGAGCGGCGCGGCAAGACCGAAGTGCTTGATCGGCTGCGCAGTCTGCAGCCCCAACCGGGTCAGACAAGCTATACGCGCCAACAGGAGCCGCTGGGCCTTGGCCATGCGGTGTGGTGCGCACGGGAACTTGTCGGCAATGAGCCATTTGCGCTTCTTTTGCCCGACATGATCATGCAGGCGCCGAAAGGGTGTCTTTCACAGATGGCGGAAGTGTTCGAGAAGACCGGGGGCAATGTGGTCTCGGTGGAAGAATGCGACCCCTCGCAGACACACAAATACGGCATTGTCGGACGCGGCGCCGATGTTGCCGGAGGGTTCGAGATCAACGCCATGGTCGAGAAGCCTAAGCCGGAAGATGCGCCGTCGAATTTCTATATCAATGGCCGTTATATTCTTCAGCCGACCATCTTCGATCTTCTCGCGAAGCAGGAACGCGGAGCTGGCGGTGAGATCCAGCTCACCGATTCGATGCTCACCCTAATGAAAGAGCAGCCGTTCCACGGGTACCATTTCACTGGTCGAACCTTCGACTGCGGATCGCCTGAAGGCTTCGTTGAAGCCAATCTCGCCTTTGCTCTGGAGAGGCCCGATTTGCGCAAACATGTGCTGAAAGCGGTTGCCGCTTCGGACCGTAGCTAAATTTCATGAAAACGCCGCCATTTCCTTAAAATGGCGGCGTTTTTGTTTGTTTTTCGGAGTTTTCAGCGGAATTCCGGAAAACGGTTTTTAACGCTGCATCCGGATGCCCATGAAGACGCTTGTGGCGTCGTAGTCGCGGTCAGGCAGGCTGCTGGTCCGCTTTTCGTAACGGGCCCGACCCGTCAGGCCGAGCGTGCGGTTCAACCACCATGTCATGCCCGCTTCGCCATTCATGGTCAGGTCATGGCCGCCGCTCATATAGTCTCGCCATGAAAGGCCGGCCGCTGCTTCGGCAGTCAGATTGGCGCGGATCTGCCTTTCAACCCGCAGGGTTCCGGCATAAAGGATCGATCCGCTGTCTCCGGCGTCTGTCGTGCCTTCAATGGTGGTCGATCCATCGAGCCTTACATCTGTGCCACGCTGCGGCGACCAGTTAAGCGCTGCTGCGAGCGCGAGCCCCGAAACCGTATCGAGGCGCTCGTCATCCAGATCCTCTGCAATCCAACCGATGGACGCTTCACCGGAGAGTTTTTCCTCGATGTCCACCATCACGCCGGCTCGGGCGGCAAGGCGTGTTGCTGAACGCTCATAACCGGCGCTGTCCTGCTTCTCATCGTAGAGCCGGCGTCCGAACTCACCTTCGATAAAGGGTGTTAGCGCCGGTGAGACAGCATAGCCTGTGCGCAGCCGCATCGTCGCCAGGGTTGAGTTTCGCTCGTCCTGAGAGAGCGTGCTCCCATCGATCAACGTGGCGTCGCCATATTGCTGGCGCGATACCGAGCCGGTGACGCTGAGGCGCAGTTTTCCGAGATCCTTCGACAGACCAAGACTGCCATCGATTGCGTGACGCAGCGGACGATCATCCACGCCTGTGATGATCACAGGGGATGAAGCCGATTCGGGACTGATCGAGTAACCGAGGCTGGCAAGCGCAGTGTAATCGCGTGCGAGATCGAAGCGAAGGCTGCCATCGATGCCGCCCTCGAGGTCGGACACCTCTTCGCCGTCAACGGATTTCCGGTAGATGCCATAGGCGCCGACTGTCGCGGCGTGCCGCGACCAGTCCGAAGCCGCATTCAGGCGTAGTGTTGTCTCCGAAATCAACGCTTCCGCACCATTGGTGCTGGAATCGGCGTTTGAGGTCCACGTCAAACCCTGTTCAAGTGTCGGGGTGACGATGAAGGTGCCGACCCGCAATCCCAGCGGTGCGTAGGGATTTTCATCGGTTGCCTGATAGTCGCTTTCGATGGCGCCGGTCCGCGGATTGAGTGCTTCCCCGCGCTCGATGCGTTCCGCAGCCGATGTTTCATCGCCCGTTGCAGGAATTGCCTCGGTGACGACGGGGTCCAGGGGGGCTGATTCTGTAATGGTCAGCGTAGGGTTGTTTCGCGCAGCACGGACGCGTTCTCGCTCGACGGCTGTGGAGGGAGCACGGGTCGCACGGTCATTCTCCGTTTCAGCCCGGTCTTCCGGGCTAGGAGTGACCGGCGTGTAGGCCGGAGCGGAAATTCCGGTTCCGGAATTGTCTTGAATGGAGGATGTAATGTCTGTTTCCGACACGAGCCCGCGCAGGCCTTCCGCCTGTTGTGCGTCCGCGAAGTCGGGTGTCAGCGCAATCAGCGACAGGCCGATTGCGGTCGACCTGTACCATCCGCGTATGCGGGAACCCACTCTGACACCGGGACGAGACATACAGATCCAGACTATCGAGACGCGCCATTCTTATGCTTACCGAAATCTAAACCCTCGTGGTTAACGGAAGGTTGAGCTCTGCCGCTCTATGCTCACCCACTGAACAACGGACAAACTGAATGGACAGCCGGCCATCAAGGCGGTAAGGGCAGTGCCATGCTGAAAGACTCTTCCATCAAAATTGATCGGAGAAGCGTAGTCGCTTCTGCCGTTCGCACGCTCGAAACAGAACGGGCAGGCTTGAAAGAGCTGGCCGACGCTCTCGATAATGGTCTAGCCGACCCGTTTGCAGACGCGGTGCGTATCATAGCCGGGGTCAAGGGACGCCTGATCGTGACCGGTGTGGGCAAGAGTGGTCATATAGGCTCCAAGATTGCCGCCACGCTCGCTTCGACAGGGACGCCGGCCTTCTTCGTGCACCCGGCAGAGGCAAACCACGGCGATCTCGGCATGATTGGTGATGACGATGTGATACTCGCCATGTCATGGTCGGGGGAGACCACAGAGCTGCATGGCATTGTCGCGTATGCGCGACGTTTCGCCATTCCGATCATTGCCATCACAGCAGGCAAGTCATCCGCGCTTGCGAAAGAGGCGACGGTGGTTCTCGGTCTGCCACGTGCTCCTGAGGCCTGTCCGCATGGGTTGGCACCGACCACCTCGACCCTTCTGCAGTTGGTCATGGGAGATGCGCTTGCGGTTGCATTGCTGGAAGCTAGGGGCTTTACCGCCGACCATTTCCGTACATTCCATCCTGGTGGTCAACTGGGCGCGAAATTGACCCAAGTGCGCCAGATCATGCATTCGGGAGCTGAGCTGCCACTGGCGAAAAGCGGTGCGTTGATGCGCGAGGCGATCCTGGAAATGACACAGAAGGGCTTTGGCTGTGTCGGCATCACTGACGGCGATGGTGCATTGATCGGTATCATTACCGACGGCGATTTGCGCCGACACATCGACAGTGAGCTTCTGGCAATGACCGTGGATCAGGTGATGACGCGCAATCCGAAGACGATTGGACCGGAAACACTGGCCGAAAGCGCGTTGCAGATCGTGAACTCTTCGGCCATCACCACGCTGATGGTGGTCGAAGGTGGCAAACCTTGCGGCGTCGTACACCTCCACGATCTGCTGCGAATTGGCGCCGCCTGAAGAAAGTGCGCAACTTCGCGCACAGTGAGAACATAGACAGACGCCCCGTTGTAAACGGGGCGTTTTTTTTTGGTTCGCCGTATCGTTTTAGCTGGGGGCTGCCCGAGAAGACCATGCGAAGGGGGACAATTCTTCAATTGGGGGTGTCTACCCCCCGTGCCATACTGGCCTTTTAGAACTGAAGCATTTGCCGCCCAACGGCCGGATCATCTGGGGGAAAACCGATGCTTGGAGAACACGTTCAGCATCTTCTGGTCGTCTTTGCGGCTTACTTCGTTGTGATTGCGAGCCCCGGTCCCAGCACGATGGCGATTATGGGGGTTGCGATGAAACAGGGGCGAGAAAGTGCGGTTCTTCTCGCCCTTGGGGTGGTGACGGGAAGCTTGTTCTGGGCCGTTTGTGCAGCGACCGGCGTGGCGACGATGCTGACCGCCTATGCCGAAGCGATCTTTTTCATCAAGCTCGCTGGTGGGCTCTATCTTCTATACCTTGCCTGGAAATCCGCGAGGTCGGCCATGTCGCCGCGGGCCGTAGGCATGAAATCAATGGAGCCGGCAAGGAAGGTAATCTTCTACCGTAGAGGTGTGCTCTTGCATTTGTCCAACCCCAAAGCCGTTCTCGGCTGGGTGGCAATCATGGCCCTCGGATTGGGGCATGATGCGCCATCACATGTTTTGATCACAATCGTAGCAGGGTGTGCCGTTCTCGGGCTTACAGTGAATGTGGGCTACGCTCTGCTTTTCTCGACTGACGTTCTGGGACGGGCCTACCAGAAGTTCAGCCAATGGATTGAAGGAGCTTTGGCGGTGGTTTTTGGCTATGCCGGCTTTCGGCTGCTCTTTTCCAGATCATAAGTCCCGGAGGAGGGACGCGCTCCGGGACTTCTGCGAATTCAGGTAACCTCGACACGCAGGGTTCCGGCGTCCACCGATGCGACCCGGACGCGCGTTCCAGTCGGCAGTTCAGGACCCGCGACACGCCACAAAGTGTCATCCAGCCGAATGCGGCCATACCCGTTTTCAATGGGTTCTTCGAGCGTTGCCGTGCGGCCGATAAGCTGTTCTCGGCGCCGGTTCAGAAGCGGCTGGTCGGTTTCCTCATTGCGGCGCGAATCCATCAGGCGTTTTCCGGCATAGACCGAGATCAGGGCCAGGGCGAGAAAGACCAGAACCTGCACCTGCCATGTCCAGACCGACAGTTCCCACAATTGCAGCGAGAGCGCGCCGGTCAGGATCGCGGCGATCCCGATCCATAAAAGAAAGACGCCGGGTACCAGGATTTCGGCTGCAAGAAGGACGAAGCCGAGGAGCATCCAGTTCCAGGGGCCGAGTTCCGCGATGACATGCTCGATCATGGGGTTACTCCTGCGACGGTCCCGTGCGGGGAGGGCGGGCAGAAGAGACACGCTGGCTGGTTGCTGAGGATGCATTGCCTTCGCCAAACACCTCGCGCGCGATGGAGCCGATGCCGCCCAGCGAACCGATCAGTGAGGAAGCCTCGAAAGGCATGAGGACGATCTTGTTGTTGCTGGAGGAGCCGATGGTGGCCAATGCTTCCGTATATTTCTGGGCTACGAAATAGTTCACGGCCTGAACGTCGCCGGCAGCAATGGCTTCGGAAACCACCTGGGTTGCGCGGGCTTCTGCTTCGGCAGCGCGCTCGCGCGCTTCAGCGTCTCGGAAGGCGGCTTCCTTGCGGCCCTCGGCCTCCAGAATTTCAGCTTGTTTCAGACCCTCCGCTTCAAGGATTTGCGCACGCTTGTTGCGTTCGGCCATCATCTGGCGCGCCATCGATTCCACGAGGTTGGCCGGTGGATTGATGTCCTTGATTTCGACACGCGTCATCTTGATGCCCCAGGGGCTTGCAGCATCGTCGACAATGCGCAGAAGCTTCTCGTTGATCGCATCCCGGTTGGACAGGAGTTCATCGAGATCCATCGACCCCATGACCGAGCGGATGTTTGTCATGGTCAGGTTCAGGATCGCATTTTCCAGACCCGACACCTGATAGGCAGCCTCAGCGGCGGTGAGCACCTGATAGAAGGCAACGCCGTCGACTGCGACGATGGCATTGTCGCGGGTGATGACTTCCTGGGTGGGGACGTCAAGCACCTGCTCCATCATATTCATCTTCGCGCCAACGCGGTCGATGAACGGGACAATGAGATTGAGGCCGGGCGTGAGCGTTCTGGTGTAGCGGCCAAAGCGCTCCACTGTGTAGTTGAAACCCTGAGGGACGGTCTTGATGCCTGCAAAGAGCAAAAGCAGGACAAGGACAACGAGGACGGGAATGATGATGTCAAAACCAGAGAAAAGCATATTCAGCTCCTGGAACCGCTTGTGCGGGAACGGATGTTTAGGCTGGCACGCAGTTTAAGGGTCTGCGCTGTGATGTGAACAGAAAGATCACGGATCCCATTGCCGCGGAAACGGACAGCGCGTCGACACAGGCTGTTTCCACAAAAAGTTGCAGCGTACGGCATATGCTTCGCCAATTATGACACCCTTGTGGCAGGACGTTTCACACCCAGCCAGCAAGCTCCCGGCGCACCAGGGTCTCGATCACAGCCATCCCTTCGCCGGTGTCGTTGAGACAGGGTATGTGCGTGAAATTCTTGCCACCAGCCTCATGAAAGATTTCTCCGGCTTCTCCAGCGATCTCCTCCAGGGTCTCCAGACAGTCGGACACAAAACCCGGATTGAATACCGCGATGGATTTGACACCCTCTTTTGCGAGCTTCTCGACGGTCTTGTCGGTGTAGGGCTGGAGCCATTCTTCCGGACCAAAACGGGATTGGAAGCAGGTGATGAGCTTCTTCTCGTCCCAGCCGAGGCGCTCGCGCAGGAGGCGGGTCGTTTTCTGGCAATGGCAATGATAGGGGTCGCCGCGCCTGAAATAGCTTTGCGGGATGCCGTGATAGGAAGCGATGACAACTTCCGGCTCGAAATCCAGGCTCTCAAGGTGCTTCTCGATGGAGCGGGCCAAAGCCTCGATATAGACCGGTTCGTCCTGATAGGAGGGCACGGTGCGTATGGCCGGCTGGAAGCGCATCTGCATGAGCGCTTCGAAGAATTTGTCGTTCACCGTTGCGGTGGTGGTGGCGGAGTATTGCGGGTAGAGTGGGAACATGACGATGCGGTCGCAGCCGCGCTCCATCAGGCTCCTTGTCACCGTCTCGATGGAGGGCTGGCCATAGCGCATGGCCCAGTCGACGATCACATGCTCATGCCCCGACAGCGCCTGGGCGAGTTTTTCGCCCTGCGACCGGGTGAAGGTGCGCAGCGGCGATTCATTGCGCTCGTGGTTCCAGATTTCCGCATAAGCCGCGCCTGACTTCTTTGGCCGTGTATTGAGAACGATGCCGTAGAGGATCGGATACCAGATCGCCTTCGGCCATTCTATGACGCGGGGATCTGACAAAAACTCCTTCAGATATCGCCGCATCGGCGCGTAGTCGGTTCCGTCTGGTGTGCCGAGATTTACAAGCAAAACGCCTACCTTGCCGATATGGATAGGTGGGTGTTCTGCGGGTAGCGGGCCGACGGCTTTCGCTGCTTTGGGGTCGATTGTGGTGGGGAGATTCATGCTTTGGCTCCGATCATGCAAGGGAAGCTAGCGAAGCCGAGCCGGTTTTCAATGGAGCGCGTAGCCGCAGGGGCAAAAAAGAGCCCCGCCGCCTGGCGAGGCTCTGGACCGGTGCCGATGGGGCGGGTCAGTTTGCGGTCGGCAGATTGATCTCCATACCCACATCGATGCGGTGTGGGTTTAGCTGCGGATTGGCTTCCGCGATGGCCTTCCACTTCACCGGGTCGCCATAATGTGTGCGGGCGATCTCCCAGAGCGTGTCCCCGCGCACAACCGTGTGGGTGTTTTTCTCGGCTGTCATGGTCTCTCCGGCGTCTTTTGCTGCATCTTCGGTCGCCTCGGTCATCTTCGCCATGGCTTCGCCGGCGTCGTCGGCGGCCTTCTCGGCCATTTCCTTTGCGCCTTCAGTCACGGCTTCGACGGCCTCGCCTGCCTTTTCCATGGTCTCCTCAACGGCTTTGGGTGCCTCGCTGGCGATTGTTTTCGACATTTCGGGCAGGTCCGGGGTCGTGGCCTCAGCCTCAGCAGCGGCGACGCTCGCATCGATTTTCGTGATGCGGCCGTCGATGGCAGGTTTGTACGGGCTGTTTTCGGCCAAATAGTCGGCAAGCACCTGTTCGAGGCCCGGGCCGTAATCATAGGCGTTTTCGGCATTCTCCGCGAAGAGCTTGTAACCGTCGCCCCCGTTGCGCATGAAATTGTTGGAGGCGATCGTGTAGGTGGCATCCGGGTCGATTGCTGTCCAGCCTTCGCCGTCCTTTACCTGGACGGACTTGATGCGGCCTTCGCCGGGCGCGACAGACGGGTCGAAGCTGTAACGCAGGCCCGAAACCTGAGGGAAGCGCCCAGCGCCTTCCTCGATCTGGCTAACGCCGCTTTCAAGTGAGGCAACGACGTCTGAACCCTTCAACTGGAAGGTGGCAAGCGTGTTCTGGAAGGGCAGAACACCGAGCACTTCACCCATGGTGACTTCGCCGGCATCGATGGAGGCGCGCAGGCCGCCGCCATTGGTGATGGCGAACTGCACGCCCTGATCCCTGGCGCGCGCCACCATGGCATCGGTAACGAGATTGCCCATCTCGCATTCGCCGGCACGGCACGTTTCGCGGCTGCCATCGACAGCGGCTGACGTTTCGGCCACGATCTTGTTTTTCAGTTCCTCGATGGGACCGGCTAGTTCCTTGACACGGGCAACAACAGCTTCGTCCTTCGCAACGGAGGCGTCTATCAGCTTGACGTCGCCCGTGGCGGCGGTGACGACGCCCTCATCATCGAAGGTAAGTTTCAGCTCGCCGAGATATTTCGAATAGGATGCGGCCTGCACCACGGGCACCTGATGGCCGTCGGGATTGTCGACCATGGTTGGGTAGGGGCCAGCCGCCCCTTCCACCGTGTTGGACAGCAGCGTGTTTGAGTGGCCACCGACGACCACGTCGACACCTGGGATTTTCGCGATGGCTTCAAGGTCGCGCGGATAGCCGACATGGGTGAGCGCGATGACCTTGTTTGCGCCTTCGGCGGTGGCGGCTTTCACGGCTGCGGTGATGCCGGCCACGTCCTCGATGATTGAGACATTTTCGCCGGGCGAGGAAAGCTCCGCCGTGTCATTGGCGACTGCGCCGACAATGGCGATCTTCTCGCCGCCCACATCGAGGATGAGATACTCCTTCACCCGGTCACCGAGTGCTGAAGCTTCCTTGGCCTTGACGTTGGAGCCCAGAACCGGGAACTCGACCTTGTCGAGGAAGGTGGCGAGACCGTCTTCGCCATCATCGAACTCATGGTTGCCGACGACCATGGCGTCGGTCTTCATGAGGTTCAGGAACTCGGCTTCGGCAGCACCCTTGTAAGTGGTGTAGAAGAGCGAGCCCTGGAAATTGTCACCGGCGTTCAAAAGCAGGACGTTTTCGCCCTCAAGCGCCTTGCGGGACTCGGCCACGGCGGTGACGAGGCGGGCAGCGCCGCCGAAGCACTCGCCGGCTTCATCGTCTTCTGGCGAGCAGGTGGAATCGTATTTGTTGATGGGTTCAATACGGCTATGCCAGTCATTCATGTGGAGAATGTTGAGCGTGTAATCGGCAAAGGCCGCACCGGCGCTCAGCGTCAATGCGGATGCGGTGAGCGATGCAATGGCGAGGCGTTTTCTGAAGGTCGATCTGTGCATGGTGACTTCTCCCGAATGGCTCTTTGCGGTCTCTACCGCCGCATTGTGACGCCCTGTTAAAGGCTTCGACCAGCATGTTTTCACCGGGCAGATGGCGATGCAAGAGAAAGTTGGGTCGCGAACCGAAAGTTCGCTGAAGGTCGCTCAAAGTGCTATTCTGGGCGATGCTGACGAGCCCAATGGGCTCCAGGGAGGTGAATGCCATGGACGCTGCAGAACTGCGCGCCATTCAGGCGCCGATCAAGGACCGCTATCGCGGAGAACCGGGTGCTGCTCTTATCACACTTCGCGCCAGGGGCGCGCTCGACGATCATAACATTGCCTGCAAGGTGGAGACCGGTCGTGCGATCGCCGTTGCCGGGCTGCATCCGGCGACGGGGGGAACGGGGCTGGAGCTGTGCTCCGGCGATATGCTTCTTGAGGCGCTGATCGCCTGCGCGGGCGTGACGCTGAAGGCAGTGGCCACGGCGCTGGAGATACCGCTCCGGGCTGGCACCGTCTCGGCGGAGGGCGATCTCGACTTTCGCGGGACGCTGGGGGTGGTGAAGGATGCGCCAGTGGGTTTTACGGAAATCCGGCTTTTGTTTGCTCTCGACACGGATCCATCGCAGGAGCAACTCGATCAGCTGTTGAAGCTCACCGAACGCTACTGCGTGGTCTACCGGACGATTGCGAATGGCCCTCCGCTCAGCGTGGCGATGACCCGGATGTAAGCGCGGGGCGCGGCTTTTCGATGCGGGCCATCTCGACGGAAACGGCCTTGAGAAGGGCGTGGACCCGGCTGCCCGGCTGAAGGTCGAGCGCATCCGCCGATTTCGCCGTGATGCGGGCCAGAAGCTGCTGTCCGCCAAAGCCGAGCGCAATGATGGCGAATGCGCCCTCGCGGCGAATTTTCTCGACCGTTACGGGAAGCTGGTTGCGGATCGACAGGCCGTCATGGGGCGCATTGGCAATGGCGACATCGCCCGCCCGCACACGCAGCCGCACCGTCATCCCGGGTGCGAAACCGTTTCCGGTCAGCTCGATGCGATCATTTCCCAGCGCAATGACGGCCGTTTGGTATGCGGGGTCAATTGCGGTGATGCAGCCTTCCAGGATCACTCCGGCCTCATCGGGATCGCCGCCCGCGGCAAGGCCTAGGCGGGCGAGCATCGCTGCTGCGGGGCCGCTGTCCGCAACACGTCCGTTTTCAATGAGAACAACTGTATCGGCCAGACGGGCGACCTCGGAAGTTTCATGGCTTACATAGAGGATGGGAATACCGGCTTCGGTGCGGATTGCTTCCAGATAGGGTAGGATCTCGGCGCGCCGCGCCTTGTCGAGCGAGGACAGCGGCTCATCCATGAGGAGCAGAGCGGGGTCGGCAAGCAGCGCTCGGCCGATGGCGACGCGCTGGCGCTCGCCGCCTGAAAGCGTGGCGGGTGCGGCGTCGAGACGTTGTTCAAGGCCAAGCAGGGCCACCACTTCATCGAAGGCGCGGGATGCCGGTCGGCGACCGGCCCAGCGGGCATAGGTGAGGTTTTTGAGCACCGAGAGGTGCGGGAAGAGGCGCGCGTCTTGAAAGACGAAACCGATGCCGCGTTTTTCCGGCGGGAGGTTCGTGCCTGTGGCCGCATCGAACAGTGTACGCCCGCCAGCCATGATGCGCCCCGACTGCGGACGTGCCGTGCCGGCGATCATCTTCAGGAGCGTGGATTTGCCGGCACCTGATGGCCCGAAGAGAGCTGTGACGCCTGCGCCCGCCTGGAAGGCGGTTTCGATCTCGAACCTGCCGGCGCAGCCCCTGATATCGACGTCGAGCATAGTCATGCGCGCGCTCCCGCGGTGAGTTTTCGGCCCAGATATTCCGACGCGACAATGGCGGCGAGCGCCAGGGCGATGGCGATTGCGATCAGGCGAAGGGCGGCCGCATCGCCCGATGGCGATTGCAGTAGGGCATAGATGGCGAGCGACAGGGTCTGTGTTTCGCCGGGAATGTTGGAGACGAAGGTGATCGTCGCCCCGAACTCGCCAAGCGCCTTGGCAAAGCCAAGCACCGCCCCGGCAATGACGCCTGGAAGGGCGAGCGGCAGGGTGACGGTGAAGAACACGGTGAGACGCGATGCGCCGAGCGTGCGCGCGGCCTCGCCAAAGCCCTGATCCATGGCTTCGAGCGACAGGCGGATGGGCCGCACCAGGAGCGGAAACGCCATGACGCCGGCGGCGAGTGCTGCACCCGTCCAGCGGAAGGCGAAGCTGATGCCGAACAGGTTTTCAAAAAGCAGGCCGACGGTCCCTTTGGAGCCGAACAGGATCAACAGGCCATAGCCGGTGACGACCGGCGGCAACACGAGCGGCAGGGTGACCAGCGCCTGAACGATGCTTTTGCCGGCAAACTCCTTGCGGGCAAGGAGCCAGGCGACCGCAAAGGCCGGGACGAGCGCGCAGAGGATTGCGGCGAACGCCACCTTCGCGGAAAGAAGTATGATCGAAAGTTCGGTCTCACCCATGTCGGCAATCTATTCCGTGGCTTTCGAAAAACCGAGATCGGTGAAGATCGCTCGACCGGCCTCGCTTTTCAGGAAGGCGAGGAAGGTTTCAGCGCTTTCGGCTCCATCCCTCGTAGCGGCGGCGGGGTAGAGGATCGGCGCATGGCTGTCTGCCGGGAAGACATAGGCGCGCACCAACTCGCCGGCGGCTTTCTGATCCGATCCGTAGACGATCACGGCTTTCACCTCACCACGGCTGGCGAGCTCCAGCGCCACGCGGACGTTTTCGCCGAACACGGCGTTCTTCTCGACGTTTTTCCAGAGGCCGAGGTTTTCGAGCGCCGTGCGAGCATATTTGCCAGCGGGCACATGGGTGGGGTCCCCCATGGCGAAGCGCCCATTGAGCATGGCGCTAGGATTTTCCACCGGCTCTGTTCCTGCCGGACCTGCGATGACGAGATTGTTGCCGGCGATGATGGTCTCGCTGTCGGTGCGGACCAGATCACGTTCGACCAAATACGCCATCCAGTCGATGTTTGCGGAGATGAACACATCCGCCGGCGCACCAGCCTCGATCTGGCGGGCGAGAACAGAACTGGAGGCAAACGAGACGACGACTTCATTGCCGCCGGATGTCTGATACTCGCTCGCGGCGCGCTCAATGGCGTCTTTCATGCTGGCGGCAGCGAAGACGGTGAGCTTTTCGGCGAAAGCCGCAGTAGAAAGAGCCGCGAGGAAAGCGAAGCTCACAAGAGTGCGTGGAAACATGGAACCACCATAGATCAATGGCGCGGACAGATGTCGCGCCCGTTCAGCAAGAATGCATGGTGGTCAGGTCTGAACATTCGCGCCCCGAATGCCGCCCGAACCTTGGGCCAGAGGCAGCCATCACACGCTGCCTGGCAGGGATATTAGGGGGGGCGTTGTGGCGGGGTCAAGGGAGGATGAAGTTGAGCGCCGGGCGGGGTGTGAAGGGGCGGCTGTGTCGAAGGAAGACCTTTCGGGAATGGTGGTGCCAGCCTTTGAGCATCCTCACCTTCTCCCCGCCAGTGGGGAGAAGGGGTTTCGACCCTGTGTCCGATCTTCGTGAGCTTGGCCGGGGGTGAACAGCCCCGGCCAATACGAACCTCAGGCCGTGGCTTCGGAGACGGTTGCCTCGATATGCTCGACAAGCGGGTCGGGGAGGCGCAGACGGCCGGCGAGCATGTCGAGGTAGCCGCGCTCAGCGCGGGTTTTGGGTTCGATGGTGAGCCGTGAAGCCGTGTATAGCTCGATCTTCTGGGCATCGGTTTGGGCAGCTTCGACCAAAGCGTCCAGATCCACCGGGCGCTCCAGTTCCTCTAGAAGGAAGGCTTCCGCTTCTCCATCTATGCCGGCCAGCCTGAGTTTGTCGGCGATCTTCCCGCGCTCGGCCTCATCAATGTGCCCGTCGGCACGGGCAGCGGCAATCATGGCGCGTACGAGCGCAAGGGCGAATTCACTTTCACCCTGCGGTGCCTGCGCGGGGTTGAAACTGGTATCCTCCGGCGGGGGGAGGAGTTCACCTTCCTGTGCTGCTGCGGCAGGCTCCTTGCCCGCCTGATAATTCTGATAGGCCTTGTAGGCCAAACCGGCCACGGCAGCGATGCCGCCGAACTTGAGCGCGCTGCCGGTAACCGAACGTCCTGTGCTGGTGCCCAAAAGAACGGCGGCGATCGCGCCGGTCGCAAGCGGATTGTCCTTGGCCAGCTGAACGGCCTGGCCTGCCTTGTCACGCACTGTGCCTTCAGTTCCGGGCACTTGTGAGCCCAAAAGGTCGTTCAGCAGTTTCTTGGGGTCGAACATCCGCATCTCCTCGTTTCGCGCAGCATACACCCTAGGGTTGGCAGAAAAGTAGGGATGCATTTATCCCATTGCAATGAAAACGCTGGGCATCGCCGTGACAACGCCGGTGATCACAGATGATCGACGGTCATCTAAACGGCTCTTTGGGTGTCTTGCCTCCTGAAAGACTGGTCATGACGGCGGGGCGCGTGGCTTTTCTATGCCTGGCGTTTTCGAATTGAGCGCCTCGACCAATGCGGTATTCGAAGGTAAGACCACATCGAGCTCCAGCTGCGCTGGCTTCAGAAGGCCAAGCCTGCTTCGCAGAGTATCGAGCCCCTCACGCACCTGCACAAAGGCAAGATTGCTCAAGAGGCGAATTTTCTCGGTTCTGGTCAAACTCCCATCTCTGCCGTGCCCCCAGGCAAGGGACCCCATGGCCGCGTGTCCGGGATGAAATTTACTGGTCATCATGGCACGTCTTGATATTTGTACTGTTTCGCATAAAAATACACAGAGGTAATTTTTATGCAAGATGGTACAAAATGAACGCTCGTCGAGGCCGACCGCCTGCCTATGATCGCGATGCGGCTCTCCTCGCGATTGCGGAAACGTTTCGGATGCGGGGCTACGCTGGTGCCTCTCTGGATGAGATCGCGCGTGCGGCCGGGATGAACCGGCCCAGTCTTTTTGCAGCCTTTGGTAACAAGAAATCTATGTTTCTGGCGGCCGTTGAAGATTACCGCAGGCGGATGCGGGTAGCGGTTTCCCCGGCTCTGGAAAGTGATGGAGCGCTATCAGAGGTTCTGGTGCGTTTCTTTGATGCAGTTATCGCCTTTTATCATGAAGGCATTGCTCCGGGCTGTCTTGTGCTGTGTACGGCTCCAGCAGAAGCGCCTGCGGATAAGGAAATCAGTGCGGTGCTTGCGGATGCGCTCAAGGAGATCGAGAAGGACCTCAAAGGGAGGATCCTCCGTGCCGCTGTCGAGGGCCAGGACGTCAAAGATGTGGCAGGTCTCGCACAGTTGATGTCAGCGACGCTGGCCAGCATCGCGATCCAGGCGCGTGCCGGTGTCATGCGAGCGGACCTGGAGCATTTTGCGCGTGCTACCGTCGCGGTGGCAACCGGCACTGGATAATTTAGCTTTGACATTTTGCACGTCCGGTGGCAATCGCTCTCGCCCCCCTTATTGCTGTAGGTGTTGACCGTGAACGACGTTGTTTCCCACCGACTGAATCTCCCCGATGGTCGGCGTCTTGGCTGGCACGAATGGGGTGCAGAGAATGGCAAGGCGGTAATTTTTTGCCCTGGGGCCGGCATGGCTGGGGCTATCCCGTTTGGTGAGGATGCTGCCCGGCGAATGGGCTTGCGCATTCTTTCCGTAGACCGAGCGGGTCTTGGTGCCTCGGACGCAAATACGGAGAAGAGCTTTGCGAGTTGGAGTGGCGACATCGCTTCCCTGCTTCAGCACCTTGAGGACGATGCAGCTTTTGCCATAGGCTTTTCGCAAGGAGCGCCCTTTGCCCTGGCACTGGCGGATGTCGGTTTGGTCAAGGCTGTGTCAGTGGTGTCAGGGCAGGATGAGCTCGCCGCGCCCGAGATGTTTTCGCGACTGCCTGAGCCTGTGGCAAGCATGGTGCAGATTGCCAAGGATGATCCTGAACGGCTGGAGGCTGATATCGCTGCGATGGCAAGCGCCGACTGGCTCTGGCAAATGATCGAGACAATGAGCGGGCCGCAGGATCGGGCGTTTTACGCAGCCGAGACCTTCGCGCCTCTTTATCGCAGAGCACTCGATGAAGGTTTCAGTCAGGGCGTCGCAGGATACGCTCGCGACACGCGTCTTGCCATGGCGCCATGGCCCTTCCGGCTCGAGGACATCGTTTGCCCGGTGCGGCTGTGGTTTGGCCTGGCCGACACAAGCCCGGTGCATGCGCCGGATTTCGGAGAGACTCTCAACAAGCGTTTGCCGAACAGCAAGCTTATGCGGCTCGAAGGTGAGGGAAGCGCGATTTTGTGGACCCATGCCGAGGCGATCCTTGAGGACCTCGCCGGTATGGGATGAACGCTCAGGCGTCTTGCTTCCCTACCGGTGTTCCGATGGGGAAGCGGTCGCCGCGTTTTTCGGCCAGCTCGATCTGACGCTGGCGCTCGGCATAGCGGGCGCGGTCCGCTTCGCTCCGACTTTCGGCGCAGTGGGGGCAAGCAATACCTTCCTGGAACAGGGGTGAGGCACGATCCTGGGGTGTCAGCGGATGCCGACAGGCCCGGCAAAGCGTCGCTTCGCCCTTCTCGAGCCCATGGCGAACAGAGACGCGTTCGTCGAAGACGAAACACTCCCCTTCCCAAAGGCTCTCTTCTGCAGGCACTTCCTCAAGGTATTTCAGGATGCCGCCTTTCAGGTGATAGACGTCATCGACGCCAATCAGCTTCATGTAGGCGGTTGCCTTTTCGCAACGGATCCCGCCGGTGCAGAACATGGCGATCTTGCGGCCTTTCAGGCGGTTGAGATTACGCTCGGCCCAGGCGGGAAAATCGCGGAAGGTTTCAGTCTCTGGATCCATCGCCCGGGAAAAGGTACCAATGGCCGTCTCATAGGCATTGCGAGTGTCGACGACCACCGTCTCGGGATCGGAGATCAAGGTATTCCACTCGGCTGGTTCCACATAGGTCCCAGCTTGATTGACTGGATCGACCTCGGGCACGCCCATTGTGACGATCTCTTTTTTCAACCGGACTTTCATGCGGTGAAAGGGCATTTCGGAGGCCGTGCTGTACTTCACCTCCAAACCTTTAAGCGCGGGCATCTTTTCAAGATGTTCAATGAGCGCTTCGATAGCCTCCGGTGTTCCGGCCACAGTGCCATTAATGCCTTCGGCTGCGAGAAGGAGCGTGCCGCGAATGCCCCGCTTGCAGCAGAAGGTGGCAAGCTCGGTACGCAATGCCTCGTGCTCGGGGAGAGAGGCAAAGCGATAGAGCGCGGCAACGCGAAACGTCTGTGCGGGTGAGGAAGAAATCATGCGCGGTCTCCTACGCCTCTCCTGAACCGCATGCAAGAAAAAGCAGCGTTTCAAAGCTTTGCACGAGATGTGACGGCTTCCTCAGCGGTTGCGATATTCTTTCTTTATCCCCTCAAGGTTGTATTGATGGATAATCGTCCAGCGCAACCATGGGCGAGAGCGATGTTTTCAAAAGCAGCAATCAGAGAAATCAGCAGAGCGGCCTCGAAGGCGGGAGTCGACCCTGCCCTTATTCTGGCGGTTGCACAGGTGGAAAGCGGTGGGAGGTCGCACGTGATGCTGCGTGGACGGGAGGAGCCGATTATCCGGTTTGAGGGCCACTATTTTGATCGGAGGCTCGCCGACGCAAAACGTTGGGAAGCGAGAGCGGCGGGATTGTCTTCGCCGGAAGTCGGGAAGATTGCCAATCCGCGCGGGCAGGTGGAGCGCTGGCTGATGTTTGAACAGGCCGCGCGTATCGATCGGAAGGCAGCCTGCGAATCTGTCTCCTGGGGGGTTGGGCAGGTGATGGGCGCGCACTGGAGCTGGCTTGGCTTTGCCGATGTGGAAGCGCTGGTCGCAGAGGCCAGATGCGGCATCGCCGGGCAGGTTGGGCTGATGTTGCGGTATATCGGGAAAGCAGGGTTGAAAGATGCTCTGATGTCGCGGGACTGGGTGCGATTTGCGCGCGGCTATAACGGCCCGGGCTATAGGCGCAACCAGTATGACCGAAAGCTCGCTCGGGCTTACCGAGCTTATTCGGCAGGCGGAGGGCCGCCCGTTACGGAAGCGGTGTTGCGGATCGGCACGCGGGGCGCGGCAGTCGAGAGCCTGCAGGTATTGCTCTGCGCACTTGGACAACGGGTGGCGGTGGATGGCGTTTTCGGCCCGCAGACCGACCTTGCCGTGCAACGCATTCAAAAAGAAGCCGGCCTGATTTCGGATGGCGTTGTGGGGCCCGTGACCCGTGAAGCGCTCACACGCCGTTTGCCGTACCGCGCCTTAGGTTTGCGTTTGTGGGCGTACTTCCTTCGGCTCAGGGGGTTTTTGGAAGCGGTGTTTTGAGTTTTGCAACTTGCCAGATTCGGGAGAAAAGTGTTCATGGACTGCGAAATCCGTGTCTTGAACCGTTTTAACGTTGCGATTTCGCTCGGAGATAGAAAATTTTGAGGAGACGTTTGCACATGAACGCTGCCATGCAGAAGAAGAACGAGGTGCTGCTGGCTATCTTGCAGGGTCAGCCGGTGATACCGGTTCTCAAGATCGAGCGGCTGGCAGACGCCGTCCCGCTTGCGCGAGCGTTGGTGAAGGGTGGATTGCCGGCGATCGAGATCACGCTGCGCACACCCGATGCGATTGACGCCATCCGTCTCGTCAGCGAGGAGGTGCCAGAAGCGATTGTTGGTGCAGGCACGATCCTGACCTCGAAGGATTTTTCCTATGCGGTGGCGGCCGGCGCGCGATTCATCGTCAGTCCCGGTATCACGCAGGAACTGCTCGATGCGGCCTCGATGTCGGAGGTGCCGTTTCTTCCAGGTGCAGCGACACCAAGCGAGGTGATGGCGGCGCGGGAAGAAGGGTACAGCCTCCTCAAATTTTTTCCTGCCGAGCAGTCGGGTGGAGCCCCCTTCCTCAAGGCTCTTTCTTCGCCGCTCGCCTCTATCCGTTTTTGCCCAACAGGCGGCATATCGCCGAAGAATGTGGGAGATTACCTTTCACTGCCGAATGTGATCTGCGTGGGCGGCTCCTGGGTGGCGCCTGACGCATCGATCGAAGCCGGCGATTGGGCCGCAATCGAGGCTTTGGCGCGGACGGCGAGCGGCCTCAAGGGCTGATTATCTCCCGAGCAAGATGCAAAAAAATGCGGGGCCGTGAGGCCCCACATTTTTTATGCTTGTCGTCTCTCAGTTGGTACGGAAACGGGCCATCGAGATGAAGTTGACGGCCTTGCCGGAAAAGCGCGTGGCATCCGCCACGGTAATGTCTTGCTGAAAACCAGTCGTGTAGACGGTTTCGGGCGAACGGACGAACTCGCTGTCGAATGCCGGCGGGTGGGCTGGGGGAGTGGCTTCTGTCAGCATCGAATTCTGGCTAAGCGCGCGGGTCGGTGCCTCGCCCAAGGTGGCGACGACCACGGGCTGGGCGCCTCTGGCCACATCGCTCGGGCCCGGTTTCGCCGATTTACGTGTGCTGCGCGCCCGGCTCTCCTGGCGGCTCTGGGGGAGTTGTTCCGCTCGTGCGAGAAGCGCTTTGCGGGGGGAGGCGGAAACGGGCTGGCCGAGTTCTTCCTGGAGGGAAGAAGCGCTGGCTGATGTTTCCATTTCCGCGTCGCCTGCAAGAGCGAAATCGCTCTTCACGGGTTCCGCTTCAGCCTGTGGACGCGGTTCGGGAAGTGCGGCGAGCGTGAACTCGTCGGATGTTGCGCGCTCGGGACGTTCGGAAGGCATCGGGAGATAGGCAGCTGTAGTGATCGGTTGCTCGGTTTCCGTGTCTTGGGCCAAAACGCCCGCAATAGCGTCCGGAGCATCAGTCTGTGCCGATGCCATTTGGACAAGCGCTTCCTGCGTGGCTGCATCCGGCACATATTCCGGACGACGTGTCGGGATCGGTATGTTGGCGGCGACCAGCACCGCGGTTCCTGCGTTTTGCGGCGTTGCCTCCTCAATGACAGGAGTTTCCTCCGCCGGCTTGACTTCAAAGGGTAGCGGCTGGCCGACAGCAACATCCGGCCGCGGGGCAGCCCTTGGCGTCGGTAGGCTGCGTTGCGGAAGGGCGGCCAAAATCGTGCTCGGGGTCTCCGATTCGGGCTCGGGTTGTGGTGCAGGAGCTGCGGCAGGTGCCTCAGGCTGGCGGGCGGCAGGCTGCTGCCGTGCAACGACCGTTGTGGTCTCGGCGGTATCCTCTTCCTCGTCGGCGCCGCCACCAAAGAGTGCTGCCAAGAGACCGCGGCCATTTCCGCCGCCACTGTCGCGCGCGACCTGGATCGAGCTTCCGTTGCGCTTTCGCGATTCATAGGCAGCGAGTGCCTGCTTGTATCCGGGCAGGGGTTTGCCGTCGGTAGGAACGTGCATGGTCTTTCCATCCGGGAAGACGGCCAGAAGCTGTTTGCGGCTCATGCGGGGCCAATGGCGTACACCACCGACATCGATGTGAATGAAAGGAGATCCTGAACGCGGATAATATCCAACACCGCCGGCTTGGAATTTGAGGGCGGCATTCCGCAGATTGGAAAGCTTTACGCCTGGAATGTAAAAATCAATCGCCTTGCCGAGCATGTGCTGGCTCTTCTTGGCGACGCCGCTGGAACGGCTACGCAGCATGGCATTCGTTTTGGGCGAACGATAGGCCGAGACGACGTGGATGTAATCGCGCGCGCCGGCGGCGCGATACACTTCCCACAACAGGTCGAGGACCTGCGGATCCATATTGGTGGGTTCGTTCTGGCGCCAATCGCGCAGGAAGCGATTCACCTGCTTCAGGCCGCTCTGAATATAGCGGCCGTTCTTCTTGTAGGTGATCTCCGCTCGCTCTTTCGTGTGGATGAAATAGAGCTTCAGAGTGCGTGTTTCAGCGTGGGCGGCGGGCGCTGCTGCGACAAGCGCGCCAACTGCTAGCATCAAACCGGCGAGAAGCCTCACGCGTATGAGCGCAGGCAAACGCCACCCAAGAACGTGAACGTCGTTTTGTTTCAAGATCCGTGGCCTTACAGGCTGGTGTTTGTCCCCCGAGCCCAAGGCTCGGACTGTGTGGTTCCCACCTTCCGATTATTCTGTTTAATGGTTAATTCGATCTTATTAAAGAAGGAATGCGTGAAGAGGATGGCGATATCGTGGCAAAATGAGACAAGCCGTTGCAGGGTAAACAAGGTGTTAAGCTCTGGACTGTGGCTTTGAAGCCTCAATCGTCTTTCGCACGCGTGCGATCGGTCGGATCGATGCCCATGTCTTTGAGCTTCCGGTACACGGTCGAACGCCCGATTCCTAACCGACGGGCGATCTCGCTCATCTGACCGCTGTAGTGTTCAAGAGCAAATCGAATAATCTCGCCTTCGATTTCCTCCAATGGACGCAGATTGTCGTTTTCGTCCACGATAGTAATTTGTCCCGGCAAATCCCGGGCAATAGAGGGCGTCTGTTTCAAACCGTCTTCCGTCGCCGGCTCTGCGGCGCCCGCGCGGTTCTTGTCTTCACTGCCACTGTTGAGAAATTCGTAGGGATCAAGTCCTTCGACCTGGGCAAAGATCTGCGGAAAGTCCGTAACATCAAGGACGCCGGTTTCGCACAGCACCACCGCCCGAAACACCGCATTCTCCAACTGCCGAATGTTGCCAGGCCAATCGTAACGATCAAGCAGTTCAAGGGCTCTTCGTGAAATCCCGGTGACGCGGCGTGGTGCATTGTTGCCGAAGCGGGCGATGAAGGTTTGCACCAGGAGGGGGATGTCATCCTTTCTGTCGCGCAGCGGGGGCACCATGATCGGAAAGACATTGAGGCGATAGAAGAGGTCCTCGCGAAACCGTCCCTCCTTGACGCGCTCGATCAGGTTCTGATTGGTAGCCGAGATCAGGCGAATGTCCACTTTCCGCGTGCCGCGCCCGCCGACCGTGTCCACCTCACCCTGCTGCACAGCCCGCAGGAGCTTTACCTGTACGTCGAGTGGGAGGTCACCGATCTCGTCCAGGAAAAGCGTTCCCGTGTCGGCCTCGGTGAATTTGCCCTCTCGCTTTTCCGTGGCCCCCGTGAAAGCTCCTTTTTCATGGCCGAAGAGTATGCTCTCCACCAGCGTGTCGGGAATCGCCCCGCAATTGACGGTGACGAAGGGCTTTCGCCGACGCCGGCTTTCGCTCTGAATTGCACGGGCGAGGATTTCCTTGCCAACGCCGGATTCGCCTTCAATAAGAATGGGAATGTCGCTGGCGGCTGCCTTCTGGCCCAGTGAGATGACTCGCGCCATGGATGGGCTGTTGGTGATCAATTGGTTGAGTGATGACGCCTCCGCCGCGCTTTTGCCCTGGCGTTGGCGGGTTTCCATAGCGCTGACTTTGAGGGCATTGCTTATGGCTGCACCGAGCCGAGCAGGTGCTACGGGCTTTACAATGAAATCGAAGGCTCCGGCGCGCATGGCTTCGACGGCCGTGTCGATGCTGCCGCGAGCTGTCTGCACGATAACCGGGATTTCGGTTCCATCCCCCCGAAGACGGTCAAGCATCTCAAGCCCGCTCATCTGCGGCATCATCAGGTCAAGCACGATCGTGGACGGTGGCTTTTCCGCCCGTTCCAGCACGTCCAATGCTTCTTGACCGTTTTCTGCGAAGAGCGGCGTATGCCCCAATTTTTCGACCGCCGCCTGAAGAAGGCGCCGCTGAACTGGGTCATCATCCACTATGAGAACGGCTTCGGACATGTCGCAATTATGCAATGGCGTTACGATATCGCACGCAGTTTTTCGGCGCGGGCTTTATCAAAATGGCATAGGCTTCTAAACAAGGGCTCAAGAATCCCGGTGAACGAAACCTTTCGGCACCGCGGACGGACAGCGATTTCGGCTCAACGAGGATTACATGGCCAACAACACTGACAGGGCTTCACGTCCTGCGGCAACGGATGCGGCGCTAGCGGCTGAAAACGCAGTTTCTGAACTCGGCAATTTGCCCGAGTGGAATCTGGCTGACCTTTATCCCGCGATCGAGTCGCCCGAATTGAAGCGCGACCTTGATCGCGCTGCAGCGGAAGCTGCCGGTTTCGAGACCGCATGGAAAGGCAAGCTTGCAGATGAGGCCGCGAGAGGAAATGAAGGCAGGCTCGGCGAAGCCGTCGAAGCTTATGAAACCATTGAAGAATTGATGGGCCGCATCGTTTCCTATGCCGGACTTCTCTATGCCGGCGACACTTCCGATCCCAAACGTGCAAAGCTATATGGAGATGTGCAGGAGAAGCTGACCGATGCGAGCGCGCATCTCATTTTCTTTACGCTGGAGCTAAACAAGATCGACGATGCCGTGATCGACGCGGCGCTGGAAGCGGATGCCAGGCTTGCGCGCTACAGGCCCTGGGTGCTCGATATTCGTCGTGACAAGCCCTATGAGCTGGAAGACAGGGTCGAACAACTCTTTCACGAAAAGTCGGTAACCGGCCGAGGGGCCTGGAACCGGCTGTTCGATGAGACCATGACCAGTCTTCGGTTCACCGTGGACGGGGACGAGCTGGCGCTGGAGCAGACGCTCAACCTGTTGCAGGACGCGAATGGTGAGACACGCCGTAGCGCCGCCGAGGCTTTGGCTGACACGTTTTCCAGGAATTTGCGCACGTTTACGCTGATCACCAACACCCTGGCCAAAGACAAGGAAATATCCGACCGGTGGCGTGGGTTTGAGGACATCGCTGATTCACGCCATCTGGCGAACCGGGTCGAGCGACCGGTGGTGGATGCGTTGGCCGAAGCGGTCCGAAACGCCTATCCGAAGCTTTCGCATCGCTACTACGCCCTGAAAGCCAAATGGCTTGGAATGGATGTTTTGAGCCATTGGGATCGCAATGCCCCCTTGCCGGAGACGCCGCAGGCAGTGATCGGATGGGACGAGGCCAGGAAAACGGTGCTTGATGCCTATCAGGCTTTCGATCCGCGCATGGCTGAGATTGCAAGCCGGTTTTTCGATCGCAACTGGATCGATGCGCCTGTGCGTCCGGGCAAGTCACCGGGCGCTTTTGCTCATCCCACGGTTCCTTCTGCCCACCCATATCTGCTGCTCAACTACCTCGGCAAGCCGCGCGATGTCATGACGCTTGCTCACGAGATGGGGCACGGCATCCATCAGGTGCTGGCTGGCAAGCAGGGGGCCTTGATGGCGCCAACGCCCCTGACACTGGCCGAGACGGCGTCGGTGTTTGGCGAAATGCTGACTTTCCGCTCCCTGCTCGACCGGACGACCCAGAAGCGAGAGCGCAAGGCGATGCTGGCGCAGAAGGTGGAGGACATGCTGAACACGGTTGTCCGCCAAATCGCTTTCTACGAGTTTGAGCGAAAGGTCCATGCAAAGCGCCGTAGTGACGGGGAACTGACCTCTGACCAGATCGGTGAATTGTGGCTCGATGTCCAGAAAGAGTGCCTCGGACCATCCGTCAAGCTGCGGGAGGGGTATGAGACGTTCTGGACCTACATTCCCCACTTCATCCATTCGCCCTTCTACGTCTATGCCTATGCCTTCGGCGATTGCCTGGTGAATTCACTCTTTGCGGTCTATCAACAGGCTCCGGAAGGGTTTCAGGACAAATATTTCGCCATGCTCCAAGCGGGCGGTACGGAACACCATTCCGAGCTTCTGAAACCTTTCGGGCTTGATGCCAGTGATCCTGATTTTTGGAGCAAGGGGTTGTCGGTGATCGAGGGTCTCATCGACGAGCTTGAATCGCTCGACGGTTAGGGCAGGTTTCTCAGACACAATGCCCGGACAAAATCGGGGGCGGGTCCTCATTCGCGATGACGCGGCTGGCCGGGAGATGTATTTCTCCCGGCCTCGCGCTGTTCTATCCGCATTGGATGCCGAGACATTCGACATCATGCTCGAACGGGCTGAGTTGGCCCGGCGAGAGGGCTTCTGGCTGGCAGGATACATGGCCTATGAGGCCGGATACCTGCTGGAGCCGAAATTGAGACCACTCCTGCCAGAAGGGCGGCGTGGGCCGCTTCTATGCTTTGGCGTTTTCGATCCGCCCGAGGATCGGCCGATTGGCGTGCCGGTCGTGGGAGATGGCGCGCTTTCCGACGTCAGGCCGAGCTGGAGCAGTACGGATTACAGGAGCCGTTTTGAACGCCTACACGCGCATTTGCGGGCGGGTGACTGCTATCAGGCGAACCTGACCTTTCCCATCAAGGCGCGCTGGATTGGGAAGCCTGCCGGGCTCTTCGATGCGCTCGGTGCACGCCAGCCGGTGCGATACGGGGCGCTGGTAGAGCTTGGCTGGCCGGTGATCATTTCCCGTTCGCCTGAATTGTTCTTTCAGGTTTCGCGGGATGGCTGGATCGAGACCTTGCCCATGAAAGGGACGGCGCCACGAGGGGCGACGCCAAAGGAAGATGCGGCGCAAAAACATTTCTTGCGCAACGATCCGAAAAACCAGGCGGAGAATCGGATGATTGTCGATCTCCTGCGCAACGATATCTCCCGCATCAGCGAGGTAGGAACCCTGGAGGTTCCCGAGCTCTTTCGGGTGGAAAGCTATCCCACCGTTCATCAGATGGTCAGCCGCGTCCGCGCGAAGCTACGGCCGGATGTCGATTTTCGTGACATTTTCGCTGCGCTCTTTCCCTGCGGTTCGATTACAGGGGCGCCGAAAATCCGCGCCATGGAGATTCTTCACGGGTTGGAAGCAGCGCCACGCGAGGCCTATTGCGGGGCGATCGGCTGGGCCGCACCCGACGGCACCATGCGTTTCAACGTGGCGATCCGCACGGTTTCGCTCTTTGTCGGTGGGGAGGCCATCTACAATGTGGGCGGTGGGGTCGTGTTCGATTCCACTGCCGAAGGAGAATATGAAGAAGCGATGCTCAAAGCGCGCTTCGCAACAACCGGAAAAGGGGAGAGGTGATGTTTATCATATCGTTGCGCTACGTTGTGCCGGTGGAGCAGGTGGAGGCGCATATGGAAGGGCATCTGGCCTGGCTCGAGAAACATTATGCAAGTGGGACATTCATTGCTTCGGGACGCAAGGTGCCGAGAACCGGCGGCATTATCCTGGCGCGCGGCGTGCGCGAGGGCATTGAAGCCTGTGTCGCCCAGGACCCGTTTGTGGTGAATGGCGTGGCAGATGCAGAGATCATCGAATGCGCCATTTCACGCGCTGTCGAAGGCCTTGATGCGCTTCAGGATTAGCGAAGCTTGGACGCACCGGATCAGCATTTGCGCTTTATTGTGACACGCTTCTGTGTTTTGGAAGCTCAATCGTATTGTTTAGGAGAGGCGCGCAATGGCTGACAGGAAATGGCCCGTCCATGGAGAAATCACCGGCCCGGTCGTCATGATCGGCTTTGGCTCTATCGGGCGCGGTACGCTGCCGTTGATCGAGCGCCATTTCGAGTTCAACAAGTCGCGCATGGTCGTGGTGGACCCGAACGACGCGGATCGCAAGCTTCTGGATGAGCGCGGCATCCGTTTCGTGCAGGCACATGTCACGAAGGATAACTACAAGGAACTGCTCAAGCCGCTGCTGACCGAAGGTGAAGGGCAGGGTTTTTGCGTGAACCTCTCTGTGGACACGTCTTCACTTGATCTGATGAAGCTGTGCCGCAAGCTTGGCGTGCTCTATGTTGACACGGTGGTGGAGCCATGGCTCGGTTTCTATTTCGATGGCAACGCCGACAATGCCTCGCGCACCAATTATGCCTTGCGCGAGACAGTCCGCAGCGAAAAAGCGAAAAACCCCGGTGGCACCACTGCCGTTTCCACCTGCGGTGCGAATCCGGGCATGGTTTCGTGGTTTGTCAAACAGGCTCTGGTGAATCTTGCTGTCGATCTCGGGCTCGAGTTCGCGGAGCCTGGCGTGGATGACCGTGAAGGCTGGGCGAAATTGATGAAGACCTGCGGTGTGAAGGGCATACACATCGCCGAACGCGACACGCAACGCACCAAAAAACCCAAGCCCATGAACGTTTTCTGGAACACCTGGTCGGTCGAGGGCTTCATTGCGGAAGGCTTGCAGCCGGCGGAACTGGGTTGGGGCACGCATGAAAAATGGAAACCGAAGAACGCGCGCAAGCAGAAAAGAGGCAACAAGGCTGCAATCTTTCTTGAGCAGCCGGGCGCCAATACGCGGGTGCGCAGCTGGTGTCCGACACCGGGTCCGCAATACGGATTTCTCGTCACCCACAACGAGTCGATCTCGATCGCCGACTTCTACACCGTTCGCGACAAGAAGGGCAAAGTCGTCTATCGGCCGACCTGCCACTACGCTTATCACCCCTGCAATGATGCGGTCCTTTCCCTGCACGAGATGTTCGGTGCCGAAGGGAAGGCGCAGCCGGAGCAGCATGTGCTTGATGAAACCGAGCTGGTTGATGGCATCGATGAGCTCGGCGTCCTGCTCTATGGCCACAAGAAGAATGCCTACTGGTTCGGATCACAGCTTTCGCTCGAAGAGGCACGCAAACTCGCGCCTTATCAGAATGCGACCGGACTGCAGGTGACATCCGCGGTGCTCGCGGGCATGGTATGGGCATTGGAAAACCCTGAAGCGGGTATCGTTGAGGCGGACGAAGTGGATTATCGCCGCTGTCTTGAGGTGCAATTGCCGTATCTGGGACCCGTGAAGGGCTATTATACCGACTGGACCCCGCTTGAGGGCAGACCCGGCCTTTTCCCCGAGGATATCGACGAATCCGATCCGTGGCAGTTCCGCAACATTCTCGTGCGTTGATCGATGAAGTGTGTGCTGTGCTTGCATTGATGACAAAATCGGGCAATTGGATTGGGTATTGCCGGGCTCTGAAAGGGGCTGGGCCCAATTCAAGGCGGGCGCTGCCGGCTGTATTCCAGCAGCGCGACAGGAGGCCAGAATCATGAAGACAAGCAATATTCTGACGCTTGCCACGGTCGTTTCAGCACTTGCGCTGGCCGGTTGCCAGACGGGTATGCCAGACGGCGGCGGGCAGCGCGCCGCGCGCCAGACCGGTGTTGAAGGGCAGTGGATGGGCACGGATGGTGTGGCCATGTCGACCCTTCAGGGCGGCCGCTTCAGCTCCCGGGCCGTGGAGACCGGCGAGGTCTTGACGGAAGGGTCTTACTCGCATCGTGGCGCGCAGACCATCGATCTTTCCTTCTATTCGTTGAAGAGCCAGCGGCAGACCTCAGCGACGTGCCTTCTGGCATCGAGCGATAGGATGAATTGTACCCTGGCAAACGGTACGAATTTCGTCCTGAACCGCGCTTCGGGCGTTTCCTGATTGAGAATACGAGGAGGGCAGGCCGCAGAATGCGGCTTGTCTTCTTTGCTTGGTTTTTGACCGGGTGCGCTGCATGACCTTGGTCGGTCTTGCCCGCAGGGGGGCATTGTTGCGATAACATGCTCAAAACCCTTCGGGAGGAGCCATGTCCCCGCATTTCGACGCGCTGGAAATTCGTGATCCAGCCGAGCGTGAACGTGATCTGTTTTCAAGATTGCCGGATTTTCTGAGCGGTGCCGTGGCCAGGGCAGATGGGCTTGCGAACTGGCTTTCAGGGCATGATCTCTCCGGCATCGTGGATCGCGCAGCCCTTGCGCGCCTGCCGGTCCTGCGCAAAGCGGAACTTCTGGACCTTCAAAGGGCGTCTCCGCCGTTCGGCGGTTTTGTCGATCCCGACGCGCTGGAGGGCGCGCGGGTTTTCATGTCCCCGGGCCCGATCTGGGAAATTCAAGGCGCGGGGGCCGATCCCTGGCAGGCCGCGCGTGCCTTTTTCGCCGCCGGCGTGCGGCCGGGGGCGCGCGTTCACAATGCATTCGCCTATCATATGACACCGGGCGGTTTCGTGCTCGACACGGGCGCCCGAGCGCTGGGGTGCAGTGTTTTTCCGGCCGGCACCGGGAACACCGACATGCAGGTGGAGGCGGCCGAGGCCTTTCGGCCGGATGTCTATGCCGGGACACCGGATTTTCTGCAGATCATGCTTGATCGCGCAGATCGGGATGGTAGGGATCTATCCTCGTTCCGGACCGGTCTGGTGTCCGGGGGAGCACTGTTTCCTGCCATGCGCGAAGCGTATCGAGCGCGGGGAATCCATATACTGCAGTGCTATGCGACGGCGGAATTCGGCGTGATCGCCTTTGAGACCTCCGGGGCTGACGGGCTACCGCTGCCAGGCATGGTGGTGAACGAAAACCTGATCGTGGAGATCGTTCGTCCTGGGACGGATGATCCGGTGCCGGAAGGCGAGGTGGGCGAGGTGGTAGTGACCTCGCTCAATCCATCCTATCCGCTGGTTCGGCTTGGCACCGGCGACCTTTCTGCCTTTCTACCGGGAACCAGTCCGTGCGGACGTACCAATGTGCGGATCAAAGGCTGGATGGGGCGCGCCGACCAACGCACGAAGATCAAGGGGATGTTTGTCGATCCCAAACAGATAGCCGAAATTACCCGAAGGCATGCTGAGATCGAGCGGGCCCGGCTCGTTGTCACACGGGTAGGCGCGAGCGATGCCATGACCTTGAATGTGGAAATACTTGCCGACGCCGTGCCCGATACTGAGGCCATCAAAACGACGCTGCGCGATGTTACCAAGATCGGTGGAGGCGTGGTGCTTGTGGAGCCCGGTAGCCTGCCGCGCGATGGCAAGGTGATTGCCGATGAACGGGAATACTCAGACTAAAGCATAAGGGAGAAAAGGGGGCGGGAGTTCCCGTCTCGCTTGATTTCACTCTGCCTGTATCACAGGATACATTTGCAATGGCGCGTGGGTGCGGAGGATCGCCCATGCCTTGCCAGAAAAGAAACAGGCGGTGACAGACCGCGATTTTTCGGCCGCAGCATTCTGTGGACCGCGGAGTGGAGGAAACCTCATGCGACTTCTGATCGGTGCCGTCTCGGCGCTTTCCCTGACCATGTTTGCAGGGCAGGCTCAAGCCCAGTGCGACGATGGCGAAATGGTTATCAAATTCAGCCACGTCGTTGCCGAAAAGGGTCATCCCAAAGGGGATGCGGCGACGCTTCTGGCAAACCGGGTGAACGAGGAAATGAACGGAACCGCCTGTATGGAGGTGTTTCCGAATTCGACACTTTATGACGACGACAAAGTGATGGAGGCGCTGCTTCTGGGCGATGTTCAGCTGGCTGCTCCGTCGCTTGCGAAGTTTGAGGCCTACACCCTCAAATATCGCCTGTTCGATCTTCCATTCCTGTTTCCAACACTTGACGCGGTGAACAAATTCACCACGTCAGATGACGGACAAGGCCTCCTGACCGTGATGGAAGACGAAGGCTATACGGGCCTTGGTTTCTGGTCTTCTGGTCTCAAGCAGTTTTCTGCCGGCAAGCCGCTTCTGGAGCCGCAGGATGCGGCGGGACTCAAGTTCCGCGTTCAGACCTCCGACGTGGCTGTCGCCATGATCGAGGCCATGGGTGCTTCGGCACAGAAACTTGCGTTCAAGGAAGTTTATGGCGCGCTTCAGACAGGTGTCGTGGATGGCCAGGAAAACAGCTGGTGCAACATCTACACGCAGAAATTCTTCGAAGTGCAGGATGGCATCACGGAGACCAATCATCAGCTTCTTGCCTATCTCCTCGTGACGTCGACGGAGTGGCTGGAGAGTCTTGATCCCGCTGTGCGCGACCAGTTCGTCACCATAGTCCAGGAAGTGACGGAGACAGCCAACGCCAATGTTGCCGATCAGGAAGCAACCTGCCGCCAGAACATCCTGGATGCCAATGGTACGATCCGTGAACTGAGCCCTGAGCAGCGCGCGGCATGGGTCGAAACCATGAAGCCTGTCTGGGCGAAATTCGAAGGTGATATCGGCAAGGAATTGATCGATTCAGCTGCCGCCAGCGGCTCCTGAGGTTTTCGGTCTTTCCCGACGCGGCGTTCCCCTCGTCGCATCATGCAGGGCCGTCCGCCGTGTGCGGGCGGTCTTGTGACAGGTAGCTCCCGGGAGTGAAATCATGGTTCTGTTATGGCCGGCGCTCGGGCTTGTCGCAATCGTCGCCGTCTTGTTTTTCCTGGAACGGCGATTTCCCAATGCGGTCGCGCGATTTGAAGAAAACGTGCTTGCCATACTTTTGGCAGCGATCACGTTTGTCTCCTTCACCCAGGTCATTGCCAGATACGGTTTCAACAGCGGTTGGGGCGGTGCGCTGGAGTTCACGCGCATCCTGTTTGCGTGGATGATCCTTTTCGGCATGAGCTATGGCGTGAAGAACGGCATTCATCTGGGGGTTGATGCCTTCATTCGATTGCTTCCTTCCAGGCTTTTCAAGGCTGTTGCGATTTTCGGGGCGGTCTGTGTTTTCCTCTACGCTTTCATTCTTCTCTATGCCGGTTGGTTGACGCTGGTAGGCGCCGATGTGTCGACCAACTGGCGCCAGACCGGTGCCATCGGCTACTGGACTTTCATGTTCGATCGGGGGACCGGGCTCGATGATCTTCGCTATCCACTCTGGATGCAGGAGGCGTTCGGGTTACAGGATCGAGTGCAGCGCTGGGTGGCCTATCTCATGCTTCCTGTTGGTCTTGCTCTGCTTGCATTTCGTGCGCTTGAGGGTGTTGTGGGTGTCGCCAGAGGGGAGCGCGATCTGATCATTGCCGGCCACGAGGCGGAAGATCTCGTCGCTGAAAATAAAGATGCCTTGAAGGAGTAGCGGCGATGGAACCAGCCATTCTTTTCGTTCTCGTGCTACTCCTGTTGTTCCTGGGGGTTCCGGTAGCGGTGGCCCTCGGGCTCTCGTCACTCATCATTATCGCGTTCTTTTCAAGCGATTCCATTTCATCGGTGGCCCTGCAGCTTTTCACCGCGTCGCAGAATTACACGCTTCTGGCGATCCCGTTCTTCATTCTGGCATCGGCCTTCATGTCGACGGGTGGCGTGGCTCGGCGCATCATCCGGTTTGCCATTGCATCGGTAGGTCATTTTCGCGGGGGCCTCGCGATGGCGTCGGTGCTGGCGTGCATGATGTTCGCAGCTCTTTCCGGCTCTTCACCGGCAACGGTCGTTGCCATCGGCACCATCGCCATCGCGGGCATGCGGCAGGTGGGCTACTCAAAGGAATTTGCGGCCGGCATCATCGCCAATGCCGGTACGCTCGGCATTCTGATACCGCCTTCCATCGTGATGGTTGTCTATTCGGCGGCGACGGACGTTTCGGTCGGACGCATGTTTCTGGCCGGTGTGGTGCCCGGGATCGTCGCCGGGCTGATGCTGATGGTTGCCATCTATGTGATGGCGCGGGTGCGCAACCTGCCAGCAGAAGAGTGGAAAGGGGTTCACGAGATTGTCGCGGGGGGCAAGGAGGCAGGCTGGGGGCTGTTCCTCATTATCATCATTCTTGGCGGGATCTATGGCGGAGTGTTCACACCCACGGAGGCGGCGGCCGTTGCCGCTGTCTACTCCTTTGCGGTGGCGCTGTTCGTCTACCGCGACATGGGACCGATGAAGAACGAGCGATGGATGAAGGAGGAGGACGGCAAGCGCTCGCGCGTCGGGTTTTCCGCCACCGTCTATGCACTTGCGTTCTTCTTTGTCTGGATGATCCTGAGCTTCTTCCTGACCGCCGACTGGGAAGGGGTGACCCTCCAGGGGCGCACGTTTACGGGGCTCATCCTCTCCGTGGTTGCCATGGTGGCTTACGCGCTGTGGCGCGGCGGGGGCGGGGTAGCAGCGCTGCCGGGGCTGTTGGTGGCAAGCCTGCCGATCTGGCGGCGGAATCTCAGCCTGATGGGGAGGAACTTTCTGCGCGCCTTTTTCAATGAAGAAACGCGCAAAGTGACGGTGGATGCAGCGCGCACCACGGTCATGCTGATGTTCATCATCGTCAATGCACTGCTGTTTGCCCATGTGTTGACGGCCGAGCGCATACCTCAGGCGATCACCGGTCTCATGGTCGATGCCGGATTCACCTGGTTTACCTTCCTGATTGCAGTGAACCTTCTTCTGCTCCTGGGCGGGCAGTTCATGGAGCCTTCGGGTCTCCTCCTGATCGTCGCTCCCGTGGTGTTTCCCATCGCGATGGAACTGGGTGTCGACCCGGTCCATCTTGGCATCATCATGGTGGTGAACATGGAAATCGGCATGATCACGCCGCCAATCGGGCTCAATCTGTTTGTGACGAGCGGCATAACCGGCATGAGCCTGATCCAGGTGGTGCGTGCAGCGGCGCCCTTTGTGTTGGTCCTGTTTATCTTCCTGATACTGGTTACCTATATCCCGGTTATGTCAACATGGCTGCCATACAGCCTTATGGGCCCGGAGATTGTTACAAGATAGCTGCAATTTGAGGATCACCGTTAAGTAAACGTTAACGATTGGGCAGTTAGGATTCTGACTGTCGGATCGGCTTTCCTCCTCCCAAGCACGGTTCGAAACGGGGCGGCCGACCAGTGGCCGCCTCGTCCGTTTCCAATTTATGCTTCTCCATCCGTTTCCTGGCGCAGGTCTGCATGTCCTGCTGGGCCTTTCGTCCGCCGCGCCACCGTGCTTTGCAGAACGATGACAAGGCTGGCAGAGCACATGCAAGGCTGGAGAACATCCGTATGCAGACAGGTCTCATCAACTGGAGCACCAGACCGCGCCCGGAACGCGAGGTGCTCGAGGGGCGTTTCGTCAGGCTAGAGCCCCTTGATCCGGTGCTCCATGGCGACGGCCTTTATACCGTATCCACGGTTGCCGACGCGGATGAGCGGTTTCGCTGGCTGGCGGAATATCCGCCCGAAAGCGAGGAGGCGTTCAGACCCTGGCTTGAAAAGGCGGCCAAAAGCGCCGATCCGTTTTTCTATGCGGTGATCGACAGGGAGACGGGACATGTCGGCGGTCGGCAGGCGCTGATGCGTATTGACCAGGCCAATGGTGTTATAGAGGCTGGAAACATTTATTGGGGACCGGGGATATCGCGTAGCGTGCGGGCGACCGAGGCGCTCTATCTTTTTGCCAGCTACGTCTTTGATGATCTGGGGTACAGGCGCTTCGAATGGAAGTGCAACAATGCCAATCTGCCCTCGCGCCGCGCTGCAGAGCGGTTCGGTTTTAAGTTTGAGGGGGTCTTCCGTCAGCATATGATCGTGAAGGGCGAAAACAGGGACACGGCCTGGTATTCGATACTCGACAGCGAGTGGGCTGCGCTAAAAGGTGCATTTGACGCATGGCTTGATCCAGCCAATTTCGATAAGGAAGGCCGTCAGAAGAAACGGCTGGAAGCTTTCAGGGTCTGAGCCTGGGGCACGGCGAACGGACGGGCAGGGACCTTTGTCGGAAAATCGCAAGGCGGCGATCGCAGCCGCGTTCATCCTCATCGGTTTTGGTGTCGTGGCCTATCTGATGCCGCGCATCATGCTCGCCATCGGTGCCTATTCACCCTGGATTGCAGGGGTCGTCGCGGTTCTTTTCGTGCTGGCATTCTTCATGGTCTTCTGGTTGCGCGCCCGCGCGCAGCGGAAGCGCAGCTGATCCGGCTTACCTCTCAGGCGGCAAGGCTTGCTGCCAAGAGGGTCAGACCCAGAACCAGTACCAGGGCAGCGCCACCGATTTCGATAACGTTGTGAACACGGTTGCTGGCACGATTCCCACCCGACAATGCTACCGCCCAGTTCTTTGCGGTTACAGCGAGGGTGGCCAGCACCGAAACAGTGATCGCCGTTCCGATCGACATAGCAATCACCGATAAAATGCCGCCAAGCCAGAGGCTGTTCAGAAAAGCAAAGGTGAGCACGATCAGTGCACCGGAGCAGGGGCGTATGCCCACGGCGGCGATGGCAGAGCCTGCGGTTTTCCAGTCAAAACGCTCGCCAGTCAGCAGGCTCGGGTCCGGAGCGTGCGAATGGCCACAACTGGGGCAGACCGCATCAGAGCCGTGATCATGTGCAGCTTCGTGCCCGTGCCCGTGCCCGTGATCATGGTCATGTCCACATGCGTGTTCATGCACATGATGGTGATGATGATGATCGATAGCGGATCGGTGGTGATGCTCGTGACCGCAGGTGGAGTGGTGGTGATGATCACAATCATGCACATGAACATGATGGGGAGTGTGCTCATGGACGTGCGCTGCGGACAGGCTGTGCATGGGTTGCGGTGCGGGGACGCTGGCGCGCCTCAGGCTCGAAGTTTTGCGCCACAGGAGCCAGGCGCCGAAACCGGCGATGAGGCCGAAGCTGACGGTTTCAAGAAACCATGCTGCATCGGTCATGGAGATCGATGTTCCACGCAATGCAAGGAAAACCACACCCATCAGAATAATGGCGGTTGCGCCCTGGAGCAGAGCCGACGCGAAAGAGAGAATGACGCCGCGGCGTAGCGCCACCTCATTGGCGAGCATGTAGGAGGAAATGACCGCTTTGCCATGCCCCGGTCCGGCTGCGTGGAAAACGCCATAGGCGAAGGAAAGGCCGATCAAGACCCAGAGCTTGCTGCCATCCTCGCGCATTGCCTTCAACGCACCGGTCAAGGTGCGATAAAATGCCTGCTGCTGTGTGTTGATCCATTGCAACGTGCTCGCAAAAGGGCCGGTCGGGGTAATGGCTGGTTCGGCAGCGCCGATACCAAGCGAGCTTTGCGCCATCGCGGTACCTGCGGCCAATAGAATGATCGCTGCGGTAGCGATGACGACACGGCGGGATGAGGACATGGTTCAGCTATCCTTGCTGCAGGTCAACTCCAGGCGGGTCGCAAAGATCTTGCTCATGTCATTGCCGGTTGGATCATTGAAGAAAGCGTCCGTCAGGCTCTGCTGATTCTGGGCGAGCGCTTCATCGGGATCCGGGCGAACGACACTGCTGCTGCAGCCGGCCGGGAGATTGTTGACCGTCATATAGCTGTCTTCGACGAAATCGATGGCTGTGTAGAAGGTCGGATCGTAGACACCAAACTCCACCTTGCCCGAAAGGGGCAGGGGCGAATCCGGGGCGGATTCAAACAGAATGATCAGCTGGTTGTCGACGAAGTCGGCAATCAATCTCTCGGGCGCCTGCATCGGCACATCTTTGCCGTCATGCGTGACGAGCTGGAAATAATTGAAATCGGCGAGAGAAGCATGAACCACGTTTCCGACCTCTTCCAGCTCCGATTGATCAAGCGCGAGATCCTGGTTTTTGTCGAATTCGACTAGAACCGTGCTGGAGAAAAGGTCGTCGAAGCGCCAGACATGATGCAGGGAGGCAACGTTTCCGTTGCTGTCCGTGTTCACGTCGAGCCGGGCTTCTGCGAAGACGTGGGGATGCGTGAGGGCAGGTGCCGAAAAAGACAGGGCGAGGACGGTTACCCCGGCTCTGAACATGAATTTCGTCCGAATCACCATGTGCAATCGTCCCGCTCCCGTCTGGCTCATACTGCTTTCTACATGAACCGGGCAGAATTTGGACGTTGTGTTACTTGTTGGGATAATTTTCTTTCAGCCACTGCGCGAGAAAATCGACAAAGGCACGAACCTTAGCGGGCAGGTAGCGACGATGCGGGTAGATGGCATAAATCCCGGCGCCGTCGAAACTGTTTTGCTCGAGCAGAGGGACAAGACGGCCGGCGCTGATCTCCGGGTCTGCGATAAAATCCGGCAGAATGGCGAACCCCAGGCCGGACAAAGCCGCTGCCCTGGCCGCCATGGGGCTGTTCACCTCCAGACGACCCGTGACCGGCACATTGACGGTTGTGCCATCTTCCAGCCTGAACGGCCAGTTCTGGCGGTAGCGGCTGTTGGTGTCCACAATGCAGGGTAAATGGGTGAGCTCCTGGGGCGTGATCGGTTCGCCATGACGGGAGATCAGCTCTGGAGAAGCGCAAAGCATTACGCGGAATGGAGCCAGCCGCTTGGCGATCAGAGAGGAGTCGGCGAGCTTGGTGATGCGAATGGCGAGATCGAAACCCTCCTCGACCAGGTCCACGAAACGGTCATCGAGACTGATTTCAAGCGTGACGTCCGGATGCGCACTGGCGAAATCGATGAGCGACTGACCGATGGGGGCATCAGCAAATGTGCGCGGTGCCGAAAGTTTGATCCTACCGCGTACATCCCCTGAGGAATCGCGCACTGCCTCGGCAAGATCCTCAACGTCGCGCAACAGTTCTACTGCCCGGGCGAAATAGGTGTGACCTGCTTCCGTCAGCGACAATTGCCTGGTGGTGCGATTGAGCAGAAGGGCGCCCAGTTCGTCTTCCAGCTCGCGGACATATTTTGATAGAAGCGCCTTTGATTTCCCTACTTTTCGGGCGGCGGCTGAAAAGCCTTCGGCTTCGACGACATCGACGAATGCGCGCATGCGGCTGAGTGTGTCCACGATAGTTTCCTTCAGCTTCCGGAGAGAATGTCGGCGGCGATGCGGATGAGCTGCCGGTCACTTCCGGCGGGCCCGAGAAGTGAGATGCCGAAGGGGGCATCATGCACCTTACCGAGTGGGATCGTGATCTGAGGCCAGCCCAGAAGGCCGGCGATGGAGGTAAGCTTGAGCGCAAGGCTTCGGTAGCGGTCGAGCTCTTCCTGCGTTGCATTCTTCATCGGGGCCACGGTCGGCTGGGTTGGCATGACCAGCACCATATCGTGATCGAACAGCGCGGCGAATTCCTGCTGGAAGCGCTGGCGCTCAGCACGCGCCTCGGCCACCGCCGCCGCGCTCAGACGGCTGCCAAACTCGAACCGTTCCTGAACGCCGGGACCGAGCTGCGGGTTTGCGGTCCGGATAAATTCGCCATGAACCTCCCAGGCCTCGAAAGCCTGAATGACACGAAAGCATTCGAACAAAGCGTCCATGGAGCCGGGCAGCGCAAGGAAGGCAGCATCCCGGTCGAAATGATGCATGACTGAGGCAAGCATCGTGCTGTAAACCGTGCGCTCCTGATCTGCGAAAAGAAGGGCATCGAAATCGGAGATGCGAACTGGGCGCACGAGACGATCCCTGTGCGGATCGCTCTCAAGCAGCACTTCGCCGACCCGGGAATAGATAATTGCATCGCGGGCAAACCAGCCGAACGTATCGAAGGAAGGGGCAAGCGGCATGGCTCCTTCGAGCGGGATGCGCCCATGGGTCGCGCGCAGACCAATCAGGCCACAATAGGAAGCGGGCGCGCGGATTGAGCCATTGGTGTCGGATCCGGCGGCAATGTCGGCTAGCCCGCCAGCTACCGCTGCGGCCGAACCGGAGGAAGAGCCGCCAGTGAAACGCTGTGGCGCGGCGCGATTGACCGGAGCCGGATAGTGAGCGTTCTGCCCGATCATAGAGAAGGTCAGTTCGTCGGTTTGCGTTTTGCCAATGAAGCGCGCGCCCGCATCGAGGAGACGCTGGATCGCTGGTGCTGTACTGAGGGCAGGGGGAAAGTGTTCAGCACGGCGCGGATTGCCGCCACCGGTCGGATATCCCGCCACGTCGAAAATATCTTTCACACCAAGTGTCAGGCCCACCAACGGTCCCTCGCCACTGGCAGGTAGAGAAGCATCTGGGTAGTCGAGGAAAGCGTTTAGCGTATCGCGCATCTTGATCATCTTCGTCTTCCTCAACGTCCCAGAGCGCCAAAGGTCGGCATTCACGCCCTTTTTTTCAAGGACATAAAATTTTTCATTGATTGTGACAGCCGTTGCGCCTATATCCGCGCTGCCCAAAGTCGCACGTGCCTGTGGGTGTCCGCCGGACCTCGAAAATGGCGAGGAAACCGGTACGGTACCTGGACCTAACCGCTCCAGTCGGTCTGATGGCCAACCATCAAACCGAGGACATCTTGAAGCAACGACGGTGCGGGCCTTTCTGGTGTCTGCCGGCTGTCCAAAAGCCGGGGTTACTGAAGAGGCACACCTTCATTGCCGGCAGTGCGGTTGGGGTCTCCCATCCAAAGCTGAGGCAGACAAAGCGCATCTTCGCCGCGAGGCGGGAATGCATCGAAGCGCGTTATCGCATGACCTGGTTCCGGTGCTCTCCACCTGCCGGATCCCGTGTGCGTATGCCGCGCCCTTTGTCCACCGCGGAGGCGAGTTCGCTTTCGCAATTTCGAAGCTTCGGTAACGCGGTCTGAAAGCCGCGATTGGAGAGACACATGGCCACCCAGCGCATTCTCGACTTCCTCGCCACCCGACGTCCCGAGGGCCCCTGCCTCGTCGTTGATCTCGATGTGGTGCGCGACAATTTCTGCGCCTTTGAAAAGGCGCTGCCCGATTCCCGGATCTACTACGCGGTGAAGGCCAACCCGGCGCCGGAAATCCTGCGTTTGCTTTCTCAGTTGGGCTCCAGCTTCGACACGGCCTCGGTGGCCGAAATCGAAATGGCGATGAATGCCGGCGCGACTGCGGACCGCATCTCCTATGGCAACACGATCAAGAAAGAGCGCGACATTGCGCGTGCCTATGAACTGGGCATTCGTCTGTTTGCGGTCGATTGCGAGGAAGAGGTGGAGAAAATCGCGCGTGTTGCTCCCGGCTCACGCGTGTTCTGCCGTGTCCTGACGGATGGTGCGGGGGCCGAGTGGCCGCTGTCGCGCAAGTTCGGCTGCGTACCGGCCATGGCCGTCGACGTTCTGCGTCATGCCCGTGCTCTCGGTCTGGACCCCTATGGCGTTTCCTTTCACGTTGGCTCGCAGCAGACAGATCTCGACGCCTGGGATCGTGCACTGGCCGACGCCCGCGGCGTTTTTGGTGCACTTGCGGACGAAGGCATCGTGTTGCGCATGGTCAATATGGGTGGCGGATTTCCGACACGTTACCTGCGTGACGTGCCCGCCGCACAGGCTTACGGCCAGGCGATCTTCTCGGCGCTGCGCAAGCATTTCGGCAACCGCATTCCCGAGACGATCATCGAGCCGGGGCGTGGCATGGTGGGCAATGCCGGCGTCATCAAGTCGGAAGTTGTCCTCATCTCCAAGAAGGCTGACAACGACAATGTGCGCTGGGTCTATCTCGACATCGGCAAGTTCGGCGGTTTGGCCGAGACCATGGACGAGGCGATTCGCTATCCGCTCGTAACGCGTCACGACGGCAGCGAAACGGCACCTTGCGTACTGGCCGGGCCGACCTGCGATTCTGCCGACGTGATGTATGAGAAGACCCCGTACCCGCTGCCGGTTTCGCTGACAATTGGCGATGAGGTGCTGATCGAGGGCACGGGCGCATACACCACGACCTACGCATCGGTGGCATTCAACGGTTTCGAGCCGCTACGATCCTATGTGATCTGACAGATAGATTGCATTGCCTGCGCACGATAGCGCGGGCAGGATTTTCCGGACTTCGGGATTTAGAGGAATGAAACAGGCTGTTCTCGGCAGCGCGTTTGCGCCTGCCTACTCGATTCTTTGCGAGAATGACCGGGATGCGGCCGAGCGGGAAACTCTGCTGGATCGCGTCATGGGGCCCAGGCGCAAGTCGAAATCCTCGGAGAAGCTGCGCCGCGGCCGTTTACCGGCGGACGGTTTGGCGTTCATTGCGCGCGAACCGGAAGGTCGTATGATTGGCACTGTCCGCCTCTGGAATGTCAGTTTGGGTAACACTGACGTCAACGCCCTGCTTCTTGGGCCGCTGGCGGTGGTGGAAGAATGTGCCGGACAGGGTGTTGGCGCTGCTTTGATGCTTCATGCCATTGCGGAAGCGCGTCGATTAGAGCACCTGGCGATTCTCCTCGTCGGAGATGCCGGATACTATGGACGGTTTGGTTTTTCGGCCGATCTGACAGCGGCGCTTTCCATGCCTGGTCCGTATGAGACAAACAGATTTCTGGCGCTCGAGCTTGTCCCGGGTGCACTGTCGCACGCGTCGGGAGTACTTTATCCCTCCGGTCGTAAAGCGGTTGTGCGGAGCCGAGTTGCCTGATTTTGTTGGGGCAGACCGAACTCGTGTTGGGTCCGCCCCAGGGTGCCTTTGTCAAAGCTGCAGCAATTCCTCTCGAAGAGAGGCTTGCTACAGTATCTGACTCAACTGCATGGCGACAGACATGTCGCCGTCGACCTTGAGCTTGCCCTGCATGAATGCTGCTGTCGGATCCAGATCGCCTGCGATCATTGCTTCAAGATCGTCCTTGGACAAGCTGATGACGCAATCTGCTTGGCCGTCGTCGGTTGAAACGGCGCTTCCGTCGATAACGATAACTCCGTCATCTCCACAGTCGAATTTCACCGATCGGCCGAAATCCGAATCTGCCACGCGTGCCTTCACCTTCTCGGCAATTGCGTCCATCCCCATCTAAGCTCTCCTGTAAGCGCGTCTGCGCCGTGTTGTCATTGCGTTGGCGATAGTCGTTTCAGGTGTGACATATGCCAATGCCGGAGCGTAGGCTGAATTTGACGTATACGTCAATGTTTTTGTTCGTCTCAGCGACGGGGCATCGGCGTCCGTTTCTTGCCGGAAAGCAGGCGGTCCAGAAGTGTGATCAGAGTGTCCCTATTGTCTTCTCCCCCCCAATCGCTCAATGATCCGCTTCTCATGCTGAGCCCAGAGTTTTGAAATCTCAGCGATGAAATCGGAGCCTTTCGCCGTAAGATGCAGAGAGTGGGAACGGCGATCGATATCGCCTTTCCGACGCTCAGCTAGACCACGGGTTTCTAGACAATCCATGAGTGCAACGAAATTGGCACGTTTGATGCCCAGTTGCTCGGCCACTTCGGTTTGCTTCTGGCCTGGATTGGTTGCAATCAGAGACAGGACCGCAAACTCTGTTGGTCGAAGTTTGACGCAGGCGAACGATCTTTGAAAATCCTGAAACACGGCAAGTTGCGCGCGGCGCAGCTTGTAGCCAATGGCGGTTGCCAGAAGCGGTAAACAGGGGCTCTGTGCAGTGCTGTCAAAAACATCAAGATATTCATTGCCGGGTGATCCGGTGGATATATTGACCGAGGACTGGGTCGTCTTCACTGTAAATCTCCAAACTATACTCTTTCGGCCTGCATAATCCGCTTCGTCGAAACAGTGCCTCGCATCCCTGCCGAAAATTGGTGGGATTACCGAAGTAGCAAAAGACTGTTTGCATACGATGGCCGTATAAGGCAACGCCCTATATCAGCATTAAATAGATTAATTTTGGACAAGAATGAGGCGTAGGATACAAAAGTTCGCTTAGAGAGTCTTTTTTTATGTATTATGTTTGGGTCTATAAATTTTATAAATAATTCTATTTAATAATTGTAGTTTAAGCGGGTACGATTTTATAATTATTTCGAATTAAAACTATAATATTCATTCTCGCTTTAGGCAGCGGGCATCTTCAATGATCAGTCGGATTTGGCGTCCGTGGATCGCATGGTGAGCAGCGGGTGAAGGCCTGACCTCCCTCCTACCGTGCTAGTGCGCGCCCTTGGTGGGTGTGGATTCAGGCTCTCCCGGTCCGAGTCTGCTGCGTGCAGTGTTGTCGCGGATCTCGGCCTTTGACAGGTAGTCGGCCTGCTCGATGAAGACCTCATGAATGAGCTTTTCGCCGACCCGCTTGTTGATGCTGTCGCGAAGCCCGTCCCGGAAGGCGGCGACATCGAAACCTTCCTTGTTCGCGTAGTCGATCGCAGGGTTTGCATAGAGGTGGGAGTAGATCTCATCGACCAGCATCGTTTGGACAGGAATGCTGAGCGCAGGCAGTTTTTTTGAATCCACGGAGTAGGAAAGGCGAGTCAAAAAATAGCCGTTCACCGCCCCCGCCTTGATCACTGGTACCGAGATGACATCGGTGCTCACATAATCAAGGCCGCCAAAAAAGGCAGGTGGTGGTTCCACGTTGTTCTCGGCCTGTGAAATCTGAAACGAGTAGAGCATCGTTCCGACCGTCACGGCGCAGATCCAGAGAGCGGCAAAGGCGAATTTGATCATGCCGATGCGGCCTGTCCGAATTCTTGCTGAGAATAGGTGCCGTCTGTCTGTGCACGCTGGATGGCGTCCTGCAGAAGATCGGCGACTTCGTTTACCGCACCCATGTGCGCCCGAATGGTGGCCTCGTTGTCAGCGAGTTTATCGCGCAGGCGGATCAGAGCGTCACGATGCGCATTGGCCAGCCCAGCCTCATTGGCTCCTTTGAGCGCACGGGTGAGTTCGTAAAGGTGCCGGCTTTTGCGCGCGTTGGACGCTTTGAGGTCAAAAGCTGGGTCTTCGCGAATTGCGGCGGTTTCCGCGTCGATGGTTTCCTCAATGCGCCGCATGATCGCCAGGGCACTTGCGCCACCATGCTGGTTCAGCTTGTGGGTGGCATTCTTAGAGTTTGATGCGGAGGTCATATCATACATGGTGTTGTTCCGTTCCTGAACTTCAGCTGTCTTTGTCGCGGCTGGCCGAGGCCGTGTTCACGCCGAGTGTTTTGGCTGTTTCTCGTTGGATTTCCTCGACCATGGCAGTGGAAAGAAGCGCACGTTTGCCGACCTCTTCCTGCTCAGGTGTTTGAGAGACCGCGCCGATCGGCACGGGCTTTTCGTTCTCCACCGTGTAGTCGCGCAACACACTGCGTGCGATGCCTATGCCGCCCTTTTCTGCCAGCGTCTCGCTCAGTTGCTGGGCCAACATGGACCGCCACATTTCACCCGCGAGACCTTCGCCATAGACGGCAGACGTCTCCTCAGGCAGTAGGGATTGCATGAAGTTCTGCAGCACCATCGCCTCGAACTTCCTCTCGACATCGGAAGGAGCGTTTGCGTTGGCCTTCGAAGCCTGGACGGGGTTTTCGTCGAACACTGCCGAGAAGCTTGCGGTCACGCCCGATTGCGCTTGGAGCCGCTCTTTTGCGGCTGCAGCTTTGGTGGGGTCGGCGGCGCGCGCAACGTTCAGGACAATGTCGCCTGGAGGCGATATCGCCAAGGCGTCCTCCATCATTCGTTTTCGTAGGCAGCATCTTCTCAGAGCAAGCTTGTGGGAGGCTTAAGCCCCGCTTGTTTTCCGGCGCTCGATGAACTCCAGACGTTCCTTGTCCGCAGCATTGCGTTCGGATAGATCACTGGCCTCGCGATAGGCTCGGGCCAGTGCGTTTCCGCGTGCATCGGCCTGCAACAGGCGCTCCGCTTCCTGCCGGGCGCGTTCGGCGCTTGCACGGCTGCGTTCAAGCGCATTGGCGACGCGACGATGATAAAGCTCCGGAAACAGCGCTGTCATGTCCGTTCCGGCATCGAGCGTTTCGGTTATGGCTTTTGCCTCTTCCTGTGCCACGGCGGCGTCGGCCATGTGCGCGGCGTGCTGGGCTTGGTGAAAATCCTTGAGACGCTGCATGACCAGAACCAGTTTCTGCAGACGCTTCTGGCGGGGTGTCGGCATCGCTAGCGTCCTTCGAAGATCGGGAAGAATCCCTCGGCAAAAAGGCTGAGCAGTGAGGGTATGGCGAAGTAGAGAAGAATGATGCCCCCCGTGATCACGAAGGGGAGGGAGATAAAATAGATCGGGATCTGCGGTGTGAGCTTGTTGATGAAACCAATCGCAAGGTTCACCAATATCGCATAGGCGAGAAAAGGGCTGCCGAGCCGGACCATCACGAAAAAGGCATCCGAAAGCGTATCGGTTATGTCGGTCAGGGCCGATTGCGGGTCGAACAGAGCCTCAATCGGTGCAAGCTCATAAGAAATAACGAGTGCGCGAATAATCTGATGATGGAAATCGAGAACGAAAAGCAACATCAGAGCAGATAGGGAGATAAGGGCCGTCAGGGGCGGTTGGGCCTCCGCTTCTTCGATGGCTGTACCACCGGCGGCCATGCCGAAGCCCGAAAACATCGCCATGGAAGTGCCGATGAATTGAAGCGAAAGCACGTAGAAGCGGGCGATAAGGCCGATCAACGCACCGATGGCCAGTTCGGAGGCAATCAGCAGGAAGAGGGGGCCAGGTTCATCGGAAACATGTGGCGTGATGAGATCCCACAGATGCGCCAGCAAGGCGAGCGTGGCCGCCACGGCCGCAAACAGCCGCACCTGCATCGGCACGCGGACACTAGAAAGGCCTGGCATGAACAGGAAACAGCCGCCAATGCGACAGAAAGCAAGAAAGGCGGCCAGAAGCGGGGTCTCCAGCATGACCTCAGGTCGCCGGTGCAGTCAGCCGGGGAAGGTGGGTCCCGGGCATCAGGAGATTGAACCCAACACGCTGAGCTCGACCCCTTTTGCCATCTCCACATGGCTGAGCACGGGAAGGGTGGGGAACAGGCGCTCGGTGATCATGCGAACATAGGGACGCGCCTCGGGCGCAGTGACGAGAACGAAACGTTCGCCGGCATCGAGATGCTTGCGAATGGCGGTGCTCGCTTCTTGCCCGAACTCCTCAAGTTGCCGCGGATCGATGTCGAACTCACGGATCTCGCCCTTGGCATCGCGCTTGAGCGCCTGGTGGAAGGCGAGGTCCCAGCGTCCGCCGAGTCTCAGGACCTTGAGCGTGTTGCCTTCAGTCAGGTCTCCGCAAATCTGTTGTGCCATGCGGATCCGCACATGCTCCACGATCTGCTCAGTGCGGCGGATATGCGGCGCTATCTCAGCGATGGCCTCAATGATCAGGTGTAGGTTGCGGATCGACACACGCTCGGCCAGAAGGAGTTTCAGCACCGCCTGCAGGCCGGGATAGGTGATGTGCGAAGAGCATATTTCATCGGCCAGTTTGCGGTATTCGGGATCGAGCCGCTCGATCAGCGCCTTCATATCCTTGTACGATAGGAGCTGCGGCAGATTGTTGCGTATCACTTCGCTTAAATGCGTGAGCAGTACCGACATGTTGTCGGCGAAGGCAAATCGCTCGCGCTTCAGGTCGTCGGCAAACATTTCCGGCACTGAAAATGCCCGCATTCCAAAGGCGGGTTCTTTGACTTCTTCACCAGGCATATCTGGCATCCGGTTGTTGCCGACGAGCACGAGAAGCTCTCCCACGCGCATCTGATATTCCGTCACCACAGTGCCGTGGATCTTGATGCGGTAGCTCTTCGGGGGGATCGAGTAGTCATCGGTCAAACGCACCTCGGGCACCACGAAACCGTACTGAGCGGCGAACTTCTTGCGCATCTTGCCCATGCGGTAGGCGAGCTCCTGATGCGATGCCAGAAGCCGCGTCGAAAGCTGTTTGCCGATTAGGAGTTCAATCTCTGCGGTCTTCAGCGAGGATCTGACGGAGTTGCGCTCTTCCTCTTCCTGGGAGAGCTGTTCCTGTCGTTGCGCCTCGTTCTCCTTTTCACGTCGTTGGCGAGCCCGGCGAGGCAAGGCATATCCGATACCGCCCAGGATGCCTGCCAGTGCCACGAAGGGAACAAGGGGAAGGCCTGGGACAAGGCCGAGCACGGTCAGAAGCATCGCCGCCACGAAAAGTGCGCGTGGATAGGCGCTGAGCTGTCCGAACACCGCCTGATCCGCGGAGCCACGTGTGCCGCCTTTGGACACGAGCAGACCGGCCGCCAGAGAGACAATGAGTGCGGGGATCTGCGAGACCAGGCCGTCGCCAACAGAGAGCTTTGTGAAGACGTCTGCGGCTTCGCCGATGCTCATATCGTGGCGTGCATAGCCGATTGCGATGCCACCCACGATGTTGATGGCGGTGATGATGAGACCGGCTATCGCATCGCCGCGCACGAATTTCGAGGCACCGTCCATCGCGCCGAAAAAGGAGCTTTCCTCCTCAAGTTCGGCACGGCGGCGCTGCGCTTCCTTGTCGTCAATCGTGCCGGCAGATAGATCGGCGTCGATAGACATCTGCTTGCCGGGTATGGCGTCTAGGGTGAAACGTGCGCCGACCTCGGCAATACGCGTCGAACCCTTGGTGATGACAACGAAGTTGACCACCACCAGGATCATGAAGACGATGAGGCCGATGACAAAATCGCCGCTCATAACCATGCGCGAGAAGCCGCCGATCACATAGCCGGCCGCATTCGCTCCTTCATGACCTTCGGACAGGATCACGCGGGTCGTGGCGATGTTGAGCGAAAGCCGCAGCATCGTCGCGATCAACAGGATGGTGGGGAAGGAGGAAAAATCCAGTGGCCTCTGAATCCACAGTGCGACCATCAAGATCAGCACAGAAAGCGCGATGGAGAAAGCGAGGCCGACATCGATCAAAAACGCCGGGATGGGCAGGAAGAGCACCGCCAGAATGATGACGATGCCGATAGCAAAGCCCACGTCGCGGCCGTGCTTCCGGGTCTCTGTGCCTGTAATTGCTTCGCTCAACGCCATGCCGGTCTTCCCGCTCGATTCAGGACGCGTTTGCACGTCCGTGCGTGGAAGCTAGCGTCTCAAACTTGCGTGAAAGAGGAGAGGGGGACAGGGAAGGGACTAGAAGCCGCCTTCGATCCGCTGGAAAATGACGTTGCTGAATCCGGAAATCTGCGACGCGACAAAGGGGGCGGAGAAGGCGACAGCGACGAGGATTGCCACGATCTTGGGAACGAAAGTGAGGGTGATTTCCTGCACCTGCGTTAGAGCCTGTACAAGCGCGATGCCGACGCCGACCACCATGGCAACGATCACTGCCGGGCTGGAGGCGACCAGAACCGTCCAGATCGCGTATTGGACAATGTCGAGAGCGTCAGCTTCATTCATTGTTCAGCGGATCACGACACCGGGTCCGACGGGAATCTTGTCGCCGCTTTCGAGAACGGCCATCACGCCATCGCTATAGAGGCGCACCTCGGCCACCTTGCCGGTGATTTCCCCGTCGGCGGAGGTGATTTCCCGGCCCACGAGGCTGCCGGCCTGGGCAAGCGCAGAGGCCTGCAAAATCTGATCCAGCTTGGCGTTCGCCTGGACTGACTGCTCGACCTGGGAAAATGTGGCGAGCTGGGCCACATAATCGGTAGACTCCATCGGGCTCGTAGGGTCCTGGTTTTTCATCTCAGCGACCAGAAGGCGTAGGAATGCCTGGTAATCGACGGTCTGCGGTGCTGCCGTCTGCTGAGTGCCGTTGCTGTAGGTCTGCGTGGCTGATGCTGCTTCCACGTTCATGGCTTACTCTCCTGCAATGGCAGTGACGGGCTCGCTGCGGGCCAGTTGATTATTCTGGGTCATGATCTCGTCTTCGACGGGATAGAGCGCACGGATTTCCTTCAGGGCGTCATAAACTTGACCGTTTGTTACGAGCTCTTCCACATGCTTCAAGCCGGCACGAATTCGCTCGCTTGTGAAGCTGTTTAGGAGTTTGGGGAGGAGCTGGCCAAAGAGTTGGCGCGCGTCATTTGCATTGTCCGGCGTGATCAACATTATCTGAACCGTGAAATACAGTTGGCGCAGGGGTGTGTGGGCATCTTCCGCCTGAAGGACGTGGTTCTCAAGCAAGAACTGAACGTTGTTGAGGAATTCGAGCGTCACTTTCCGGTCGGTCTTGATGACGGCGCCGTTGACGTAGATCTTCTCGTTGGCTTTGAGCGATATTTTTAAAGTGGTCATTGCTGAATGCCGTCGCGGATGATCTGCGACACCTCGATAAGGCCATCAAGGTTCTGCGACCGTCCCTGACGCACTTCTTCCCCTTCCCGCAACAGCCATAAGCCGATGGAAATCAGATTGGCCCTGAGTTCCTTGGGTAGCTCGTTGTCCGGGTTGCCAAGATCATCGATAAAGGCAGTCCAGACGCGGATCATAAAGTGGATCGCTTCCACTGTTTCCTGCGAGTTCGGGCCCTTTTCGCGCGCGGCCTGAAGAAGATCGATCGAACGGCTCAGAACCTGTTCCTCCCGATCTCGGGCGTCGGCAAGCGAGTCTGTCTGAACTTCGCTGTAGGAAAACTGGTACATGTGCTTCCCGTTCGTTTGGTTCGGCTGTCTGTTGGTTATCGCAGATAGTTCAAGATGCTGAGCTGCTGAAGGCGCGCAGTTAGCGCGTATGATGCGTCTAGTTGCGCTCTCAGGTCATTTACCCGTGTCGCTGCCTCGTAGGGATCCACGCCTTCGCTGTCCTTGATGAGTGTCGTGAAGAGATCAACCTGCGCGGAAAGCCGCTCGCTAGCCGCGGAGACGCGATTCTCGACAATTCCCGCCTGAGCTTGTGCATTCGCGATCTCGGCGACGGCTTCACCAACGAGCGTGAGCGACCGGTCATAAAGTACATCGCGCGCTTCCTCGCCCAGAGAGCCATTGAGAAGGTCGGAGATCGTGGCTGCAACCATGGCCAACTTGCGTATGCCGGTCTCGTTGGCAGTCAGCGACGTTTCCGCGGTCTCATTCAGGGTGATGCGGCTTGTAATTTTCTGGCTGGATGCGCTCGACCAATCGGTTTCCCAGCCTGCGCCGAGGAATTGGGGTTCCACAAAATTGGTGAGAAAGTCGTCCATGTCGGCCGCCGTGATGCTTGCCGCTGCAGGATCATTTTGAGCAAAGCCGAACTTCGCCACAAAGGCTGCATCGAATGCAGCTTTGGCTGGCGAGGCCGGATCGTGGAAATCGGACATCGGCTTGACGTCGGTGTTGATGCCAGCGAACAGATACTCACCATTCAGATTGGTGTTGAGTATGCCAGTCATCGATTTCAATACGCGTTCGGCTTCCGCCTGAGACACAGAGACCTGATCGATATCGGATTTCGCTGCGGTCAGCGATGCAAGTAGGCTCTGTCCGAGATCGCCGATTTGCGTCATCGCGTTCTGCGTTGCTGAAAGTCGGTTGGCGGCGATCGCATTGGCGTCGACGAGGCCGTTCAGACGATCGATGCTGCGGGTCATTGAAAGGTTGCGACCTGCATGGGCGCCGAGTGCGACGCCGACATCAGCATGTCGTCCGGTTTGCGACTCCTTCAGTCTTTCGGCCAATTCAGCCTGCATGCGCATGGTCTGGTACCGCAGCGACTGCGACATGGCCAGCGATGAGATGAAGGAGGTTTTCATGGTCGGTCTTTCTACCCTGTAGCCTGCATCAGCGTGGAGAGCATTTCGTCAATCACGGCGATGAGCCGTGCTGAAGCTTCGTAGGCATTTTCGAGATCGAGCAGCAACGCCATTTCATTGTCGACATTGACGCCAGTTGCATTCGAAAGTGCGGTGGCCGTGCGTACCACCAATGCTTCCTTGCCTTCAGCTCCGCTGGCCGCCTCTTTGCGGCTCGCTTCCAGCCAGCCTACGGAATCGAACGAGAAGGCTGTCACGCTGCGGTTTGTGTCGAGACCTGCCAAAGGGTCAAATGCCATTGGCTCGTCGAGGCGTTGGGAGTAGCTAAGGAGCAGATCCGAATAGGATGCCGCGCCGCTTGTATTATGCAGATAGGCTGCGCCGTTGGCACCGCCATCACGCAGGAGCGACGGGTCTCCGCCGGCGCTCTTATCGAATGCAGCGTTGATGCGGATCGCACCGGCCAACCCATCGATGAGCGTGCCCGCGGGCGGAATTCCCGGTCCCCCCGCCCATGTAAATAGTCCTGCCATGTCGGGCTGAGTGCCGCTGGGATCGGTCTCGGCAAAGGCCGTGATCAGACCGCGTGCGACCTCGTCGAGTTGGCGCTGCATCTGTAGCGCGGTCTCGTCGCGCAACTGCAGTGCTGCTGCTATCGAACCCTTGGCGCTCGTGTTGCCACCCACGCCGGGCACCAACGGCACACCATCTACATAGACCGAATTCCCGGTCGTACCCGGCCCGTAACTCGTGTTCGGAGTGAACGTAACAGGCCGGGGTATGGTCTCGAACAAGGTGGCGCCATCGGCGGTAACGATGACCATGTCGTTGCCTGAGCGCGTTGTTGTCGATACGGCGACATATTCGGAAATCTTCTTAAGAAGCGCATCTCGACGATCCAGAGCGTCCGACACGTCGCGGCCGCTTCGCGTTCCGTTCACGATCTCTGTGTTGACGGTTTCGAATTCGCCCAGAAGATAATTGAGATCGTCAACCGCAGTTGCGATATCCCGATCTGCATCGGCCCGGAAGTTCTGTACGGATCTGGCACCGTCATTGAGCGACCGCACCACCTGATTTGCCGCCTGCATCGCGCTCTCTGCGAGCGTGGTGTTGGACGGCGTGGCCGCATAGAGTTGCAGGGCTTCCTGCAATTTGCTGATCGCGGTCGCCGGTGCGTTTGCATCGTCAACGCCATTGACGGTGAGACGCATGGTGTCGAGACCGCCAGACATCGCTTTTTGTCCCTGCCAGGCAGAGATCGCGAAGAGATTTTGTCTGAAGAGAACTTCGTCGGCCGCGCGTCGGATCTGAACGACGCGCGCGCCTGGGGCCATGCTGGACAGAAGCGCGCTGCGATGCGCGTAGTCCGGATTGCTGGCTTCCGAAACGTTGCGAGACACAACGGTGGTCTGGCGCGAGGTGTTGAAAAGCGCAGTCTGCGCAATGTTCAGTGCAGATGTCAGGGACATTTACGTTCTTCCACTCCCCGGTTCCGGAAACCCACGCTTAGCGCTTCAGATTGACCAGAAGTTCCATTAGTTCGGAACCTGTCTGAAACGATTTCGAATTGGCTGTGTAGTTGCGCTGAGCTTCGATCATGTCTGTCAACTCGGTGGCGATGTCGACGTTCGAACGCTCGACAGCTCCTGGTGTCACCTTGCCGAGCCCCCCGGTCCCGGAGAAGCCGAGCTGCACGCCGCCTGAATCGGCGCTTTCGGAGAAAACGTTGCCGGTGATGACCTTCAACTGATCGGGGCTCTGCACATTGGCAAGTGGGATACGGTACAGAGCTCGCCTGGAGCCATCTGCGTATTGCGCGAAGATTGTGCCGTCTTCGGAGATTTCGACACTGTCAATCGCATAGGGGGCGCTTCCGTCCACTTCGCCGGTTACCGAAAAGCCGGTATCGAGCTGAGTCATGTCGGAAAGATCGATGGTCAGCGTGTCGCCGCCAGGCACGGTCAGAGCGATATCTGTGGGGCTCGCGCCATCGAGTTTACCATTGGTCGGATCGAACGTGAGCGTCGTGGTCGCCAATGCCGGATTTGCGTATGGGAACGACGTGTTGGGTGCCGCATCTGCGCGGTCGTATACCGCAACTTCCCAAGTGTCCGCGCCTGTCTTTGTCATGTACACGTCGAGCAATTGCTTGCCGCCGAGATTGTCGTAGGCCACGAGCGAGGTCTTGTGCGTGTATTGGGCGGTGGCCGCGTTGGCTGAAGGCAGGTCTGCCGCCGCAACCACATCTGAACTTGAGGGAAGGTTGGCCGTGAGGGTGCCGTTGCGCGATGGAGTTGCCACCAGTTCCGACTGCGCGATTGTTACGGCTTCGAGCCCGGCATATCCGTTTGCGGTGACCGCTGGGACACCGTTGGCATAGCTGTAACCCATGAGCTTATAGCCCGCGGCGTTGACGAGTTCGCCATCTGCATTGGGGACAAATGAGCCGGCCCGCGTGAGAAAGGGCTGGCCATTGGTGCCCTGAACGACAAAGAAGCCGTTGCCCTCGATAGCAAGGTCCGTTCCGGATGTGGTGTACTGCAGTGGACCGGATTTGGAAATTTCATAGCGGATCGAAGTCGTGACACCGCCGGAGTTGTAAGAGCCGCCAGAGGACGGCAGGACAAGCGAGGAAAACTCCGCTTTCGCGCGCTTGTAACCATTGGTGCTGGAATTGGCGATGTTGTCGGCGACGGTGGACAACCGGTTGGATTGTGCCGCCATGCCGGAAACACCGGTACGCATCATGCCGTAAAGGCCCATCGGAAGTCTCCTCATAGTCTACGCCGATCACGGACAAGGTAGGAGGCGTGACTTGCGTGAAACTGGTGGTAGTGCTTTCTGAAGGAAAAAAAACCTGGCGGATCAGGTGTCCGCCAGCCGGTAGCCAAGGTAGCGCTTGGAATCGATGGGATCGAACCCGAGCTTCTCGCGAAGCTTCTTGCGCAATTTGCTTATGTGGCTCTCGACCACGTTCTCTTCGACATCCTCATCGAAGATGCCATAGATGGCGTTGAATATCTGCGTTTTGGTCACCCGGCGCGTGGGGTTGCTCGCCAGATATTCCAAGATCCGGCGTTCACGGCGTGGCAGGGGAAGCGGTTGCCCCTCGATTTCCGGGTCGCGCCCGTCGAAGTAAATCCGCATGGCGCCAATTTCCGTGAACGTCTCCGTCTCCTGTTGGGCGCGACGACGAATCGCCGTGATGCGTGCCAGGATTTCGCGGATGTGAACCGGCTTGCGGACGACATCGTCGACGCCCCACTCGAACATGCGCAATGTGTCATCAAGCGAATTGCGTTCACTGAGAGCAATCAAGGGGGCGGTGGAGCGCTCGCGAATGCGCTGGGCCCGGATGTTGCCGCCATCACACTGGCCGAGCAGGAATGCACTGACCGCCTTGAGTTCATCGTCAGGGACAGTCTCGACCCATTCTCCGAATTCGTCCGGTGCGAACCCCGCGCTCGCAACTCCTTCACGATTGAAAAGTGAGTGATAACCTTCAGTCACCAACTCACGCTCGTCTATCACGACAATCACCGGTCCGCCCTCCGAATCAACTTATGTATCAAGTGGTAACTGGTCGGGCGAATCACGCACAACTGTGAAATCTCAGGAGTCAATATTGGGGAGTCTGTCGGGCAGGCTTGCTGAGCCTCGTTGAAAGCGAGAGTTCAATCACTGATTGCAAAATTGTCGTGCTTCCGGTGTCCAGGCTCCAAAGCCTGTGGCGACCATGTTGGCTATCACTCGGCAAACGTACCGTTTTTGTGCGGGATCGTTGTTGGGGCCCGCATGATAGCGTGCGACGGCCATCGACCAGGAGCCGTGGCGTTGCTTGAGCTGAACCAAAAACCGGGCGGCATAATCGACATTCTGACGCGGATCCAGCATGGAGCGCAAGTTTTTGAATTGCTCTCCATGGTAGTGATGATTGATTTGCATGCAGCCCAGATCGATCAGTTTCTTGCCTTCGCTTCGGGCGCGCTCGTAGGTGCGTATTGCATCCGTCGCGTTGCGGGCGAAGACGGCCTTGCCTTCGATGTTCAGCGCATAAGGCTGCAAGCTTCCCTTCACCCCGGTTTCCGTCAATCCAACGGCATAAAGAATGCCGGGGGGGACCTGGTAACGTTCTGCCGCGCGGAGGATTTCACCCTCGCAGGCATTCCCGGCAGCCTGGGCGCTGCCAGCCAACGCAGAAAAGCTAAATATAAAGGCCGTTATGAGACGCATCGGCGGTGTCCTGTGCCTGCCGGCCGCCATTGCGGGCCTCCTCGCGGGTGGAGCGGTCGCCGCCGGCTCCTCGCGAAGGATCACCTTCGCCACGGCTGTCGCTCATAGACTGGAATGCTCCATCGCGCGTGTTGCCGCCGGTCGCGGTGTTGCTTTGACCTCCGGGAGCGGATTGTTGAACGGTCACCCGGTCAATGTCGTAGCCGAGTGAGCGCAGCGCTTTCACGATGGACTCGCTGTCGGTGCTGAGCCGGTGGCGCGCCTCGGTGCTTTCGACCTGCAGATCAACCATCAATTGTTCGCCCACGAGACGCAGCTTGGCCGTCACCGTTCCGAGCTCGGCCGGTTGAAGCTGGATCTTCAGGGTCTGCACCATCTTTCCGGCTTCGCCCTGCTGGCTGGCCTGCAACTGTGCTGCTTCACTCGTTCCGGCGCGCGAGGTCAGAGGGTTCGGGTCGCCGCCAACAGTGGGGGCAGGGGCAGGCGCACGCTGGATGGAGACAACGCGGATTTCCTGTTGTTGCTGGTGGCCATTCTCACGCCCAGGCCCCTCGTTGCCGCCAAGGCCTCGGAGTGCCGCATCGGGCTTGCCCAGTTGTTTGGTTGCCTGCTCGATGGCTGCCGGTGTGGACGGCTTGTCACCGACAGACAAAGCGGTTTTCTCGGATGCCTTAGCCAGCCCAGGTAGAGATTGCTCGGCCTTGTCTGACGGTCTGGCTGGCACCATGCGTTCCCGGGTCCGTTCATTCGCCTGAACAAGAGGTTGGGCTGAAGCCATTTGTGGCGCAACAGGGGCGTCTTCGGAAACCAGGGGCGCGGCCTCCGGTTTCCCACCGGAGTCCACTGCACGGCCGTCCTCGTCGCTCAGAAGTTCGCGCGCCGTATCAGCCGTTCTTTCGTCACCGTCGACAAAGCCTGTCTCTCCGCTCATGTCATTGGACACGGATGGACCTTGCCGGGAAAAAAGCGCCTCGGGGAGCAGCGTCGGTTCGCTGCCTTCATTTGGCGGTTCTTCATCGCCGGAGGGCTCTTTTCGGGCACCCAATCCTTCGGCGAGCGTCCAACGTATCGGCTTCCAGTCTGTGGCTTCCTCGCTGGATTTCTTCTCGCTGTCGCCCTTGGTGTTTGGAGTTTCCGACAGCGCCTCCTCGAAGGCGGACGATAATGGCTCTCCGCCCGTCCGTTTCTGGGGCCCTTTGTCCAGCGGCTGCAGGCTGGTCGGCAAACTCCGGCTGATGGCAGGATTCATTGTCCGGGTTCCTTTCCAAGCAGTGCATCAATGTCGTCGAGTTTGCTGCGCATTTCCTTCAGATAGCTATCGGCCTCGTCATGCACGGTTTCGCCGGAAACGACAGGCATAGCGGCCTCCTGAGCGATAAGTGAGGTTGAGCTATCGGCGATCTCAGCACTCTTGTTGTCATGTTCGGAAAATTCTTCGTCCGGGAGGCGCGCATCCACGAGTTCCGGTTCGGAGTCCATGGCGACAGCTGAGGTGTGTCGGGGTTCGTCAAGAACTGCCTTGGCTATGGCGACGGACGCATCGAGCAATTCCTGATCCGCTTTTGAGAGCCGATGGCGATCAATGCCGGTTAGGGCAACAAGGACCTCGTTCACATTGTCCGAACTGACAGAAGCCATGTTGGCGTAGAGAACGGCTCGTGGATCGTTGCCACCGTCTGCGTTACGACCATAAGCCATGGCCTTTTGAGAAGCGAAGGCGAGGAGCCGCTCATAGCCCTCGATGGCGCTTTTGCGGGCAAGCCGCAGATACACGATCCTCGCCTGTTCGTCCGACATCTGTGCGGTGACTTCGTCGACCATGGAAGGATCGACAGTGTCGTGCAATTCCACGACAGCGGCCACGAATGTGTCGACAAACTGCGTGGCGTAGGGCGAGCGCAGAAAGCGCCGGACATATTGTTCCGATGCCCGGGCAAGCCGTTGGGTGTCCTTGAGGGCGGCGGCGAGCGGGATGCTTCGCCGTAGGGCCGCCTCCTCTATGAGGGTCCCTGGACTGAGAAGACGGGCCTCATCGAGCATGCGAATCGCAAAAAGCGGGTTGTCCCGCGCTGTCACTGTGGCGCTGACGAGAGCGACGGGCGGCCCTACTTCCGGGGGGAGAGACTTGGGGTCGATCTCCTGCAGCATTGACCGTGCAGCGGTGAAATCCCCATGCGCGTAGCGAACTATTGCTTCGCCGAGCCGGGTCTCTTGGGCACCCAAAGTGAGTTTGGAGAAGAGCAGTTCGAGCGTTTTGGGATTGCCGCCGCTTAATCCGTATATCAGCAGGGCCTGAAGGTTCCGCGGATCCGAGAAATCCTCAGGGTCGGCTTTGCGTATGCGGTTGTCTATGATGCCGAGGAGTTTCTGCTGCATGGGCAGGGCCGCATGATCGCCACCTGCTATGCGGTCTTGAACCCGCTGAAGCGAGCGGACCATTTGATAGGGCTGCATGGAAGCCGCCTGGGCACCAGTCTCGAAGACAAGACCAGTGAACAGAATGGCGGCGAAACGTGCAACTGCCCTCATCGCGGCACTTCCAGAAGGATTTCGATGCGACGGTTGGCGCTGGCGTAGGGATCTTCCGGCACCTTCAGCTTGCGGTCGGCGAAGCCTGCCACTTGCTGAATGCGCAACTCATCCAGCCCACCCCGCACGAGCATGTAGTAAGCCGCCTGAGCGCGCGCGCTGGACAGACGCCAGTTGTCGTAAGTCTCGCTGCGGAAGGGGCGCCCGTCCGTGTGGCCGCGCACACTCACCCTGCCCGACTGCTCGCTCAAGGTCTGACCGATCTTGTCCATGGCGAGAACGAGCTCGCGCTGCGGTACCGCGGACCCTACCGGGAACATGCCGTTTTCAAGATCGTCGGTGATCGAAACAAGCACGCCCTCGTCGGTTGCTACGACGGATATGGAGCTCTCAAGCGGTGTTCCGGCAAATTGTGCAGCAAGCTGGGATCGGATCTTTTCGGCCAGCTGCTCACCTCTTTCCAACGCATCTTGTGCAGGAGGCTCGGCGGACGCTTCCGCGGCATCGCTCTCGCTACTCTGTGATGTTTCAGGAGGAGTGGTTGCCTGTGTGGCAACGTCTTCCCGCTCCAGAGGTTTGAGGGGCTGGACCTCGCGAACCGGCTCCAGAGCGATTTCGGTTCCGGCCTCTGCCTCGGCTATTTCCCGAGCCGCGGCTGGTGGCGGATTGGTGCCATTGCTCGGGAGATCGGCATCGGTTCCAGCAGGGTTTTCACGTGCATTGTCGGGATCCCCCTGAACACCTATCTGCGGTCGCGCGACCTGCTGCGACCAGAAATCGGGTGCGAATGGATCGCGGTAGGATTCTCCTCCGGATGCGCCGGAGGAGGGGCCCGCAATCTGTGCGCCTCCATCCCCTTTTTGAGAAATGTTCTGCATCGTGTCGGTGTTGGATGCGATTTCGGCAAGCACGGCATACGGATCAGAGAACAGGTTCTCGTCAGACAGTTTCTGGATGTCCGACTGGCCAACCGAATTTTCAAAACTCATCGGGCCGGATGTCTGATCCTTGTTCTCCGATGGTGCACCTGGTGCATCATCCTCTACATCGTTGGGCGCGCTGTCGACCGGATCACCGTCGACGTCCTCAAGACCCTTGCTGCTCGTGTTGCGATCAATGAGCTGCACGGGGTTGAAGTAACTTGCAAGCGCGGTTTTGGTATCTTCGTCGGTCGCGTTGATAAGCCACATCACCAGGAAAAAGCACATCATGGCGGTCATGAAATCCGCAAAAGCGATCTTCCATGCCCCACCATGATGGCCCTCGTCTTCGTCGCCGCCGCCGCGACGAACGATAATGATCTCCGAGGCGCGATCCTCGTCTTCCGCAACGCTCATGAGATCAATCCTGCAAGTGTTTCCGACCACTCCGTGAGCCGGGTTTCAAAGAGTTCCTCATCGACCGAGATGCTGAGGTCGAAGCCGGGTGCCTCCGCAAAATCGACATGGCGCGCCTTCTCGCCGAGCCCCGCTTTCAGACTTTCCCACAGAGCGGGCGAACCGCTGACCCGGATGCGCAAGGTTTCCCGATCATCGATCGCATTGCGTATCACGCGCTCCAGCTCCACGATCGATCGCTTCTGCAGATCCTCCGTCAGAACACCGCCGAGAATCCGTGTTGTGGCTTGCGAGGTCAGTGTCACCAGATCATCTTCCAGCGCAGCAAAACGGTTGTTGATCGCCTGACCCACTGTGTCACCCAGTTGATTGCGCAGTGCCTCGAGCTCTTCAGCGTGCCGTTCACGTTCCTGTTGGAGAGCCACAGCATGTTCTTGCGCGAGCTTCTCTGCCAGGGCCGCTTCCGCTGCCGTGATCATCTCGTCAAGCTGAGTCTGCAATGGAGGGACAGCATCCTTCGCAGGGGGCTCCAGGCGTTCAGAGAGGGAATTGAACCGTTTGCTCTCCGCCTTGGGTGGTGAGACGGGCGGGATCGGGGTGCCGAAGTCTGGCAAGGCGTCGAAGAGCGAAAGGGAGGGAGACATCAACCGGCCTCCGCCTCGGCGCGCGCCCATTTGCGAAGAATGTGGGCGGTGCGCTCCTCGTTGAGGTCGACCATCCGAGCCAAGCGTTCTTGTGGAGCGGGACGAATCTTAAGCCGATGCGTTCCATATGTATCGTCTTCCTCGAACGCTGGATCGGAGTACCCGCCGTCGGTGAGGCGTGCCTGCTCTTCTGCAGGATTGGGCAGTGCCCGTTGCATGTCGTCGGAAGCGGCCCCTGAAGCGATCGCCGGCCGCATGAGGTTGGCCCCGATGGGCTTGAGGCCGAACCAGGTGACGAGAAACGCGACGAGGATGAAGGCGGCTGCGTTGATGAGAGTTCCAGTATGCTGCCCGACGGCATCGAGAATGCCGGTTTCGGGCATGGGTGTTCCGTCAAGGCCGTCGATGAACTCGACTGATGAAACATTGATCACGTCACCGCGGGTTTCGTTAAAGCCGGTAGCTGAGGCGACGACACTTTGAATCTCGGCGATCCGTGCATTGATCTGCTCGGGGGTGGCGTTGGGGCCGAGGATCTCCAGGATCCTTGCCTGATTCACCACCACGGCAATCGACATCTTGTCGACGCTGAAACCGTTGCTCGTGGTGGCGATGCGTTTGGTGTTCAGTTCGTAATTGGTGGTTTCCTCCCGGCGCTCACTTTCCTCGGAGGATTTTGGGCCTGCTGTGGCTGCAGTGTCATCCTCGGGAAGGTTTTGTGCTACAGAAGTCGGCTGAACGGCTGTTTCGCGATTGGCGCTGTCGCTGGAACGGACCACCTGAACCGATCGTTCGACGCGCGAGTTCGGGTCGTAAATGACCTCTTCGATCTGACGGGCGTCGGTGTTCACATCTGCCTTGACGCTGGCACGAAAATTGTCAGGGCCCAGATAGGGTGCAAGAGCGCGGCGAATGTTCTGCTCGATTTGGTTCTCTACCGTGCGTTCCACGCCTATGGAGCGTTGCGCTGTACTGTTGGACGGATCGTCGCCAGCGGCCAGGAGCGTGCCGGTCGAATCGAGAACGGTCACTTTTTCTGCATCCAGACCGGGGACGGCGGCTGCGACGAGATAGCGGATCGACGAGGCTGCGTTTGTTGCATCAAGGCTGGATGCCCGAATGACGACGGATGCCGAGGGCTGGCGTTCTTCCGTACGGAATGTGCCGCGTTCCTGCATTACGATGTGAACCCGTGCAGCCTTAATGCCGGCAAGCGATTGGATGGTGCGGGCGATTTCGCCTTCAAGAGCTCGAACGCGAGTCACCTGCTGCATGAAGGTCGTGAGCCCCAGAGAGCCGACATTGTCAAAGAGCTCGTAGCCGGCATTGGTGCTGCTTGGCAGCCCTTTCTCAGCCAGCAACATGCGCGCTTGTGCAGTTTTTCCGGCAGGTACCAGGACGGCCGTGCCGTCCGAAACGACATCAAATCCGATGCCTGCTTCGCCCAGCACCAGCCCAATCTGGTTCACATCGGACCGATCGAGCCCGACATACAGAGTTTCGTAGGCGGGCCTGTTGAGATAGGCCGCACCGGCAACGATGACGGCCATGACCAGGGCCAGCATGCCTCCCAGAAGGGCAAGCCGGCGAGGCCCGAGGCTTTTCAGGTTTTCAACGACGGTCTGAATCTGCTCAGGCAACGCCCAATGCTCCCATACGAGTTGTGTCCGGGAGACTAGACGCCGAAGCTTGTGCGAAAATGAAATGGGGTCGCGATGCGACCCCATGGGAAAGCTGCCTGGATTTAAGACTGCGAGTTATTGAAAGAGAGAGAGGATGCTCTGTGCGTTTTGATTGGCGATGGCAAGCGCCTGGATGCCGAGCTGCTGCTGAACTTGTAGGGCTTGAAGCCGCGTCGATTCTTCGTTCATGTCGGCGTCGACAAGCTGGCCGACCCCGCGCTCGATGGAGTCCATCAGATTGGAAACGAAATCCTTCTGCAGATCGAGGCGGGTCTTTGCTGCGCCGAGATCGGCGGCGGCGTTGGACATGTTAGAGAGTGCAGTCTCGACATCCGTCAGATAACCGTCGATGTCAGCATCTGTTCCATTGGTCACGATGTCGATGAGCATGATGTCATCGGCGAGACCGCCGGGAAGTCCGCCCGCAGCAAAGAGCTTCACACTGGCAATGTCGATCTTAATCGTGTCAACGGTGACAGTGCCGGCTGACGAGCGGTTGTAGGAGGATACCACCTCAATATTTCCGGTGTCGTCGGTCGCCAGTATGTTGGTCCCGGCATAGCTCGCACCGGTGGCGGCGCTCTTGATATGGTCAAGCAGAATGTCAATCTCGGCCTGGATTTTGCCTTGGTTTTCCGCGCTGGCGCCGCGTGCTGTCACAAGTTTGGATTTGATCGCATCCACGGCTTCAAGCACATTGTTCATGGCTGTGTAGGATGTATCGATCTTGCCCGCCCCAAGGCCCAGCGCATCCTGCACCGCCGATAAGGCCTTGTTGTCGGAACGCATTGTCGTCGCGATGGACCAATAGGCAGCGTTGTCGCTCGCTTCGGCAACGCGGTAGCCCGTGGAGATGCGGCCCTGGACCACGTCCATGGCCTTGTTGGTCGCCTTGAGGCTCTGCAATGCAACCATCGCAGAAGTGTTGGTCATTATGCTGGCCACGTGATCACCTCTTTGTTCAATCACCCCCGGTGGCACCGCGTTTTCGCGCCGGGTATGGTTAACGATAGGTAGATGCACATGGTTAACAGGCGATTAATGGATGTTAACAGTTGCTCCAAATATCAAAAAAAAGACGGGCCGCTCGTATGAGCGGCCCGTCCGTCAAGGATTGATACCGGCGCTTTTGCGCCGGGATCCATCGATTAGCGGAACAGCGACAGGATGTTCTGCGAATTGGAGTTGGCGATCGAAAGCGCCTGAATGCCCAGCTGCTGCTGAACCTGCAGGGCCGACAGACGAGCCGACTCTTCGTTCATGTCCGCATCGACCAGCTGGCCAACACCGCGTTCGATTGCGTCGGAAAGCTTGCCAACGAAATCTTTCTGAAGATCGACGCGCGATTTGGCCGCACCAAGTTCTGCTGCCTGGTCGGCGAGCGAGGCGAGAGCGGTTTCGACGGTGCCGAGTGCGGTATCGATTGCACCGTCGGCAACCTGGCTGCCCGAAGCATCGAACAGGGCCGCTGCAACGACGCTTGCTGCACTACCAGCCGTGCCAGCCGCGTCGAGCACCAGAACGTTGGCACCCGTCAGCGTGATTTCGTCAATGGTGACGGTCGCGCCGCTGCGGTTGTAGGACGCTACGATGTTCACATCGGTGTTGTCCTGGATGATGTTGGAGCCGGCGTAGTTGGAGTTGCCGACGACCGACGTGATGTGATCCTGGAGGGCGTTGATTTCGCCCTGGATCTTCTGCTGGTCTTCCTGCGAAGCACCGCGTGCCGTGACAAGCTTCTGCTTGATCTTGTCGACGGTGTCGATGACTTCGTTGATACCCGTGTAGGCCGTGTCGACTTTACCGGCACCGAGACCCAGAGCATCCTGAACGCTGGAAAGGGCCTTGTTGTCGGACTTCATCGAAGTCGCGATGGACCAGTAAGCAGCGTTGTCGGAAGCTTCGCTCACGCGCAGGCCCGTCGAGATGCGGGACTGGGTGGTCGCCATGTTTTTGGAGATGGTGTTGAGGGTCTGCAGCGCCGTCATTGCCGACGCGTTGGTCATAAGACTTGCCATGGGATAAACGCCCCTGAAATACAAAACAAACGAGGGACATACCGGGCTCACCGGTATGACGGAGCGGCTTCATGCCCTTGATCCCGTTGTAAGATCTGTCCGCCATGCTTGAAGGCATTTATCGCGGGAAAGTCCTACCAAAAGGATAATGGACGGGCTGAATTTCGTCGGGTGGCGTTTTTTCTGAAGAAACGAATTGTAGGGCCGCGAAGCCCTTTAAACGAAAGAGCGGACGAGGCTGCCGACGAGCAGGTTCCAGCCGTCGATCAGGACGAAGAACAATATCTTGAACGGCAGGGAGACGACCGTCGGTGGCAACATCATCATGCCCATGGACATGGTGATGGTCGCCACGATCAGATCGATAACGAGGAAGGGCAGCACGATGAGAAAACCGATCTCGAAACCGCGACGTATCTCTGAGATCATGAAAGCGGGCACAAGAACCCGCAAATCTGCAGTTTCTACGGTTACGTCGATGTCTATATTGCCGCGTTCCGCGGCCAGATCGGCGAAGAGCGCGAAATCTTTCTCGCGAACATTGTTGACCATGAAGCCGCGGAAGGGTTCGGCGATACGCTGGACCGCAACTTCTTCGCTGATCTCGTTGTTCATGAGCGGACGCATGCCTTCCGCCCAGGCTCTGTCGAAGGTTGGAGCCATGACATAGAAGGTCATGAACAAGGATAGGCTGATCAGGATCAGGTTCGCAGGTGTGGTGGGCAACCCCATGCCGGCGCGTAGGATGGAAAAGGCGATCACGAAGCGGGTGAAGCTTGTGACCATGATCAGGATTCCCGGCGCAACGGACAAAATCGTCAAAAGGCCGAAAAGTTGAATGATCGTGCCGATGGTGGAGCCGTCGGCGCCTGTCAGTGCACCAAGATCGATGGATTGCGCCGCCGCAACAGTTGGTACAAGAGAAGCGGCGGTCAGAAGAGCGAGACGTCTCATTCGAACAACAGGGCCCTGAAGAGGATTTGCTTGACCGCACCCTCGCTGCGAATGCTGGCGCGTTCTGCAAGATCGGAGCGCAAATGCTGGAGGCCACTGGCGGTTTCCACCTGGCGCAGCTTCACCGTCCGCAGATAGGCAAAGAGATCCTGATGAATGGCGGCGGCCATCACCGGATCGGGTTCGCCATCGAACACGAGAGAAAGTTCTGCACGCACCCAGACTTCACTTGGTTCAGCCAGGTTGGTGGTGATGGGTTCCATCATGAAGATGCCGGGCTGGGATTTGCCAGCGCCATCCTCGTCATTAGCGTGGTCGGAGGCAACGCTTTCCTCTGCCGTTGCAGCGGGTTCCTCGACGCTGCCCGATCTGCTTTGCAAGTAGCTGCCAGCAAACCAAGCAGTTCCGGCGGCAAGGGCCGACATGACCAAAAGCATCGCCAATTGGACAACGAGGGACGGTCCCTTTTTCTCGGTAGGTTGCTGTTCAAGCAGCGCCATGCGTCTTCAGGCTCCGTCGCCGAGGTTAGAATGGAAGCACTTGATCGAGGAATTGCTGGCCGTAGGGTGGCTGCTGTACCTCGCTGATCCGACCGCGGCCCCCGTAGGAGATACGCGCTTCGGCGATGCGTTCGTAGGAAATCATGTTTTGCGGATCGATATCGCTTGGCCGCACGATTCCCTCGATGGTGAGGATACGCAGCTCTGCGTTGACCCTTACCTCCTGGGTTCCACGGATGCGCAGATTGCCGTTGGACATCACCTGTGTAACCACCGCCGCTACGAGGAGACGTATGTTTTCCGAGCGCTCTGTTTGGCCGCCGCCCGCTGTCGACGTCCCGGAACCGATCTTGCCGTCGAGCGCGGCCGATGAGCCTGCGCCGCCGATAGAATACGAGCCTGAAAGGCCCAGGCTGCGGTCCACATCGCGCGAACGCTCGGATTCGTTCTTGAAACGGGCCTTGTCGTTGATCGATATTTCGACTGTCAGGATGTCGCCGACATTGAGCGCGCGCGGATCGGTGAAGAGCCGGCTTTGCTTGTCGTCCCAGAGGGAGTAACGGGTGAGCGCAGGTGCCGGGCGCTTCGGGTAGTTGTAAGCGGCCATCACCTCCGGGTCGATGGACGCCCCCACCTGGGTCATGGCGGGTTCTTTGCCGATCTCCTTGAGCGATTGAGAGCAACCGGCAACAAACGCCAGCGGCAGGAGAAATACGGGCCGGAACGTCATGTCGGGTCCTCCGGCCGCGCGGCGCTGGCGATGATGGTCGTCAGCGTCGCTGCGGACTTGCTGTTCATTTCGTTGAGGATGATGCCGGCCGTGCGCGGCTCCAGCTTCATCAGGATGGCGGCGGCAAGCTCAACGCGGACTTCCGCGAGCCGCTCGGCTGCTGCGTCGGGTCGCATGGATGCATATATCTCCACAATGCCGGCCTCGGCCTGCGCGAGAAAGATGTTGCGGCGCTGGAGCCAACCCTCGTAATCGGCACGTTTTTGCTCCAACGCGGCGATGCGCTCGTCCACTTCGCCTTTTAGCTTCTCCAGTTCCATGGCCTGAAGGGAATAGCGGCGATCGCGTGCTGCATCGGCAATGTTTGCGCAGAAGCGCTCAACTTCGTCGGGCTTCATGGTTGTTGGATTATCGTTCGCCAGTGCATGGAGTGGCACAATCTGGGTGGCGAGAACGAGCCCCGCGAATGCGGCGGTTGTGATTTTTCTCGATCGAATACTGCGTGACATGCGGTGCACCTTATTGCAGCACGAGTTCGGCCTGCAGCGCGCCAGCGGACTTGATGCCCTGAAGAATGGCGATGATGCCGTCGGGCTTCACGCCCAGCCGGTTGAGGCCGGAGACAAGAGTTTGCAGGTTGGGGCCGTCCAGCAGGGCCACATTGGCATCTGGCTGATCGGCCTCAATTTCGGTGAAAGGTTCGATCGCTGTCTCTCCGCGCGAGAACGGTTCCGGCTGAACCACACGTGGCGTCTCTGTGATGCGCACGGTGAGTGTACCGTGGCTGATGGCAACCCGGGAGATACGCACGTCATTGCCGATGACCACGGTGCCGGTGCGCTCGTCGACGACGACCCGGGCCGGGCCGTCGGACTCGACCATTAGATTTTCGATCTCGGCGTAGAAGCGGGCATAGGAAATACCCTTGGGCCTGCGGATCCGAATGGTGCGGGCATCTTCTTCATTGGCGAGCCGCGCGCCGAAACGGGAGCCGGTATACATGTTGATTGCGTCTGCAACGCGCACGGCCGTTGAGAAATCCGCATTGCGCAACTGCAGGACAAGGCTGGCGCTATCGGACATGGAGGCCTCGACCTTGCGTTCGATGATAGCGCCATTAGGCACACGTCCGGAGGTGGGTACGCCCTGCGTGAGTGTTTCTGCCTGCCCCTGGGCACTGAAACCGGAAACGATCACGGACCCCTGTGCCACCGCGTAAATCTCGCCATCGGCGGCGCGAAGGGGTGTCATCACCAGCGTACCGCCGGCAAGCGACGTCGCATCGCCAAGCGAGGAGACGCTGACATCAATCCGTGCGCCCGACTGCACGAAGGGCGGAAGGTTTGCGGTCACGATAACGGCAGCCACATTCTTCGCACGTGCGCGTCCACCTTCCGAGGCGATGCCAAGATTCTCGAGCATTGCACGCATGGACTGTTCGGTGAATGGCGAGTTGCGCAGGCTGTCGCCGCTTCCCTGAAGACCGATGACCAGACCATAGCCGACAAGCTGATTGTCGCGTGCCGCCTGCAGCATCGCGATATCCTTAATGCGCGATGCGGCGCCGGCCGGCAGGCTGAACGCCATCGCCAAAAGGATGGAGAGGAACAGACGGCGCATCATATGGCTCCGACCTGGACGCTTCCGTCCGCAAGCACCACGCCCGTGAACGTGCGACCGCTCTCGATGTTGCGCAACCGGATCATGTCGCCGGCAGCACCTGCCTGGAGCGGAACGGCACGCAGCGAAATGACGAGGGGGCCTTCGCTGAAGGTCACAGTGACGGGGGTGCCTGTTTCCACCAGATAGGCATCACGCAGATAGCTGATGGGGATGAGGCGCCCCGGGAGGAGCGTGCGCCGCGCGACTTTCCCGTCGATGTCTTCCAGCATGCGAGCGATCGCCGTGTTGCCGCGCGGGGGGCGGCGCAGGAATACTTCGTCGAGCGCGTCGATGGAGATGGTTTCGCCGGGGTAGATGACACGCGTGGACACCACCGCCTGCTCCTGCGCTGCAGCCGGAAAACCGAATGCAAAGAAGCTGGCCAGGGCCAGGATAAGAGCGGAGACGACGGAGTGTCTGTTCATGCGAACCTACCGGATCGACTGGGTAACGGTTGCGGCCATTTCGTCAGCCGCGCGGATGACTTTTGAATTCATCTCATAAGCGCGTTGAGCGGATATGAGCTCGGTGATTTCCTTCACCGGGTCGACGTTGGAACCTTCGAGATAGCCCTGTTCGATGACGGCAAAGCCGGGATCTCCCGGAACGCCCTGGATGGCGGCACCAGAAGCAGGGGTCTCGCGGAAGAGATTGTCACCAATCGGGTCGAGGCCTGCTTCATTGGCAAAGTTTGCAAGGGTCAGTTGCCCCAGATCCTGGAGCTCTGCCTGGCCGTCAATTCTCGCAAAAACCTGTCCTGTCTTGTTGATCACCACCTCTACCGCGTCCTCGGGGATAATGATCGCCGGATTTACATTGTAGCCCTGCGTGGTGACGAGCTGACCGGTGGCATTGGTGTTGAACGAGCCCGCACGGGTGTAGAGTGGCTCCCCGTCAGTGCCTTCAATCTCGAACCAGCCTTTACCGACCAGCGCGACATCCAGCTTGTTGCCGGTGTTGTTCATCGGACCCTGGATATGCAGGTTGCGTACTGCTGCAGCCTTGACGCCCAAACCGACATTTGCGCCTTCGGGAATGATGGCCTGGTTGGCGCGGCTGGGCACGCCCTGCATGCGCTCTGTCTGATAGAGCAGATCAGAAAACTCGGCCCGGGCGCGCTTGAACCCGGTCGTGTTGATATTGGCGATGTTGTTGGCAATCACTTCGAGATTGAGCTGTTGGGCGCTCATACCGGTCGCGGCAATCGACAGGGCTTTCATCAATCAGGCTCCTCAGATGGCCATTCGGCTGATGTCGAGATAGGCGGTGACAAGCTTGTCACGAACGGCAATCGCCGCCTGTAGCGCCTGTTCGGCACTCATGACCGCATCCACCACTTCCCGGGTTTCTGCTTCGCCTTGCAGCGCCTGGATGGAGACGCCTTCAGCATGGTTCAATTTCGCCACCGTATCCGCCGCCGCTTGCCCCAGCATCGCGCTGAAAGCCTCTCCGGTTTCGGAGGTGGGGGCTTGACGAGCCGGCTGGAGACCGGTGGCTTGCGTCAATGTCGAAGGGGCAATGCTGCCCACGGGAGGAATCATGACTGGCTCCGCATCAGATCAATGGTCATGGAAATGAGTTCGCGCGCCTGTTTGATGACTTGCAGGTTCGCTTCGTAGCCGCGGTTGGCCTCGCGCATGTCGGCCATCTCTATCAAGACGTTGACATTCGGCACCTTTACGTAGCCGCGCTCGTCCGCTGCCTCGTGGCCGGGATTGAACTCGAGCGTGAATTCGGTGGGATCACGGGCGATCGACCCGACCTCGACAACGCTGCCGCCGATATTGCGGTCCAGTTCGGCAACGAAGCTGATGGTCTTGCGGCGGTAGGGATCTCCGCCAGGAATGTCGCTTGTGGATTTGGCGTTCGCCAGATTTTCGGAAACCACCTGCATGCGCTCGGACTGAGCCTGCAAACCGGATGCGGCGACTTTCAGAGAAGCGGAAAGGGGGTCCACGGCTTATCCTCTCGACGTGTTCATCAACATGCGGTGGAAGGCCTTGACGATGGCCGTGTTCAGCTCGAAGGAGCGGCGAACCTCACCTGCATTGGACAGTTCATCCTCCATCTTCACCGTGTTTTCAGACGGCAGAACGGACGGATCGTCGGTGCTGTCCACCGAAAAGGAGGCGTTGGTCGCCCCGAATTGCAGATGGTTTGGATTGGTGCTGGTCAAGGCCACGCGCGAACCATTCAAGACATTCTCGAAAGGTTCCACCTCAAGGGCCTTGTAGCCGGGCGTGTTGATGTTGGCGACATTGCTGGCCACCGTCGTCTGGCGAACGGAAAGCCACTTCGCCTGCTGGGTGGCAAGATCAAACAGGTTGACGGGCTGCATCAGGCAAGTCTCTCGGTCTATGCAAACATCCTGATGGCACTTTAGGCAGCCAGTCTTGTGTGGGCCTTACGTCCCGTCTTCTGCAGAAACTTTGACCACCAGCTCACGCGACGTGACCATTTCCCAGTGACCGTCTTTCCAGACAATCTGAGAGACGCGGCTGCCATCGGGTAGACGAGAGCCGCGTTGGACGAGCCAATATCCATCCTCGTCTTCGATCATGGCGCGTCCGCCCACCACATGCACGAGGCGAAAGCTTGGTTCATCGCCGGGAAAGGGCTGGTCTTCCAACGCTTCGGTTGGCGTATGGTCGACAGTTCCGGTGGACGTATAATCGACCTGCGGCAAGGGAATGATCTGCGATGGAATGCGCGCACCGACCAAGGCGGGGAGCGCCTCGCGCGAAGGCCCCTGGGGAGAGGGGCGCCCCGCGAAGGTCATGGGGCGAACGCCGAACTGTTCCTGATTGAAAAAAATGTACCAGGGAAACATAGCGCAAACTGCGGCGAGCCCGATACCCCCGACCATGATCATCCAGTCGCTGCGGCTGCTGCTTGGCTTGTGGAGCGGCGCGGCCTTTTGAAGACGGCGGGGAAGAAATGCGGATTTTCGGGAAGACGGGGGTGCCTCGACTGCAGGCGCAGCGGTCGGGTTCGGTTCGGTCCGCCTCCCATCCGGAAGTTCGAGACTGGCCAGTTTCAACGTCATTGTACCGGTTCTCCGGCTTTCAATTTCATCGCCAGATCCGCGAAAGGATCAGTTGAACGCGGATCGTTCGGCGATTGTGTGAGGGCATCGTAGATGAGCGGTATCTGGCGCACGGCCTGATCGAGATCGGCATCGTTTCCGGGTTGATAGGCGCCGAGGAGACGAATGTCGCGGGTGTCCTCGAAGCGGGCGATCATCGCGCGCAACCGTGTTACCAACCGCTTTTCGTCGGGTTTCCACGCACGTTCGGCAAGGCGTGAGATGGAGGCCAAGGGATTGACCGGCGGAAAGCGTCCCTGTTCGGCAATGGCGCGGTCGAGTACCACATGGCCGTCGAGAATACCGCGCACGGCATCGGCAACCGGGTCGTTGTGATCGTCTCCGTCCACAAGCACAGACAGGATTGCTGTGATGGAGCCGCGGCCGGTTTCCCCGGGGCCGGCGCGTTCGAGCAGGCGCGGTAGTTCAGTGAACACCGAGGCAGGATAACCGCGTGCCACGGGAGGTTCTCCGGCGCCAATTGCCACTTCGCGCAATGCATGGGCAAAGCGCGTGATAGAATCCACGATGAGAAGAACCTTGTCACCGCGGTCACGGAAATATTCAGCGACGCTCATGGCGGTATCTGGTGCGCGACGGCGCATCATGGCGCTTTCGTCGCTGGTGGCGACCACAGCCACCGATTTGGTCATGCCTTGGGGCCCGATTGTGTCCTCGAGGAACTCTCGGACCTCGCGGCCGCGCTCACCCACCAGTGCTATGACCACCGTGTCAAACGCATCCGCGTTGGCGAGCATGGACAGGAGCGTCGATTTGCCGACGCCGGAACCGGCAAAGACGCCGAGCCTCTGTCCATGGCAAAGGGGGGTGAAGATGTCGATGACACGAACACCTGTACGAAATGCTTCAGAGACCCGGTGTCGTTGCATGGCCGGTGGCGTGACGGGGGCGGCACTGGTGGTGGAAGGTGCCCCGGTGGGAGCAGGCTTTCCATCCGCGGGTCGACCAAGCGCATCGATGACACGACCGCGCCATGATGGGGACGGCGCAAGACCGAGTTGACCGCGATTGAAAACGGCTTCCCCGAGCCCCACCGCGCCTGCTGCCTCGAAGGGAGCAACGAGCACGCTATCCTGCGCGATGCGTACAACCTCCCCGGCACCGGCAATGCCACCCCTACGATCCTGCCTCGAAACCACATCACCAAGCTTGGCCGTGTCCGAAAGGCCGCGCACGCTGTAATGGGTCGGTGAAACCTCGCTGACACGACCGCCATGCCGGACGAGGAACCGCTGATCGCCCGCTATTCGTCGGTAAGCCTCTTCAAGCGCGGTCAGCACGGTTTCTCTAGGGGGAACAGCAGAGATTGCAGGCTCTGTCACAGTTTCACTCATGCGCCCAGAAGCTTTATGGCATCCTTGAGCGCGGTATCGCTATCGCTCATCAACGCCGAAACATGCTCGAAGGTGCGCTGCACTTCGATAAGGTTCATCATTTCAAGAACCGGATTGACATTGGCTTCTTCCACGAAACCCTGGGCGACGCCGACATCCGGCTGATCGATGACAGGTTGGGCATCATTGGCGACGAAGCCCGAATTGCCGAAGCGTGCGTAATCCTGAGACGGAGCGAATGCGTAGAGACCGATAGCACCGACCAGTTGGCCGTTTTGTCGAAGCGTGCCGTCTGCGCTTGCCTCGGGCGGGCCGCCGAGGGGATCGAGCAGCAACGGGGCTCCGCCGGCATCCAAGACTGGGTGCCCGTCGAGGCTGACCAACTCACCGGTGTCGCGCATGGTGAAGCGGCCGTCCTTGGTGACGACGGTGCCGGCCGGCGTATCGAGTGCGAACCAGGCGTCGCCCTGTACGGCGAAATCGAACGGGTTTTTGGTCTCACGCAATCCGCCGGCGTGGGTGGCAATGTTGGGTGTGCCGGGGGCAGCAAACGAGACCGAATCCGGACCGTCGCCGTTGACCATGTCGCGGAAATTCACCGATGTGGCACGAAAACCGACAGTGCCGGCATTCGCGACGTTGTCGGCCAGTGTTCCAAGGCGCTTCTCGAGCGCCACCTGGGAGGACAGGGCCACATAGAGTCCGGTCTGCATAGGGTCTCTTACCTCTTCAACTGCGCGATGGTGAAAAGCATATCTGTGGAGATCCCGAATTCGGCGGGCTGGCTGAACAGCGCGGCGATGGAGGTCTGCTGAGAGCTGGTAGGGTTCTCGAGTTCCCACATCGTGGTGAAGCGCTTTAGAAAGTCCTCCAGTTTTTCGGGATCGCGAAAGTCCTCGATGTCGATGCGTTCCTTGATCATCTCGACCTGCTTGTCGATGTCGGCCTGGGCAAGTGCGGCGGGGAAACCAAGCGCTGTGCGCACCACCTCGGCGATCGCCTTGTCGGCCAGCAGCTCGTAGTAGGACTGAAATTCGGGAGCCTTGCGTTGGAAGTAGAGCGCGAGCCGTACCCCCTCGTTCTCCTGGCCCGCATCCTCTTCAAGTGTCTGGCGTACATAACGCTCAACCGCCAGGTTGTTGGCGATGTTGTAGGTCGTTGCATCCTCGCCGTAGCGCGCGAAATTGAAGGCTTCCGCAAGTGCCTTGTAACGTTTGTCGTCGGTCTGGTTCGCGGGGCTATCGGGATCGTCGATGCCGCCTTCCAGGACCGAACGAAGAAATTTGAGGTCGATCACCTCGTCCGGATCGAAGTCGTTCGCGAGCAAAGCGAATGACAGAATTTCCTGATCGTTCAGCAGATCATCCACGGATTTGATGTCGGGGATCTTCGCCAGGTAATTGTTGATGCTGCCGATGAGAGCCGGATCATTGGGAGATGCGCCGTTCTTGAGTGCGCGGGTGAGGTATTTGTCCACCGTCCCCTTTTGCGCGGGATTGTAGTTGGTGGTGTCGACGCCGCCCGCCGCAAAATTGTAGGTGCGGGCGAATTCGACATAACGCTTATCTGTGAGCTTGTTCGCGAAGCTTTCGGGATCGCTGATGCCTTCTTCCAGCACTTTGACCATGAAGGCCTTGGCATAAGCCATGTCGTCGAGCCCGTGTGCCTTCATGGCATATTGAAAGAGGCGATCATCGTTGACGAATTCCTCGATGGAGGTCACTCGACCGATGTTCTCCTGATAATATTCGGTCTCTCGCTGCACCATCGGCTGCGACTGCACACGCTCCAGCGAACGCGACAGGTCGCGGTTGATGAGGTTGTAGCTCGTGAAGGTGTTGATCAAGGCGTGCCCTCCGCCATCTTCGGTTGCGCAACCCTAATCCGCCTATCTTGCGCGAGGCTTTCGCAGCCTCTTCAGGTATTCAAGCCTCACGCAAGCCACGGCGGATACACAGGGGAAAAGGCCTAGAAAAGATGGCGGTGTAGATGGGTATTCTGATCGGACTGGTGGTAACGCTCGGCTGCGTGATCGGCGGCTACATGGCGATGGGTGGGCATGTGGATGTGCTCTTCCAGCCGTGGGAATTCGTGATCATCTGCGGGGCGGCGTTCGGAACCTTCCTTGTCGCCAACCCGATGTCGACCGTGAAGGATGCGGGCAAGGCCTGCATCGAGGCTTTCAAGGGTTCGGTGCCGAAAGAGACCGAGTATCTGGAAACACTCGGCGTTTTGCATAGTCTGATGCGGGAGTTGCGCACCAAATCGCGTAGCGAGGTTGAGGCGCATATCGACAATCCCGAAGAATCCGCAATTTTCCAGACCTATCCGACGATCCTCAAGAACAAGGACCTCACCAATTTCATTTGCGACTATTGCCGCATCATCATCATTGGCAATGCGCGTCCTTTCGAAATCGAGGCGCTGATGGATGAGGAAATCCAAACCATCCGGCGCGACAAACTCAAATCCTACAACGCACTCGTGGCGGTTTCCGAAGGACTTCCTGCGCTGGGCATCGTGGCCGCCGTTCTCGGCGTGATCAAGGCCATGGGGGCGATCAACGAATCTCCTGAAATCCTTGGTGGTCTGGTTGGCGCGGCTCTGGTGGGGACCTTCCTTGGAATCTTCATGTCCTATGCGGTGGTCGGTCCGATCGCGACCAAGATCAAGATTGTTCGCGAGAAGAAGAACCGGCTTTACGTGATCGTGAAACAGACGTTGCTTGCGTACATGAACGGTTCGCTGCCGCAGGTGGCGCTTGAGTTTGGTCGCAAGACCATTTCCGCATACGACCGACCGACCATCGATGCTGTCGAGCAAAGCACCATGAATGCCGGCGGTGGTGAGAAACAGGCCGCATGATGCAGCAGGATCAACGGAGTTATGGCCGATCATGGCGCTGACGGATGACCCAGAACTGATGCGTGCCCTTGTCGTCGAGCGACTTGTGGGCGCTACCGGCGATCCGCGAAAGGTGGTTGAGGCCGCGCGTTCCTGCGCAGCCCGTGCCTTGCCGCGTGTCATGGACAGTCTGGAAGAAAAGTTGCCCACGCCGATCACGGTCGATCTGGTAGACGTCGAAATCGTCCGGCTTGCCGATCTAAAGCCACAAGCGGACTGCTGTGATGCGCTGGTGGTTGTTCCTGGAGATGCATCCGGTGACGCACTTACCATGCGGCTTGATCCTATGGCGATCTCCCATCTCGTGGGCGCAATGTTCGGAGGCAATCCTGACTTGCCTGCGGTTCCACTCCAGCGTCCGCCTTCGGCTATTGAACGCGATGTGGCAGCGCATGCCTTCGATATTTTTGCCAGGGCCTTGAATGGGAAGGGCGCCCGTTCGCTCGGATTGCGCTTGCAGATGCCGACGGTGTTGGCCGGCCCTGATTTCAAACGCTTCGTGGTGCGGGACGGTCCGGGTGTTCGCATAAGATTTGCCATTGGCGGAGAAAACCAGAGTGGTTTTCTCACCGCATGGATGCCCCAGCGACTTCTGCTTGAGGTTCGCGATCCTGAAGCAGAAGACACGCGCCAGAACAGTGTCAAAGCGGCGGACTGGCACAATCGCTTCAGCGACGAGGTCATGCGTTCGAACGTGCGCCTGAAGGCGACAATTCCGGTGATGCGCATGGCGCTCGGCCAACTCGCGTCGCTTCATGAAGGTCAGGTGATCGAGTTTGGCGATGGTGCTCAACCCGAGGCACGGCTCGCAGTACGCGACAAGACCGTTTTCACGTGTGATTTCGGGAAAGCCGGACATCACTACACAGTGCGGATCAAACAACCCTTCGACGCCCGCAAGGATGTCGTCGAAGGCCTTCTGGCACAATGATGTGCCGGAAAGGCGGTGAAGGAGAATGACGATGACAAATGCCGAGCCGGAGCCGCAGGAACACGGCGAGGAAGAGCTCAACAAGGCGATTGAGGAATTGAAGGACGTGCTCCACGAGGAGAATCCCGGCGGTGGTGAGCGAGCCGACTCTTTCTCGGGAAATCCCGATCTGGTGATGAGCATTCCCGTTGAGGTTCAGATCGTTCTCGGCAGCGCCGAGATGCCGGTGTCGCAACTCATGGCCCTGAAAAAGGGGTCGACAGTGTCGCTCAATCGACGCGTCGGCGAGCCGGTCGAGATCGTCGTGAACGGCAGGCGTATCGCGCGGGGTGAGATTACGTTGGTCGATGACGACCCGTCTCGTTTCGGGGTGAAGCTCACGGAAATCGCCGGCAAGGCATCCGTCGAGTAAATGCATAGCGAATAGCGGTTAGGAAGGTCGGTTCGATCATGACAGAGGCTCTTGCTCTGACACAGGCACAGAAGGCGGCCACCATTCTCGTGGCGATGGGCAAGCCTTCGGCAGGTCGTCTACTAAAGTTCTTTAAACAGGACGAGCTCAAGGCGCTCATGGAAGGCGCCCGCATGTTGCGGACGATTCCGCAGGCGGAGCTGGAGAAAGTGGTCAGCGAATTCGAAAGCGAGTTCACCGAGGGAGCCGGGCTTCTCGATTCAGCCGACAGCATTGACACGATTTTGAATGAAACCCTCTCCGAAGAGGAGATGGACCTGCTTATGGGGCGCAATGCGCCGGCGGTCAGCGAAGCCGAAGAGGTCTGGGCCGAACTTGAAAAGCTTCCTGCGGAGGAATTGATTGAACTTATCTCCGCCGAGCATCCGCAAGTCATCGCAACCATTTTGGGTGGCATCGCTCCATCAATCGCCGCGAAAGTGCTGGTAAGCCTGGACAAGAGCCTACGCACATCGGTCATCAGCCGGATGGCGGCGACGGGGGAGATGCCCACGCAGGCAAAGAAGCTTATCGAGAACCGCATGAGCGAACTTCTGCGCAATATGCGCGCCGGCAAGGATTCTGCAGTCGGTCTGGCGCGTGTGGCATCGCTCCTTAACGAGCTCGACAAGGAGCAGGCCGATGAGGTCATTCACGAACTGGAACTCACCGGCACCAGCGATGTGAAAGCGATCCGCTCCCAGCTGTTCTCCTTCGAGGAGATTGTGTTGCTTGATCAGAAAGCACGCGTGGCGCTGTTCGACGGCTTGTCGAGTGAACTGGTCACGCTGGCGCTTCGCAACGCTCCGGAAGCCACTGTCGAAGCGGTCCTGTCGGCGCTCGGCCAGCGCACACGCCGCATGATCGAGGCAGAACTCAGCACCGGTTCGGAGGACGTGCCAGAGGCCGATATCATGCAGGCTCGCAGGCGCATTTCCGCAAGTGCGGTTCAGCTCGCACAGCAGGGCAGTTTTGTCCTCCCAAGCATGCAGCAGCAGGAAGCCGCCTGACGCTTTCATGAGGGAGAAAGCCGGTTCGCGGACTCGCGCGCCGGATCACTGTATCTGCAATCGCTTGAGCGAAGGTCCTGATGGCGGAAGGTGCCGACAAGGAAAGCAAGACCGAAGAGGCAACGGAAAAGAAGATCCGTGACTCCATCGACAAGGGGCAGTTGCCCTTTTCCAAGGAAGTGCCTGTTTTCGCGTCTTTTCTTGCCATACTGACCTTCACAATTTTTTTCGCGCAGGACAGCGCGATACGCCTCGGCAGCTTTCTTTCTATTTTTCTGGAACGGGCGGACGGTTGGTCGCTGGAAACGCGCTCTGATGCGATGGCGATCTACCAGCTTGTGTTTCTGGAGATCGCGAAGGTTGTCGGGGTCGTTATGGCTCTTCTTGTAACGGCTGGTGTTGCTGCTTCAGTCTTTCAGAACACACCGCGATTTGTCCTTGATCGGGTTAAGCCGAAGCTTTCGCGCATCTCACTGAAAGAGGGCTGGAGCCGGATTTTCGGCGCCAAGGGTTTTGTGGAGTTCGCAAAATCGTTGGGAAAGATCATTGTTGCCGGCGGCTTTCTCATTTTGGCGATGCGCGAGGCCGAGACGCGATTGCTCGCCGGCATGATCACCAATCCTGTCGAATTCACCTCGATCATTCGCGATATTGCAGTTCAGTGTCTTGTCGTTGTGACACTTGTGGTAGCAGTCATCGCGGTTGCCGACCTCTTTTGGTCTCGTCACCAGTGGCGTGTGGATCTGCGCATGACCAAGCAGGAAGTCAAGGACGAGCACAAGCAGACTGAAGGTGACCCCATCGTCAAGGCGCGCCTGCGGTCGCTCGCGCGTGACAGAGCGCGCCAGCGCATGATGTCGGCAGTGCCGCAGGCGACACTTGTCATTGCCAACCCGACCCATTTTGCCATCGCATTGCGATATCGCCGCGACGACGACGCGGCACCCGTGGTGGTGGCGAAGGGGCAAGATCTTATCGCGCTCCGGATCAGGGAAATTGCAACCGAGCACGGCATTCCAGTGTTCGAAGAGCCGGTGCTCGCGCGCTCCATGTACAAACAAGTTTCGATTGATAGTTTGATTCCGTCGCAGTTTTACAAAGCTGTCGCGGAGTTGATCCGTCGCATCTACAGAACCGGTGAGAGACCGTAGTCAGCAGGGATACACTATGGATAAGCAGCCGCATTCGCCTGCTCGCGAAATCATCGTTGCCAACGCCATACGCGCGGTGGCGAACGAGTTGCGTCTGATCGACGTGGCCGACTATATCGCGTTCATTCGGCTGGAGAGCTTGGCAAGCGTGGCTGATATCGTTGAGTCTGCTGCTGAACTCTATTTCATGCCGGGTACGCTGCGTCTGGGGCACGGCTGTGACGCCCATGTGACATGGAGCGGAAGCCCGCGCATTTCGCTCGATCTGGAATTGCGCCCGCAGGGCGCCACGGTCTATTTCACCTTGGAACTCAGCGCAGACAATGCCGGGGTCGAGGTCAATTACGTGGCCTTTGACAATCCGTCCGATGATCCTGAGGTGAATTCGCGCTACCTGGCGAAAGCCCTGCAGGCTTCGCGCATCGTGCGCAGCGAAAGGCCGCTCATTAACGGGTGATCCGGACTTGCAGGCCGGCGTCGCCGCAGGGAAATTGGCGACTAGTCGATCAATCCCCTGCGAAGTGCCTTGGCAACTGCGTGAACGCGGTTGACCGCGTTGAGCTTTTGCGTCGTGTTCGCCAGATATTGGTTGGCAGTATGTACCGATAGCCCCAGGCGCTTTGCGATTTCCTCGCTGGTCAGTCCGTTGGCGGTCAGTTTCAAACACTGAAGTTCGCGTGTGGAAATGGTCGGGCTTGCGTTTTCCGCGGGATGCGGGTCTCGTTCGACAAGCTGTGCGAAAAGAACGTGACACTGACTATGAAGGTCGAACAGGATATCCCGGTCCACACTGATGTTCTGGCCGAGAATGAAAATCGCCCCATGATTCCGCTGATCCGTGGCGAGCGGCAGGATCAGGCAACTTCCCTCATCCAGTGGAGAGACTTCCTCCCAGTGCATCCCCGAAGACGTCTCAGGCATTGCAATCCCCCAGGACAGGGGGTGGAAGGTTTCAGAGAGCTTGTCTGCAAAGCGCTTGGGTAATCGACTTGCAAACTCGACGCTTGCGCCTTTTTTTTCGGGGAGATGCCCTGTCATACAGGGGATCAATTTGGGTTTTGAGACGCCTTGGACCAGATAAAGATGAAATCGGTCAGCGCCGATGCTTTCGCTGAGCTCCTGTAGCTCGACTGCGATGTCCGAAAGCATCCCTGACATACCGATCTATATAAGTCCGTTGCGAATGGCCGTAGCAATCGCCATAGCGCGGTTCTTGGCCGCCAGCTTGTGGATCGCGTGGGCGACATAACTGTTCACCGTGTTCGATGACACGTTGATGATAAGCGAGACCTCATCGGCTGTTTTCCCTTCAGAAACCCAATGGAGGCATTCCCGCTCCCGCTCGGAGAGCGGCTCGCCCGCCGGGTTCGCTTTGGTCTTGTAGCCTGAGAGGAGATGACACAGCCCCATCTGCAATCGACGCAGCTCGGCGAGATCGAGCGCGTCCGTCTGATTGGTGGATATCAGCGCGATGTAGCGCTTTTTGCCTGAGGGGAGTTTGAGAAGGAAAACCTCTTGCTGTTGATGAAGCGAAAGGTTCGCGATCTCATCGCAAGCCAGGAGCGCAGAAAGTGCTAGCGGATGCCATCCGCGCGGCATCGTACCCGGAAAGGTTGAAATGGAGCTTTCGACAAGCCGGGTGATTGCCGTTAGTCCCACATCCTCGATCGTGTCGAAGGTCCAGTTGGACACAAGAATACTTGCCATACCCGTCGTGCTGTCTGGTGCAGCTTCCGCAATCAGGTAGGAGATAGGTTCGCCAGACTGGCAATAGTTGCGTGCAAGGTTGGAGAGATCGCGCCGCGATACGGCCTTGGATAGCCTTGCAGGGCGTTTCTCGCGTGTCTCAGTCGCCATTCGGTGTCACCGCAAATCCGCACCTTCAAAGACCGGTGCCAAGGGTTTCGCGGATACGCAATACGAGGCCCGCTGAATGCCCGTTCCATAAAAATTTCATGGCGAAAAGGCCGGCAGTTTCAGAGCCGATCATTCCATTACGAGCAGCACAAGAGGGGAGATCCAGAGTGGAGGTTCGGAAGCCCCAGTAACCTCACTATGGTTAGGTAAGCTTTCGATTCGGGTCAAGAAATCCTGCGCGCGCATCAAGCGTGTCAAATATGAAGGAATGAGCGACCCTCTTCCGTAAAAAGATGCATCTTTTCAGGGGCTGCAGTGATGCGGAGACGCTCGCCTTTGGTATATTTCTGTATGCCTGCCACTTTCACGACGATTGCGTCATCCACATCTTTCACGTGCAGGTAAACATTGGTGACTTCACCCAGTCGCTCGACGAAGTGCACGTCGCCTTCGAAAAGGAAGTTTTCTCCATCGGCGATTCGCAGGTCTTCGGGGCGAACGCCGAAATGGCACCGGGTGCCAGAGAGCGTTTCGGGGGAGGGAATGGGAATCATGGTCTCCCGTCCACCAAGGCTGATAAGGGTGTTGTGACCGGTTCTTTCGACCCGGGCCGGCTGGATGTTCATGGCGGGTGAGCCGATGAAACGGGCGACGAACAGGTTGGCTGGCTTTTCATAGAGCTCAATTGGTGCTCCCACCTGCTCGATATGACCCGAGGACAGGACCACAATCCGGTCGGCGAGCGTCATCGCTTCCACCTGATCATGGGTGACATAGATCATTGTCGTTTCGGGCATGGAGCTTTTCAGCTTGGCAATCTCTATTCGTGTCGCCACGCGAAGAGCCGCATCGAGATTGGACAAGGGTTCATCGAACAGGAACACTTTCGGATTGCGGACGATGGCCCGACCGATCGCCACGCGTTGGCGTTGACCGCCCGAAAGCGCCTTGGGCAGGCGATTAAGATACGGAGTCAGCTGGAGAATTTCCGCGGCGGCCTGTACACGCTTGTCGATCTCCTCTTTCGGGGCTTTGGCAATCTTCATGCCGAAGGCCATATTGTCGTAGACCGTCATATGCGGATAAAGCGCGTAGGACTGGAACACCATAGCGATGCCGCGCTGGGAAGGTGGGATGTCGTTGACCCGTTCACCACCGATGAACATGTCTCCGCCGGTGATGTTTTCCAGACCGGCGATCATGCGCAGCAGGGTGGACTTGCCGCAGCCCGACGGACCGACGAAAACGATGAACTCGCCATCCTCGATCTTGAGATCGATCCCGTGTATGACCTTCGTAGCGCCATAGCTTTTTTGAATGTTCTTCAGATCGAGCGCCGTCATTGTGCCACTCCCCGGCTGCCGAACCAGCATCCATATGGCGGCAATTTCAACAGGTTGTTCTCCATCACGCCGTCGGCCTCGGCGTCTTCCATGGTCGCATAGGCTTCCAGATCCAGTGAAATCTCGACGGGATGACCGGTCATGTTGATGGCAACGATGATCGTGTGCGCCGCCATTGAGCGCTCGAACAGAAGGACGTCGGGCCCTGCGTTCCTGAACGTTATGTCGCCCTTGGCGAACACCGGATGCCGCGCGCGGAAGGCGAGCGCTTTGCGGTAATGGGTGAGGAGGGAGCCCGGCCTGTCCTGGGCAGAGACCGCCAGATGCAGATGCTCCGGTGGAACAGGAAGCCATGGTTTTACGCCCGAGAACCCGGCATTAACCTGTGTTTCCGACCACACCATCGGCGTTCGGCAGCCATCGCGCCCCTTGAAGGTCGGCCAAAACTGGATGCCATATGGATCCTGCAGGTCCTTGAAGTCGAGCACCGCTTCCGTGAGGCCCAATTCTTCTCCCTGATAGAGACAGACAGAACCGCGCAGCGACAGAAGCAGCGTTGTCGTCATCTTGAGGAAGGCTTCGCGGTCATGCACCTGGTCGGCCCAACGCGAGGCGTGGCGCACCACATCATGGTTGGAAAAGCTCCAGCATGACCAGCCATCCGGCGCTTTTTGCTCGAAGGCCTCGATGACCTCGCGAACGCGTTTTGGTGTCAGTGGCTCCTGCGATAGAAAATCGAAGGAATAGCACATGTGCACCTTGTCGTTGCCGCTTGTGTATCGGGCGACGATGTCGAGCCCGCGCTGGGCATCTCCCACCTCGCCGACGGCCGTAGTGCCGGGATACTCATCGAGCAGGGCGCGGAAGCGCTTCAGGAATTGGAGGTTCTCGGGCTGGTTCTTGTCATAGAGATGATCCTGGTAATTGTAGGGATTGACCGCTGGGGCGATGGATGCGTTGCGGTGTTCCTGTTTGAGCGGCGGGTTGTCTTCCAGTCCGGCCGAATGAACGTAGAAATTGATCGTGTCGAGACGAAAGCCATCGACGCCGCGCTCAAGCCAGAAGCGGACCGTATCGAGCAGGGCATCCTGAACATCGGGGTTGTGAAAGTTCAGATCCGGCTGGCTCGCCAGAAAATTGTGCAGGTAGTATTGGCAACGGCTCGTATCCCACTGCCAGGCCGAGCCGCCGAAGATTGACAGCCAGTTGTTCGGCGGGCTGCCATCGGGTTTTGGATCGGCCCAGACATACCAGTCGGCGCGCGTATTGGTGCGGTTTTGCCGGCTTTCCATGAACCATGGATGCTGATCGGAAGAGTGGGAAATGACCTGATCTATGATGACCTTGAGGCCGAGCCGGTGAGCTTCGGTGATCATGGCATCGAAATCGGCCAGCGTGCCGAACATCGGATCGACGTCCTTGTAGTCGGAAACGTCATATCCGAAGTCGAGCATGGGGGATTTGAAGAAAGGCGAGATCCAGATCGCGTCTACACCGAGGGAGGCGATGTAGGGCAGGCGCTGGGTGATGCCTTTAAGGTCGCCGATCCCGTCGCCATTGGAATCCTGAAAGGAACGCGGATAGATCTGGTAAATCACCGCGCCGCGCCACCAGTCGCCGTCTTTCGCGTGGCGGCTCATGGCTCCGGGGGCATGTTCGAAGGGAACATCGTGCAGGACATTCATGGGAGTGGTCAGCCTCCTTTGACGGACCCGGCGAGAAGGCCGCGGACCAGGTATCGTTGCAGTGCGAAGAAAACGAGAATGGGCACCACGATGGCCACAAAGGCCGAGGCGGTAAGTATCTCCCAATTGCCGCCACGAGACCCCAGCAATTCGCGTAGACGTCCCGTCAGCACCAGTTGCTCTTCGTTATTGCCGAGGAAGACAGTGGCGACGAGCAGATCGTTCCAGACCCAGAGGAACTGGAAGATGGCGAATGATGCCAGTGCAGGAAACGAAAGAGGCAAGATGATCTTGCGGAAGATCTCGAAGTCCGACGCGCCGTCGACGCGCGCGCTCTCGATGATTTCGCGCGGCAGGCCAGCCATGTAATTGCGCAGGAGATAGATGGCCAGGGGCAGCCCGAAGCCGGTGTGCGCAAGCCAGATGCCAATGAACGACTTGCCGATGCCAATCGTGTTGTAGAGGCGCAGGAGCGGGATGAGTGACATTTGAAGCGGCACGACAAGGAGGCCGACGATGGCGGCGAGCAGAAGTGCTCGGCCGGGAAACTCCATCCAGGCAAGTGCATAAGCTGCATAGGCGGCGATCAGGATGGGGATGACTGTGGCCGGAATGGTTACGGTCATCGTGTTGATGAAGCTTTTTCCAAGGCCTTCCGAGAACAGCACGTTCTCATAATTCTCGGTGGTGAATCTTGGCGGCTCCACTGTGCTCACGAAGATGCGATGACCGCGCCCGGGCTCGGGTTTTTCCGAGTAAGCAATCATATAGTTGCCATCGGCGTCGACGGTGAGCATTCCGCCGTCGCGCAACTCCGCATTTTCTCCGACGGCAAAGACAGAGGGTTCGCGCGAGGAAATGCCAAAGCCGGTGACCTCGCCGCTGTTGCCCTCGAATACATTCCCTGTAAGCATATACCGGCCGTCCTGAAGTGTTGCTTCCTCCGGCGGGGCTGAACGCGCGACGAGGTTGCGTTCGGATGCGGTCAGAGCTGTCCACCAGCCGCTCACGGCCAATTGGTCTTTGTCGCGCAAGGACGAAACCAGAATGCCGAAGGTGGGAAGGGTCCAAAGGGCCACGAGGAGGATCACGGAAATATTGACCACCCATGCGAGCGCGGGCCGGGAGCCAACGGGCGTGCTCATTTCATGTCCTTTCGTGCTTCACGGATGTTCCAGATCATGATGGGCGTGACCATCGCCATGATCACCAGCGCAATGGTGGAGGCACGGCCGAAATCGAGGCCGCGGAACATCCAGTCGAACATGTAATTGGCAAGAACCTGGCTGCCCCATTGACCGTTGGTCATGGCGAGCACGATATCGAAGACTTTGAGGACCAGAATGGTGATGGTGGTCCAGACCACGGCGATGGTGCCCCAGATCTGCGGGACCTTTATCTTGTAGAAAATCTGGAAGGGTGAGGCGCCGTCGATGATGGCCGCCTCGATGGTTTCTTCGGGAATGCCGCGCAGCGCGGCTGAGAGAATGACCATGGCAAATCCCGTCTGGATCCAGATCAGGATGATCATCAGGAAGAAATTGTTCCAGAAGGGGATGGTAATCCAGGCCTGCGGCTCGCCGCCGAAAAATGTGACGATGGCGTTGAGAATGCCGATCTGTTCAGACCCTTCGGCGCGGTAATCATAGATGAATTTCCAGATCACGCTGGCGCCGACGAAGGAAATCGCCATGGGCATGAAGATCAGGCTTTTGGCGACATTTCCCCAACTGATCCGATCGGTCAGGGCGGCGGCAATGAGGCCGAAGAAGGTGGCCGCAGCCGGCACCACAAAGAGCCACAAAAGATTGTTGCGCATGCTCTCGCGGAAGGCCGCGTCCTTTGCCAGCCAGGCATAATTGTCACCGCCAACCCAATGTTCTCCGCTTGGTCCGTAGAAGGACAGGACGACCGAATTGACCACCGGGTAGACCAGATAGATTCCCAGAATGATGACGGCTGGTCCGAGAAAAAGCCATGGCCGGATGCCATTGGCTGCATTGATGTTTTCGGCCACGCGGCGTCCGCGTGGCGGATAAACCATGTCCAGCAATCGGTTGGAGCCCCAGAAATAGCCAAAACAGGCGGCCACGCCGAGCACCATGACCAACACCGCCTGGACCAGCTTGATATCGGGAAGAACCATGTCGAGAACGGTAAAGACGGCCACCGCGCACAGCACCGCAAAGACGATGCCTGCCACCATGATGCCCAGTGCGATCACGAGGTTCAGCAAAAATGCACCAGGGCCGGGTGACCCGTCAGTGGGGCCTGTTTGGGTAGAGGAGATTGCCATGACTGCCTCCCGAGGCGCCTGCTGGGTTTGGCCGGTCCCGCCGCTGTTTGGCGCGGCGGGACGGTCAGTGCGTGTGCCTATTTGATGGCGTCCCATTCCTTCTGGATGTCGGTGGCGACATCTTCGGCGGATTTACCGCCGACATAATCGATCATACCCGTCCAGAATGCGCCGGCGCCGATCTTGCCCGGCATCAAGTCGGACCCGTCGAAACGGAAAGTCGTAGCGCTAGTTAGGATTTCCCCCTGTTTGCGGAGCGAATCATTGGAATAGGCTTCGACATTGACCCCCTTGTGGGGTGTCAGAAATCCGCTTTGTGCCATCCAGAGTTCGTGTGCGACGGGTGTCTTTAGGAATTCTATGAAGGCGCGTGCCACTTCAGAATCCTTGGTGATCGCAAAGACCGTTCCTGCACCGAGCAGGGGCGTTCCCAGATCTTTCTCCGCATAGGCGGGCAGATAGAAGAAGTCCGCATCGCGGCCGAGTTCAGTGCCTTCGGGGAAAAAGGATGGGATGAAGGATGCCTGCCGGTGCATGTAACATTTCGGCGGCACGGCGAAGAGACCCTTGGGGCTGTCGCGGAAGTCGGTTGAAGCAACGGCGCCCGCGCCGCCATCAACATAGTCGTCATTGCGGGCAAACGCGCCGAATTCCTCTATCGCGGCGATGACACGTTCATCGTTGAAGGGGATTTCGTTGCGCACCCACTGGTCGTAGACTTCCGGCGATTGGGTGCGCAGCATCATGTCTTCCACCCAGTCGGTTGCCGGCCAACCGGTTGCACCACCCGAACCGAGCCCGATGCACCAGGGAGTTTCACCATCAGCGACGATCTGCTCGGAAAGCGCCTTCAGCTCTTCCATGGTTTGCGGCACTTCATATCCGGCATCTTCAAAGTTTTCCGGAATGTACCAGACGAGCGACTTTACATCGGCCTTGTACGGAAACGCGAAAAACGCAGCCGCTCCGTCGTTGCCCTTGTATGTTCCAAGGTCAACCCAGGACTGGCCCGCCGCGTAATTGTCCTTCATCCACTCGGCGGTATCGTTGCCAAGCGGTGCGAGGAGGCCTTTGGAAGCGAGGTCGGCCGCTAGGCCGGGCTGCGGAAAAATCGCAATGTTCGGCGCGCTTCCAGCCTGTGTGTCGATCACGATCTGCTGTTCGAAGGAGTCGGATCCGGAATAGTTCACCGTTGCACCCGTGGCTTCCTCAAAGAAGGCGGTGATCGATTCAAACAGATCTTTGTCGGCGCTCAGCCACGGGCCGAAGATGCTTAGTTCCAGACCGGAAAAATCATGTTCTGCCTGGAAATCCTCGAAGCTTTTCCAGTTGAAGCGGGCATCCTCGCCCGGGGCGAATTTCAGGTCGGCGGCGTGAGCAGTGGTGCCGGCGAGCGCCAGTGCGAGCGCGCCGACAATCATGGACGTTTTCATGGTTCCTCCACTTTGCGGCACAGGGCCGCTCCTCCTCGGGTTTTGCATGTCCGTCGCAATGACAACGTTCTAAACGAAATTCAAAGCGCTTTGGATAAAGGTAGCATCAGTCTGCGGTGTTTCAGAGTCAAGGGGCTGAGTAGATTGCTGGAGAAAAATGGCTGGAAACGCAGAAATTTCCTCTAATTTGTTCAATGTCGCCATTTCGAATCTCAAAGGCCTTGATCAAATCAGAAGGCTGTGACACCAGTTTTTAAAGCGCTTTGGAAAAGGAAGACGCGGTGACCGCCCGAAAAGCGATCAATCTCAAAATGCTCTCGGAAACGCTTGGACTGTCGCAGACGACTGTTTCACGGGCGCTGAATGGCTTTCCTGAGGTGGCAGAGAAAACGCGTGCGAGAGTGGTGGAAGCAGCCGAACGGTTGAATTATCGACCGAGCCCAAGCGCGGCGAGCCTTGCAACTGGCAAGTCGCGCATGATCGGGCATGTGGTGAGCTTGTCCGAGCATATCATGATCAACCCGCATTTTGCCGATTTCATCGCCGGGGCAGGCGAGATCTACGGCGAGAATGGATATGACATCCTTCTGCGGCTCGCGTCGCTCGAAGAGCAGGAGCGCATCTATCGGGATCTGGTGGATGATCAGCGCGTGGACGGGGTGGTGGTTCATGGCCCGCTGACAGGGGACAGCCGCATTGGCATCCTCAACGCACTCGGGGTTCCCTTCGTCGTTCATGGGCGGAGCGACGAGGAAGGGGCGGATTACTGCTGGATGGATGTGAACAACCGTCGGGCATTTCATCGCGCCACCAAGTTCCTGCTCGACCTGGGGCATCAAAGAATTGCGCTCATCAACGGTCTGGAGACCATGAACTTCGCAGACCGCCGGCGACAGGGTTACGAATCCGCGCTGGAGGAGGCCGGCATCGCGCTGGATGCTCGGCTGTTGCACAGCTCCGACATGGTGGAACCCTATGGGTACCACGCGACGCGGACATTGATGGATCTCCCGGAGCCTCCGACCGCCATTGTCGTGGCAAGTGTCCTGCCGGCCATGGGCGTGACACGGGCACTGGCAGATCTTGGTTTGCGAGCAGGCGCGGACGTGTCAGTCATCGCCTTCGACGATTGCCTGTCGTTTCTGCAGTCCGGCTCCAAATCGGGATTTGGAGGCAGGGTGCCGGACATTCCGTATTTCACTGCAGTGCGCTCCTCCATCCGCGAGGCCGGTAAGCGTGTGGCGCAGATGCTACTTGAACGTATCGACAAGCCGCATGGCCCTCTTCAAAGCGAGTTGTGGGAGGCCGATTTCGTCATAGGTCAGACCACTGCTCCCCCTAGGCAGCGCTGATTCTGACTCGTCATCCAAGGTCAAACCGGGAGGCCATCATGTCCGCCACCGACACGGAAGTCAGGGAGCTCGAATTATCTCGTGCGGACTTTCCGGACGATTTCATCTTTGGAACGGCCACTTCCGGCCATCAGATCGAGGGCAGTCGGTTTGGTGGCTGTGGAGTGTCGCACTGGGATACGTTCGCGGCCACGCCCGGAAACACCGTGCGCGGGGAAAGTGGGGCGACGGCCTGCGATCACTATCACAGATGGGAACGTGATCTCGATCTAGTGCGTGATGCGGGGTTCGATTGCTACCGCTTCTCTACTTCCTGGTCGCGTGTCTTGCCGGAGGGGCGCGGCGCGACAAACGCCGAAGGGCTCGACTTCTATGACCGTCTCGTCGACGGCATGCTCGAGCGGGGCCTGAAGCCATTCGCCACACTCTATCATTGGGACCTGCCGGTGCCGCTGGCGGATCTCGGAGGTTGGCGCAACCGGGATGTGGCAGCCTGGTTTGCCGATTACGCCGATGTGGTGATGAAGCGGATTGGCGACCGGGTGGCCACGGCTGCCACGATCAATGAACCCTGGTGTGTGGCTTGGCTCAGCCATTTCATGGGCGAGCATGCTCCGGGATTGCGCGACATTCGTGCGGCTGCGCGCGCCATGCATCATGTGCTTCTGGCGCACGGCCGCGCCACACAGGCGATGCGCGCATTGGGCATGAACAATCTGGGTCTGGTCGCCAATTTCGAGTATTCGGCGCCTGCGGACGATAGTCCGCAGGCGCGAAAGGCAGCGCGCCTCTACGATGGCATATACAATCGCTGGTTCCTGGGTGGTGTGTTCCACAAAGCCTATCCTGAAGACGTGCTTGAGGGGCTTGGGCCTCATATGCCGGAGGGTTACGAAAAGGATTTCGATATCATAGGCACACCCGTCGACTGGCTTGGGATCAATTACTATACCCGCAAGCTGATTGCCGCGGACGGGTCAGACCAGTTCCCCGCATTGAAGGAGGTGGAGGGGCCATTGCCCAAAACGCAGATGGGTTGGGAAATCTACCCTGATGGCCTGCATCATTTCATGACTTGGGTGCACGAGACCTATACCAAAGGGCTGCCGATCTTTGTCACGGAGAACGGCATGGCTTCGCCCGACGAGGTGATGAACGGGCGTGTGGATGACGCCGCGCGCATCGATTACCTCAACCGACATCTCGCTGCTGTGCGCAAGGCCTTGAGAGCGGGCGTCCCGCTGAAGGGCTACATCGTTTGGTCGCTTCTCGACAATTATGAATGGGCCCTCGGTTACGAGAAGCGCTTTGGTCTCGTACACGTCGATTTCGAAACACTGGAGCGCACGCCCAAGGCATCATGGCATGCGCTTGGGCGTGCGTTGAGACGTTGAGCCGAAGCCTAGACCGAACGGGTGGCGCCGCCGTCGATCCGTATCTTTGAGCCGGTGATATAGGAGGCGCGCTCGGAGGCGAGGAAAACCGCCATGTTGGCGAACTCCTCCGGATCGCCGTACCGCCCCATTGGGATGATCTCCGCCGCAGCCGCGGAAACCTCCTCCAAGGGCTTGCCGGAGCGATTGGCTGCCGCCGTATCAAGCTCGACGACGCGCTGGGTGTGAATGCGTCCGGGCATCAGGATGTTGACCGTAACGCCGTCGCGCGCGACTTCCGTGGCCAGTGTTTTCGACCAACCGACGATAGCCGAGCGAATGCCGTTGGACAACGCCAGAACCGGAATTGGCTGCTCCACACCAGATGAAGTGACGGTCAGGATACGCCCCCAATTGCGCTCGCGCATTGTTGGCAGGAGGCGCCCGGTCAGATGAAAGATATTGGCGGCCATCGTCTCGAAATTCGAAATCCAGTCTCCGCGTTTTGCCTCCACAGCCGTAGAGGGCGGGGGGCCGCCTGTGTTGTTCACAAGAATGTCGACGCCCCCTTCGGCCAGAAGCTTGTCGGCCAAATCGTCGATCGCGGCATGGTCTGAGAGATCCAGCTCATAGGGTTGTACGGAGCCCGCGCCTGCCGGCAACTCCTTCACCCAAGCCCCGATTTTGTCCTTGCTGCGTGCGGCGGCGATTACGTTCGCGCCTTCATTCGCCAGCCCCTGGGCGATGGCAGCACCGAGGCCGCGGCTTGCGCCGAGCACGAGGGCGCGCTTGTTTTTCAGTCCTAGATCCATCGGCAAATTTCCCGGATTGATGCACCGCCAACAGCCTTTTATCCAATTCGGCCATGACGGCTTGTGGTGGGTTTGCTCACCTTAGGCGAGACGGTGCGATTGGGCACGATTCAGAACAGGATTGCAAGTCTTGAGGGGAAGCTGTACAGCGATCCGCCGCTTCGTGCTGTGCCTTCAAATCTTGGTAACGGTCAGTCTTCGAATGTTATGTCCAGTGCCGAAACAAAACCGCAATTAATGCGTTGAAAGCGCGTGGTTTGTGCCGCGGCTTCACCCTAAGTTTTCTTGCATACGAGCTCCATATATGGACCGACGATCCTTCCTTGTTTCCTGCCTGTCAGCGTCGCTGTTGGGTACGTCCAGCCTGACGGCTCTTGCAACCCAGACGCGCGCCGAGAATCCTGCGCCGCAAGGCGTTGATGAGAAAGGAAAGGCACAGGCCTTTTCCTTTGAAGCTCTCACGGAGGCGATGAAGAGCAAAGCTTCCGAGCCATTCTCAAAGGCTGAGTTCAAGTTGCCGGAGCAGATAGCCAGCTTGACCTATGATGAGCATCGGGCGATTCGCTTCCGGCCCGATCACGCCCTGTGGCAGGGGGAGGCCCCATTCGAGCTTCAGGCCTTCCATATGGGCTGGTTGTTCAAGGAGCCTGTTCGCCTGTACGCGGTGGAGGGGGATAAGGCCGAGCCGATCCTCTTCACCGGTCGTGATTTCGAGTATCGCAAGCCGCTCGATCCGGCCCTTTTCGAAGATCTCGTGATGGAGGGTGAGGCCGGATTCCGGCTTCACTACCCTCTCAACGCTCCTGATGTGATGGATGAGTTGGTCTCATTCCTCGGTGCAAGCTATTTTCGTGCGCTGGGGCGGGACACGCTTTATGGGCTGTCGGCGCGTGGTCTAGCCATCGATACAGCTACCGCCAATGGGGAAGAGTTCCCCCGTTTCACCGATTTCTATATCGAGAAGCCAAATCGGCGCAGCAAGGAAGTGGTGGTCTATGCGGCGCTCGACAGCGAAAGTGTGACCGGCGCCTATCGCTTCGTCATAACGCCTGGGCGAAACACCGTCATGACGGTGACCGCACGCCTCTTCGCCCGCAAGGATATTGGTCGCCTCGGCGTTGCGCCAATGACATCCATGTTCCTCTTTGCTGAGAACAATGACAGCGCTTTCGATGACTATCGCGGGCAGGTGCATGACAGCGATGGTCTGAAGATCGTTCGCAAGGACGGTGACGAGCTGTGGCGCAATTTGAACAATCCCTCCCAGCTCGCAACATCCTTCTTTTCCGAAGACAGCCCGCAGGCTTTCGGGCTGTATCAGCGCGATCGTGATTTCGCGCATTTCCAGGATGCCGGCGCTCACTACGAACGCAGGCCGTCACTGCTTGTTGAGCCGCTCGAGGCCTGGGGGCGTGGCAACATTACTCTGGTGGAGATCCCCACCGACTTGGAAGTCAATGACAACATTGTCGCGTTCTGGGTCCCTGAAAGAGACGTCAAGGCCGGCGATGCCCTGGAATTCAACTATCGCTTGACCTGGGGCGCTATCGACGAACCGACCAACCGGTTCGCCAGAGTTATGGCGCTTCGCAGCGGAGAGGGAGGTGTTTCGGGCGTCAAGAACGAGGACGGGTTGCGCAAGTTCGTCGTGGATTTTGATGGCGAAGTCCTGCGGAACCTTCCCGGCGATTCAAACATTGAAGCAGTTGTAAACGTCAGCCGGGGCGAGATTGCCCATTCGGCGGTTTCCCGCATCGAGAGCAACGGCATGTGGCGTCTGGTGATTGACCTGAAGCCGAACGGTGAGGGTCCTGTCGAAATGAGCGGGCATCTCAAGCTCGACGACAAACGCCTTTCCGAAATCTGGAGTTATCAGTGGAGAGAAACAGATGATGCACGTTCGTGAGACGGATAGCCAGCCGATGACGCCTCTCCGTCACACTCTGCCGGTGGCGCCCATGGCGATGCCCGAGCAGGTGCTTGAACGCCGGCGCGCTCGTCCGGCGCTTTTCTCCATTCTGCTCAAACGATTGGCGTGGAAGTGAAGCCGGGTACGTATGTGACTGCCGAAAGGGGCGGTCATTGAACGCCGCGAGAGTGTGATGGTCAGCGTAAGACGCGTTTTGTCGATCCTTTTCTGCCTGCTTATGGCGGGGCTCGTCGCTTCGCTTGCGGTCGGCTATTTTTCCGCCGATGGCATTCAATGGATCGACGCCATCCGTATTGTTCTTCTAGCCGCCAGCACAGCCTGGCTGGCCTGGGGCGCGGCTTACGCATTCAACGGCCTGTTGACCTCTCCCTTTTCAGAAAAGCACGAGCCTTTCGAACTGGCGCCGACAGAGGCGCGCACGGCGGTTCTGGTTCCCGTATACAACGAGGATCCGGTCAAAACCTTTTCCCATGTGGCCGCGATGATCGGCAGCCTCCACACGCTGGGTGCCGCCGGTCGATTTGATTTCGCGATCTTATCGGACACAAACGATGATCGCGTTGCGGCTGAGGAGGAGCGCTGGTTCCAGCGTCTGCAGGTGGAGAGTGGGGCGCAAACGGCGATCTATTACCGCCGTCGCGAGAAAAATACCGGCAAGAAGGCCGGGAATATCGCCGACTTTATCCGAACGTCCGGTGCATTGTACGACTATATGATCGTTCTCGATGCGGACAGTCTGATGGAAGGCTCGACCATGGCCGAGATGGTGCGGCGCATGGATTGCGAACCCAGGCTGGGGTTGCTTCAAACCCTGCCCAAGATCGTTCACGCACGATCTTTTTTCGGACGTGCGATGCAATTTTCCACCAGCTATTATTCTCCGATCTATACACGCGGCCTTGCATCCCTGCAGGGTGAGGCGGGTCCCTTTTGGGGCCACAATGCCATTATCCGTACGCGCGCGTTTGCTCAAAGCTGCGGGCTGCCGGAATTGTCCGGAACCCCGCCTTTCGGCGGGCACATTCTTAGCCATGACTATGTGGAAGCCGCGCTTCTGAGCCGCAATGGGTGGATCGTTCGCGTCGATCCGGATCTTTCCGGTTCCTATGAAGAGGGCCCCGACAATGTGGTGGACTTTGCAAAGCGCGACCGTCGCTGGTGCCAGGGCAATCTTCAACACGCTCGGGTGATGGTGGCTCCCGGCCTGAAGCCGTGGAGCCGGTTCGTCTTTGTCCAGAACATCATGGCCTATGTAGCATCGCCTCTTTGGGCACTCTTCATCATGGCCTCAATCGCTGCGCCGGTGTTGAAGGGTGTGCCGGACTATTTTCCTGAACCGGGACTGTTCCCGGTTTTTCCGCGGGTTGAACAGGGACTCGCGCTTACCCTGCTGGTCGGGGTTTTCGGCCTCTTGATTGGACCGAAACTTCTCATTGTCCTGCGTGGCGCTTTGAGCGGTGTGAATGAGCGGTTTGGCGGCACCGGGCGGGCTTTGCTCAACACGTTGACGGAAATACTATCGACGAGCCTGCTTGCGCCGATCATGTTGATGTATCAGTGCCGTGCGGTGGTGGAAGTGTTTCTCGGTCTCGATGGTGGATGGCCCGCCACCGATCGGGAAGCCGGCTCCGTCAGCCTGCCTGAAGCGTGGGCTGCAAGCTGGTGGATCAGTGCCACAGGTCTCGTGACCCTGGGGCTCGCTTTCCAGTTCGCCCCCGAATATGTGGGTTGGCTCCTTCTGGTGGCCGGACCGCAGGTTTGTGCCCCGTTTCTCATCCATGTCAGTTCGTGGAGTGCGATCGAGCCTGGGGAAGCAGGGCTGTTTCAGACATCGGACGATCGCGAGCCTTCGCCGGTGGTTCTGCGTCAGGAAGCCATCCTTTCGTATTGGCGAGGCGCTGCAGAGCCGGCGCCCGCAAACCCGCCGGTGGCAGAACCGGCGCTTGAGCCCGCTGACGCGGAGCAGTGAGGCTGCCCTATGAACGCTCCTTTCATCCCCTCAAGCGTTGGCCGTGACCAGCGCTTGGACGTGTTCCGTGGTCTCGCTTTGATCACGATCTTCATCAATCACGTCCCGGGAAATCTCTACGAGACGCTAACATCGCGCAATTTTGGCTTTTCCGACGCAGCCGAGGCTTTTGTACTCATGTCCGGTATTGCCGTGGGGCTTGCCTATTCGCGCGGCTTTCGCGAAAGAGCATTCTTTGCAACGTGCATGAAGGTTTGGCGCCGTGCCGGGCTGCTCTACGTCACGCATATCGTATCGTCGGTTCTGGCCATTGCGCTGGTTGCTGGCGGCGCGCTGTATTTCGGCGTCTTCGAGATGCTTGGTCGCATTAATTTCGGTCCGCTTCTGACGAAGCCGTTACAGACCATGGTTGGCGTGCCACTCCTTGGCCACCAGCTTGGCTACTTCAACATCCTGCCGCTCTACGCCATGTTGCTGCTTATCTCGCCGCTATACATCATGATTGGTCTGCGCAGCCCGCTGGCGCTGATCGGAGTGGCCGTTGTTGTCTGGTTGCTTGCCGGCACCTTCCGGCTAAACCTGCCGAACTACCCGAATCCGGGGGGGTGGTTCTTCAATCCGATAGCCTGGCAACTGATTTACGCCGTTGGAATTGCCGGCGGCCTCTGCATGCTCGAGGGACGAAAGCTTGTACCGTATCGCGCGTGGCTTTTCTGGTTGTGCGCCGCATTTCTGGCATTCTCCTGCGTTTGGGTGTTGCTGAAGGCGGGTGCGCTGCCAGGACGCGAGGTCTTGCCATTCTTCATTGCGGGTTTTGACAAGACCTTCGTGGCGCTGCCGCGGCTTCTCCACGCACTTGCGCTTGCTTATGTCCTGACCAACGTCGCCTGGGTTATCAAGGCCTTTCAATGGTCGGTTTTTCGCCCTATCGAGCTGATGGGGAGGAACGGGCTTGCCGTTTTCGCCTCAGGATCTGTCCTGGCGATTGTGTTGCAGATCGTGCGTTTGCGCTTTGAAACCAATTTCGCTTCCGACACAGTCTTGCTGGCTGTCGGGATTGCCCTGCAATACGCGGTCGCTCTGTTCCTTTCCAGGCAGAAGGCGGAACGAAAGGAAGCGCGGCGAGCAGCCGAGCGCAAATTCATGCCTAGCCCGCCTGAGAAAGAGCGTCTGCGCGAGAGTGCTTGATTGAAGGCAGGTGGAGTCCGGGCCGGGGGAGTGCCCCGGCGCCGGATGTGCTTGATCCGTCCTGTTTCTAAACTGCGGGCGGAATGTTCTGATTGAGCCGGAAGATATTGTCCGGATCATATCGGTGTTTGATCTGCCGCAGGCGGTTCCAGGTGGCCTCCGGATACGCATGGCGAATGCGCTGAGCGCCCTCGTCCGCGAGGAAATTCACATACGCGCCGAGAGCGTTGTCGCCCAGTTCCTTCAGGCACCGGGAGACCCACTCTTCATTTCGCGCCAGTGTCTCTGGACTATCGATAGCCAAAAACACCGTCATGATCTTTCTTTGCCGATGCGCGAAGGCGGTGGCTTCCGGCGCGATGCGGGCCGCCGCCCCACCCATCACCCTGACCTGGATCATGCGCAAAGGGGCTTCGCTGTCTTCAATCAGCTCAAGCATATTCTCCGCTTGTGCTGTTGTAACCTTGTCCATGAAGGTGGTGCGGATGGAAACCGATTGATGGAGCATCGGGTCGTCCGGCATGTACATGGAGCTGTAGGGGGCCGGCCCCACAAGGTCTGCTATAGGTTTCGCCAGCGCTCTGAAGGGAGCAAGCGCCTTCTCGGCCTGATCGGTCGGTCCCGCGAACGCCATCATCCCCATGAGAACCGTTTTTCCAACTATTTCGGGCGGCAAAAAAGGCATGGGAGGTGCCGGCATTACCATCGCGATGGTTGAGAGTTCATCAGGGGCCGCCTCCGCTGCTGCTACGAAGCCGGTCAGTGTTTCGGGCGTTACAGGGAGAATAAGCGGTCCGCCTGTGAACGCCGGAAGCGGATTTAGCCGGTATTTGAAGCGTGTCACGACACCGAAATTGCCGCCGCCGCCTCTGAGGGCCCAGAACAGGTCTGGATGATTGTCGGCGTCCGCAATCAGGACTTCGCCGGCCGCTGTAACCACCTCGAAGGCCAGAACGGAATCGATGGTCAAACCGTGCTTGCGAACCATGTATCCGATGCCGCCACCGAGCGTGAGCCCACCAATGCCGACTGTGGCCGCGTCGCCAAAACCGATGATGAGCTTGCGCTGTTCGACCTCGGCCGTGACTTCGCCAGCCGTGAGCCCCGCGCCAGCCCAGGCCCAGCTTTGATCCTGCGCGAATTCTAGCGCGTTCAGGTCGCGTAGATCGATTACGATGCCTCCGGGGCAGGAGCCATGGCCGCATGTGGAATGGCCTCCACTTCGAACGGCAATTTCGACGCCTTCTTTCTGCGCAAAGAGCAATGTGAGTGCGACATCGCGCGCGTCTGCCACTCGGATGATGAGCGCAGGTCGGTGATCCCAGTTGTTGTTAGCGAGTGTCCGAGCCTCCTCGTACTCGGCATCGGAAGGGCTGATGGGCTTGCCCTTGATCTCTGTCAGAAGCGGTTTCAGGCGCAGCCCTGTCGCATCTGACAGGTCCGTGTCTGGACGAATAACATAATTCATCTTGCGTATCCTGGTTGCACTGTTTCGCTGTCCCCCACGCGCTTGGCGAACCATCAATTGGCCGCCACAGCGCGCACAACAGCTCGGATCCAGCGCTTCGACATTTGGGGGCTTCCACCAGGTGAGGGGTCAGACCCGTACCCAGATCGGCGCCTCCCTGTGCCAGATTATAGCACCTGTCTTCCCGCTTGATCCTCGCGGCTTCTTCGGGGTGATCACTGCCGCCGTTGCGATGAACGCGGTAGCGAATGGCCAGTCGAATAGTTTACCGGGGGTTGCGGTGCCTGCTAAATCTAGCTGCAAGAGATCATAAAAAAATGCTAAATGGCTTTTATGCGCGTCGGGATAGGCCTGCATCCCTCACGCGGTTCAGGGAAAGCGAAACCAGACATGCCGCGCGCACAGCGCCCTCATTCTCCTGAAGCCGAGTTGGCGGCGCACAGCGCCTGCACGGGTGATCTCGGCATTGACACCATTCTGTCGGCAGAACTTTCGGAGTTCTGCGAGAGTGGTGTCAGTGTGATCATTGCTGTCGGCGGTAGAGGGAATGTTCCACTGAGTGGTCAGGGCTGCGCGTGCCGTGTTCTCGAGGGCGGGCGCATGCGCATTCTGTTGCTGCGCAGAAGCAATCAAGCGATTCTTGCGGCAGCAGATCAGGGTGCACCGGTGGCTGTTACTTTCAGCCAGCCCCATACCCATCGATCCATCCAGATCAAAGGGGTGGACGTCATCACGGGCGAATGTTCCCCGAGTGACAGGCAGGCCGCAGTGGAGCAACTGGCAGGGCTCGAGCAGGAACTTCGCGATGTGGATTATGCCCGCAGGTTCACTGAAGCGTATTGTGCAGTCGACGTGGATGATCTCGTGGCGCTCGATTTCTATCCGGTCGCCGCTTTTGTGCAGACCCCGGGACCGGGGGCTGGGGCTGAATTGCGCAAATGACCACAACCTGGCTCCCCGAGATACGCAATGCGCTTGAAGGCATCGTCCCTTCGATCCTAGCCACGGCTGATGTTGACGGCATCCCCAACGTGTCTCTGATCTCGCATGTGCAGTATGTCGATCCTGACCACGTTGCACTGTCCTATCAGTTCTTCAACAAGACCCGCCGCAATCTGCTCGCGACCAGGCTGGCCTCCGTAACGGTGGTCGATTCGGACACGAATGCCCAATACCGCCTCACCCTCGAATATCTGGAAACACAGACCAGCGGTCCACTGTTTGAGATCATGCGTGCCAAGCTTGCAGGTATCGCCTCGCACAGCGGTATGCAGGATGTTTTCCGCCTGCTCGGCTCCGACATTTTTCGTGTGCGTGAGATCGAGCCGGTCGCGAGCGAGGTGATCGCCCGGCCCATGAAACGCAATGCGCTGGCGGCCGCGCGCCGCAGCAGCGAGCAATTCTTGCGCGCCTCCGATATGGGGGAGCTGTTCGATACGCTGCTTGCCTGTCTGCAGCAGCATTTCGGGATCGAGCACGCCATGGTGTTGATGCTCGACCAAGTTTCCAGCCGGCTATACACGGTGAGTTCGCGCGGTTACCCCTTCTCCGGCATCGGTTCCGAAATTGGCCTCGGGGACGGGGTGATCGGGGTGGCAGCCGCTCAGCGCGTTCCGATACGCATTGGCCACATGACGTCGCAATATACCTATCGCGCCGCCGTCCTCGACAGTGCGAGGGCAGCCGGACTGGAGTGGACTTGTGCCAATGCCATCGCTTTCCCGGGCCTCGAGGCACCTCAGAGTCAGATCGCAGTTCCCATCTTGTGTGAAGACCAGACGATGGGTGTGCTGTTTGCAGAGAGCACAGAGCCCAACCAGTTTGGCTATGATGAAGAGGATGCGTTGACCCTGATTGCGGAACTTGTGTCTGCGCGTGTTGCCCTATTGCAGAAAGAAGAGACTGCCGAGCGCGCTCATTCAGTTCTTCCCGGAACTGGTGCCGCTGGCAAGGCCATTCGGTTGAGGCATTACAGGGTCGACAATTCCATTTTTGTCGACGACGTCTACATTATTCGTGGCGTGGCGGGTGCGATCTTCTGGAAGCTTGCACGGGAACATGCGCAGAGTGGGCGTGTCGCGTTCACCAATAGGGAACTCCGTCTCGATCCAGCGCTGAGATTGCCGGACTACATCGACAATCTGGAGGCGCGGCTCTTGTTGCTTCAACGACGATTGAGCGAGCGCGAGGTAGGTATCGTCATCGATAAATGTGGTCGTGGACGCTTTCGGTTTCTGGTGGAGGGCAAACTTTCTCTGGAGGAGACCTGAGAAGGAACTGACCTGCTCCACCAAAATTCGGCCAACACGAAAGGGCTGAAATGCTTTGCTGTTTTGACATCGGCGGATCCAAGACCGTTGTTGCCGATATGGGCGATGACGAAATGCCTGTCATTCGACGCAGGCAAATTACACCAGCTGACGATTATGCAGCGTTTCTTGAAACAGTGAAGGCGATGGCGGGAGAGGGCAGGACCCCCGTCGGCATCTCGATCGCCGCGGTGATCAATCCGCATACTGGCTTGGCGCGCAGTGCCAATATTCCCTGCATTACGGGCCGGAATATCGCCAGGGACCTCGGTGAAGGGCTCGGTCGTCCGGTTTTTGTCATGAACGATGCAAATGCATTCGCGTTCGCCGAGGCCAAGGCGGGGGTCGGTGTCGGGCATCGGCATGTTCTGGCGGTGATAATTGGAACCGGAATCGGCGGTGCGGTTGTCATCGACGGGAAAGTGATGAGCGGTGCCACGGGCAATGCTGGAGAGTGGGGGCATGGGCCGGCAAGTGCGATGCGCACCGGAACGCCTCTGCCTGCCATCGAATGCGGGTGCGGGCAGAGGGGATGTGTCGATACGCTGGGTGCTGCGCGCGGCATCGAGCGGCTGCATGAGCACCTTCATGGCCTCGAGATCGACAGTTTCGAGATTCTGGCCCAATGGCATGGTGGAGGAGAGCAGGCGACACGCACGGTTGACGTGTTTTTGGACATTGTTGGCGGGGCACTGGCCAACACGGTGAACATGGTCGACCCTTCCATCGTGCCGGTCAGTGGCGGTTTGGCACAGGATGGGCCGCTCATGGAAGCGCTCGACTTGGAGGTGCGTCAGCGCTGCCTCATAGAGCGAAGTGAGCGGTTGCTTATCCCGGTACGGGGAGGCGTCGAGAGCGCGCTGATTGGTGCTGCGATCTTTGCAAGGGAGGCTTACCATGCAGGCAACTCTTGAGGTCTGTGTTGACACAGTCGATGGAGTGGAAGCGTGTGTCGAGGGTGGGGCCGACCGTATCGAACTGTGCTCGGCGCTGCCGCTTGGCGGGCTCACACCCTCTCATGGCTTGATGCGGGCGGCAGCCAAATGCGGTGTGCCTGCCTACGCGATGATCCGGCCACGCCAGGGCGATTTCTGCTTCAACATGCGGGAGGTCGCTCTTATGCACGATGATATCTTGGCCGCTCGGGAGGCTGGGCTTGCAGGCGTTGTGCTTGGAGCGGCGACCGTCGAGGGTGTGCTCGACGAGAAGGCTCTTGAAATATTGAGCGAAGCAAGTGTCGGCATGGGGCGCACGTTGCACCGTGTCATCGACACGGTGGAGGATCGGCTGGAGGCGATTAATCTTGCTGTTGCGTTCGGTTTTGAAAGAATTTTGACATCCGGCGGGGCTCCGACTGTTCGGGAGGGGCAGAATGCGCTCGCTGCCATGCGGGTCCACGCAGGCGATCGCATCGAGATCATGGCAGGTTCAGGTCTAACGGCGGAAAATCTGGGCGAGATTGCCCGCTCGACTCACCTTCGCTCGTTCCATGCGTCCTGCAGCGTGCCGGTCGAGCTCGATCACAAGATCTCCGGCTTCGGTTTTTCCTCGAAAGCGGAGCGGCAAACGTCCGCGCAGAGAATTCGCGATATGAAAGGCGTTCTGAAAGATCTTGAACTCGCCGAACGGTCGAGAAAATAAGGCCTCGTGGTGGTCGAACTAATTGCCGTCCGTGTCCTGCCAATCCTTTGGCAGATTAGGCTCCTGAACGAGTGGTGCCAATAGAACCTTGCCATAGATCGGGCCATGGCGTTTGCGCTGTTCGGGGTCTTCCTTGAAGGAAAGCGCATACTGGCCGATCTGGTGGAAATAGGTGAGGCGGGCCCGCACGAGGCTTTCTTCTGGTCCATATCCCATGGCGCGAAAAGCGCGCTGCAGCAGCGTGATGCGCAGGTCGTCCATCTCCGCCACTTCGCGTCCCAGCGACCTTGAGGTGCGCGACCAGTCGCGCACGGCAAGGTCCAGCAACGGGCTGAATGGCTTTTCGTCCACCCAGATATGGACGATCTGCGTGAAGAATTGCAGGCCGTCAATGTCCGTGACATGGCGTTTGGCCTCGAACGGGGCGCAATTGGCGCGGCGCCATTCGTTCAAGAGCTCGTCGTGGAGATCCTTCAGGCTGGAAAAGTGAAAATAGAAGCTTCCGCGCGTGACCTTGAAGTGGCGCGCGAGCCGGTCGATCTTGACTTCGGCAATGCCGCGCTTTTCCAAAACCTTGCGCGCAGCCTTGACCCACGCCTCCCGGCTCAGCGTCTGGCGTGGGGAGGGCTTTCGGTCCGAGGCGGGTTTTGCATTTGTCTTTCGTGCCAACGCTGTCTCCACTTCGGATGGGTTGCCGGCTCCGGGTCCGGCAGAACCCAAGTATGGACCATAGCGACCCGGCTTCCGCTAGCAGAAGTTGAGCGCGCGGTCATCCCATGCCTTATGGGAGAGCGCTGATGCGCTCGAGCATCAGTTCAAAGAACGGAGCCGGTTCTATTCGCCGCAATACATTGACATTCTTCTCTTTCCCGGTGACGTGCCACCAGTCGACGACGGTCATGCCTATCGTCTCGGATGATGAAATGTCGACGGTCACGTAACAACGCCGCTGTTCGTAAATCTCTGGGGAAAGCAAATAGCCGGTGACGCAGGCATCGTGAATCGGACGCGCCTTGGTGGGAAATTTGTGGTCGCCATACTGGCAGTAAAAATCAGCCATGTTGGCAGCTTCGAGGGCCGCGCGGCTACCCGTCGCGCGGAGTGTCTGGAGCCATTCCGGTGTCATCTGCGCGGTGTAGGTGCAGTCAATCGGCGCCATGGTGACCGGCACGCCCGAATGGAAGACTTTGTGGGCCGCATGTGGATCCACGAAAATGTTGAACTCGGCGGTCGGAGTGGCATTGCCGCCTTCGAAAAAACCACCTCCCATCAACACCACCTCGCGAATGCGCGGAATGATGCGCGGCTCCATGGTCATGGCCATGGCGAGGTTGGTCATCGGTCCAAGCGTGCAGACGGTGATCTCGCCTTCTGCAGCCTCCATGATGGTGCGCGCGAGCCAGTTGACCGCATGTTCGCTTCCCGCCGTGGTGACAGGTTCGGGCAGTTCGGCGCCGTCCAGGCCGGTCTCGCCATGCACATATTCCGCCGTCATCAGCTTTTTCACCATGGGGGCCGGGCAACCGGCGAAGACCGGGACATCGGGACGCCCCGCCAACTCCACCACCTTGAGCGCGTTCCTGGTGGTGAGCGAAAGGGGGACATTGCCGCCAACAGTTGTGATGCCGACCACTTCAAGCTCCTGAGGCGAGCCCAGAGCGAACAGGATCGCAAATGCATCGTCCTGTCCCGGGTCTGTATCGATGATGATTTTCCGTGGCGCCATGCTGGTTGTCCAATTCCGTCTGCTTCGGCTATTGCCGACCACAATCTGATATGCATAAATACAGTACTGTATGGTATGTTCAAGCTGGGACGGTGGTCATGTCAATGAGTGCACGCGGCGAGTTTTCCGAAATTCCTGTTCTCGACGTTTCTGGTCTGTATGGCTGTGATGAGGAGGCGGTGCGCGCGGTTGCTTCAACGCTTCGCGGTTATCTTGAGAATATTGGATTTCTCTATATCGTCGGCCATCAGATTCCCCAATCCGACATTGAAGCCGTCCGTGAGGCCAGCAAGCAGTTCTTCGCTCTTCCGGAAGATGAGAAGCTGAAGCTGCGGATCGACAAGAACTTCCGAGGTTACCTGCCGTTTGCCGGTTCCACGATCGTTACGTCGTCCGTGGCCACCGTCAGCAAGCCCAATCAGAGCGAATCGATCTTCTTCATGCACGAAGTGGAGGCAGATGACCCGCGGGCGCTGGCCGAGAAGCCGCTGCAGGGCCCGAACCAGTGGCCGGACGCTGCGCTGTTGCCGGAGTTCCGTGAAACCATCGAGCGCTATGTGGACCAGATGAGCACGCTGGCACGCAAGATGGTCGCCGCCATCTCCATTTCGCTGGGGCTTTCGCCAGACGAACTGAACGCGCATTTTGAAGACCCGACGACATTTCTGAGGCTTCTTCACTACCCGACACAGAAGGCGGAAGAGGGCCTTTTCGGTTCTGCCCCACACACCGATTACGGGTTCATCACGCTGCTCGCTCAGGATGACGTGGGCGGTCTCGAAGTGAAGAACAAGGCTGGCGATTGGGTACCGGCGCCACCGATCCCCAACTCCTTTGTCATGAATGTCGGCGACATTCTCGCCCGCTGGTCGAATGATGTTTTTGTCTCCACGCCGCATCGCGTGATCAACCGTTCGGGCCGCGAGCGCTATTCACAGCCATTCTTCTTCGATCCGTCGATGGAAGCGCAGATTGAAGCGTTGCCTGCCTGTGTTGTGGACGATGCGAAACCAAAGTACGAGCCGGTGCTTTATGGCGATTACCTGATGGAGCGGATCGACAAGAACTACCATTACCGCAAAAAGAAGGCCGCGCAGGAAAGCGCCGCTGGCTGATAGGCGGGGTGGATGCGGCCTTGATGATCCCGCGGGAACCCGGGGCCGTTTTGCAAAGGGTTATGCAGCCGGGCTTCGGCATATAAGAATGAATCCAGAGGAGAACGGGTATGAACACATGTTTGGCGCGATGGACGGGGCTCGGCCTTGCCGCGATGATCGGTGGCTGGAGCTCTTCGGCGATGGCCGCGGATGTCACGAAATCGCCTGAGGTCGAAGAGTCGGGCAAGCTGACGGTCGCAAACACGATCGACTTCGCGCCGTTCGAATATCTCGATGCTGACGGCAAGCCGACCGGCATCATCATTGAACTCGCAGGCGAAGTCGCCAAGCTTGTGGATGCCGAGCTTGACGTCCAGCGCACCCCGTTCCCCTCGATGATCCCGGGGCTTGCTGCCGGCCGCTTCAAGATTGCCTGGGAAACCTTTTCGGCCAATCCGGATCGTTTGAAACAGGTCGATTTCGTGATGTTCATCAAAGCTGGCATCGCCGCTTCCACATCACCGGAAAAGCAGGATGAATTCACCGGAGAGCAGCCGCTCTGTGGCAAGCGCGTAGGCGTTTCGGCTGGCAGCGCCTCCGACTTTCTGGTCGACAAGCTGACTGCGGAATGTACCGAGAAGGGGCTGGAGCCGATCGACAAATCGGTGTTCAATTCCTCAACCGACATCATTCAGGCGGTGCTTGCCGACCGCGTTGATGCACGGATGGACGATGCCACCGCTTCCAGCTATTTCGAGGTGACAAGCAAGGGCCAGTTGGTTGTGCTGCCAACGCTCTATGACGTTGCGCCGCTTGGTCTTGCCATCGCCAAGGATGACAAGCCTACCGCCGACATGATGGTTTCGGCCCTTTCCGAATTGTTCGAGAACGGCACCTACCAGTCGATCCTCGAAAAATTCGGAATGGGTGCCTATGCAATCAAGGAACCCTACTTCGTCGGTGACATGGAAGCGCTGCGGGCCGAGTAATCGGCCCACAACGTCATTGCAGTGAATTTGGAGAAACGATGAGCAAGGTCGACGCGAGCGAAGCTCGCCCCCAGCCATCCTCCCTGGTCGCGGATGTCGACCGTCTCGTCGTTGTGCCGCGGCGCAGCTATGGCATCTGGATCGGAACGGCTCTGACGCTGGTGCTCTCGTTTTTCATTCTGCGTGCATTCGCCGTTAATCCCGCCTTTGGGTGGGAGACGGCTGCGGGCTACCTCTTCCATCCCTCCATCATGCGGGGTCTGCTGAACACGCTGATCCTGACTGTGGTGATCATGGCGCTGGCCATCATCATCGGCACGGTGGTGGCTGTCATGCGGGTTTCTCCGAGCCCCGTCCTGCGTGGTTTCGCAGGGGCATATGTCTGGTTCTTTCGCGGTGTCCCGGCGCTGATCCAGCTCATTTTCTGGTTTAATCTCGCCCTCCTGGTGCGCGAATTTTCGCTGACGCTGCCATTTGTCGGCGAGGTATTCTCGATCCGTACAAATGATTTCATGACGCCGTTCTTCTCCGCCGTTGTGGCCCTGTCGCTTTGTGAGGCCGGGTACATGGCCGAGATCATCCGCGCCGGCATCAAGTCGGTGCCTTCCGGGCAGTCGGAAGCTGCAAGCGCCCTTGGTATGCCCTATCGCAACATCCTGAAGCGTATCGTCCTGCCGCAGGCCATGCGCTTCGTTGTGCCGCCCACTGGCAATGAGGCGATCAACCTTCTCAAGATGACTTCGCTCGTGACCTTCATCGCGGTCGATGATCTTTTCTATTCGGCGCAGTCGATCTACGCGCGCACCTTCGAGACCATCCCGCTGCTTATCGTGGTCGCGTTTTGGTATCTGGCAGTCGTCTCCATCATGTCGGTGGGACAGCATTTTCTGGAACGTCATTTTGGACGCAGCGAGACCCGGGCGGATTCCTGGGCCCTTCGCGTTCTGCGCAACGCATTTGGATCGCGTAGCAGGGAGCTGTCAGCATGAGCAACACGCCAGGCGAAAATCGCGCGCGCTTTGGTGTGCCGGAGAACTCCATGGTGTTCGCCCGTGGCGTGCGCAAATCCTACGGCCCGCTTGAAGTGCTCAAGGGCGTGGACATCGATGTTCCGGTTGGCTCGGTTGCCTGCATCATCGGGCCCTCGGGTTCCGGAAAAAGCACGTTCTTGCGCTGCATCAACCATCTGGAAAAGCTCACCGGTGGGATCCTTCTCGTCGATGGCGCCTTCGTGGGATACGACCTGCGCGGTGACCGTCTGCACGAGGTGAAGGATGACGAACTTTGCCAGCGGCGTGCCGAGATCGGCATGCTGTTCCAGTCTTTCAACCTGTTCTCTCACATGACGGTGATGGAGAACCTCGTTGAAGCGCCCATCCATGTGCGTCGTTTGCCTGTCGACCAGGCGAAAGCCGAGGCTATGGAACTGCTTGCCCGCGTAGGGCTGTCGGACAAGGTCGACCGGTATCCGCGGGAACTGTCGGGCGGGCAGCAACAGCGCGTGGCCATCGCTCGTGCCATGGCGATGAAGCCCAAGGTGCTGTTGTTTGACGAACCCACATCCGCTCTTGATCCCGAGCTTGTAGGCGAGGTGCTTCAGGTGATGCGCGACCTCGCCGAAGCCGGCATGACCATGGTCGTGGTCACGCATGAGATCGGCTTTGCCCGCGAAATCGGCGACCAGCTCATTTTCATGGATGGCGGCGTGATCGTGGAGCAGGGCAACCCGCGCGAGATGATCGCCGACCCGCAGTCACCGCGGACCCGGGAGTTTCTCTCGAAGGTTCTTTAGAGACGCCGTTACCGAGTCTGTTTCAGGAGCGGCCGGTTACCATTCGGCGATTGATCCATCCTCGTGCCGCCACACCGGCGCGCGCCAGCGATGCCCGACCTCTGCCTGCTTTCGCACAAACTCCTCATTCACCCGAATGCCAAGGCCCGGCCCTTTGGGGATCTTCAGGAACCCGTTTTCCAGTTCAAAGCCGTGACCCGGCTCGAGATAGTCGGCCATGTCCTGCGTGGCATTGTAGTGGATGCCGAGACTCTGTTCCTGGATGAAGGCGTTGTGACAGACGGCATCCACCTGCAAACAGGCGGCCAGCGCGATCGGTCCCAGCGGGCAATGCGGTGCAAGGGCGACATCATAGGCTTCGGCCCAGTGTGCAATGCGCAGCATTTCGGAGATGCCGCCGACATGCGCGGTGTCCGGGTTGATTACGCTTGCTGCCCTTTGTTCGAACACCGGCTTGAAATCGAAGCGCGAATGCAGCCGCTCGCCGATGCACAGAGGGATCGAGGTTTGTCGGGAGAGATCGGCCAGCGTGCCGATATGAGCAGAGTCGACCGCGTCTTCGATAAATATCGGTCTGAGATGCTCGATTTCCTTCAACAACTGCTTCGATACTGGCGCGTGAACGCGGCCGTGGAAATCAAAAGCGAGATCCATCTCGGTCCCGACGGCGGAGCGTAGATCCGACAATTGCTGGACGACGCCATCGAGCTTCTTGTAGCTGTCGATGATCTGCATTTCCGCGCAGGCGTTGAATTTGCAGGCGTTGAATCCACGTTTCATCAGGTCTTTTGCGCCGGCAATGAGATCCGAAGGGCGGTCGCCGCCGATCCAGCAATAGCTTCGGATCTTGTCGCGGACGGCACCGCCCAGGAGGTCGTGGACGGGAGCGTTGTAATATTGCCCCTTTATGTCCCAGAGCGCCATGTCGATGCCTGACAAGGCGCTCATCAGCACCGGCCCACCGCGATAGCATCCGTTCCGGTAGAGCATGTGCCAGATGTCTTCGATCCGCATGGGATCGGCGCCGATGAGAAAGTCGGAGAACTCCTCGATCTTGGCTGCGAGCGTTGCCGCGTGACCTTCCAGAACGGGTTCGCCCCAGCCGGAAATCCCTTCATCGGTTTCGATCTTGAGAAAGAGCCAACGCGGCGGAACAAGGAACGTGGTGAGCTTGGTGATCTTCATGAAAACGTGTCTTTTTTCGTTATGATTTGACGGATCGGGCGGCACTCACATCGTGCTTGGCCTTGGCAATAAGGGCGAGCGCTAGCTTGCGTGCGCCTTCGCTGTCGCGCAATCGCAGTGCTTCGACCAGCGCCCCGTGTTGATCGATCGATTCTTCAAGGTTTTCGGCCGAACGAGCCGAGGTGGACAGCATGAAGTTCAGAGCAGGATCCATAAGAGCGCCGAACTGCTGAAAAATTCTGTTGTGACTGGCCTTTAGAAGGAGCTCATGGAACACGGTGTCCGCGGCGATAAAGGCTTCGACATCGTTGCCGGCCTTCGCCATGGCCTGCCAGGCTGCTTCGATATCGGCGATTTCCTGCATCGTGGCCCGTCGCGCGGCCAGCTCCGCTGCCATTGGCTCAATCGCGCCGCGCGCCTCCAGAATGCAATCCACCAGCCCCATCCTGTCGAGATTGGGGCCAATCCATTCAAGGACTTGGTTGTCCAGAATATTCCATTCATCCTGGGGACACACGATGGTTCCGATGCGCGGACGGCTCACAACCAAACCTTTGGCCTGAAGGATTTTCAGCGCCTCGCGGACGACCGTGCGGCTGACGCCGTATTCTTCGCAAAGATCGTTTTCACGCGGCAGGTTCGAGCCTTCCGCGAATTTTCCCGACAAAATGCCCTCGGCGAGAGACTGTGCCACTGACAGGCGAACCCGCGGACGGATCGACTTGCCCGCCGGAGCATCCATGGCTGAAACGGTCACTTTCCTGTTGCCTCCACATTCTCTTGCCCCCCGGCTTTTCGAAAAGCCTCGAAGGGGTTTCTTGTCGGCAGTCATGGCCGTCTTTTATTCGTTGTCAAATCAATAGCATTATTTATCATACAAATGCAATTGACTAATATGATAATTAGACGTAATTTTCATCCGCTCTCAGGAGGGCGTCGCAGAGCAACAGGGAGGTTCTCATGCGTATTTTGAAAGCCGCAGCAATGGCTGCTATTGCCGGCACGCTTATGGCCGGGTCGGTGTTGGCCGACGAAGTGAAGATCGGTTTTCTGGTCAAGCAGCCGGAAGAGCCGTGGTTTCAGGATGAATGGAAGTTTGCTGATATTGCCGCTTCTGAAAAAGGCTTCACGCTGGTCAAAATCGGTGCGGAAGACGGCGAGAAAGTCATGTCCGCCATCGATAATCTCGGTGTCCAGGGCGTCCAGGGCTTCGTGATCTGCACGCCCGATGTGAAGCTCGGACCGGGCATTGTCGCCAAGGCCGCCGCCAATGGCCTCAAGCTGATGACCGTAGATGACAGGCTGGTCGGATCCGATGGCGAGCCCCTTGACGATGTGCCGCATATGGGCATCTCGGCAGTGAAGATCGGTGAGACGGCTGGTGAAGCCATCGTTGCGGAGATCAAGGACCGCGGTTGGGATATGAGCGAGGTTGGTGCAATCCGCGTCTCCTACGATCAGCTTCCGACTGCAGTCGATCGGGTCGAAGGTGCGATCGCAAAGCTCAAAGAGGCTGGCTTTCCGGAAGCCAATATCTTCGACGCGCCGCAGGCACGTACAGACACCGAGGCTGCTCTCAATGCCGCGACCGTGGTTCTGAACAAGAATGCCGGCATCAAGCATTGGGTCGCTTTCGGCCTCAATGATGAAGCAGTCCTTGGCGCGGTGCGCGCTGCGGAAGGTGTGGGGATCGGTGCCGATGGCATGATCGGTGTAGGCATTGGCGGTGCAGATTCGGCGATCAACGAATTCAAGAAGCCAGAGCCAACGGGTTTCTTCGGAACCGTGATCATCTCGCCGAAACGCCATGGCTATGAAACCGCACTCAACATGTATGAGTGGATCGTCGACGGCAAGGAGCCGGAGAAGCTGATCCTGACGTCCGGTGCCTTGGCGCTGCGCGACAACTATCAGGATGTCCGCAAGGAACTCGGCATCGAATAGCCGGCGGTTTCCATGCAGCCGGCGTGCAATCTGCCGGCTGCTCTCCTCCCGCTTCTTCGGCGGGTTTCGACACTGGCTACGCTTTGGAGGAAGCCAGCTTCATGTCTGCCTATCTCGAATTCTCCGGCATCTCGAAGAGTTATCCCGGCGTCAAAGCGCTTTCCGATGTTTCTTTTGGCGTTCGCAAAGGCGCGGTTCATGGTCTGATGGGCGAGAACGGCGCGGGGAAATCCACGCTGATCCGCATTCTTTCCGGCGACGCAGCTGCCGATGAAGGCACTGTGCGCATAGACGGCGAACCACAGAACTATCAGTCCACCCGTGATGCCTTCGATGCTGGCGTCGTGGTCATCCATCAGGAATTGCAGCTCGTTCCCGGGCTCACAGTTGCTGAAAATCTCTGCCTTGGTCGGTTTCCTGCATCCGGTGGCGTCATTGGCTTCAGTGCCATGTATGAGGATGTTCGCAGCAAACTGGAGCTTGCAGGTATTGCGGTCGACCCGACGCGCAAGGTCGCAGAACTTTCGATCGGCGAACGTCAGATGGTTGAAATTGCCAAAGCCGTCATGCTCGATGCGCGTGTCATCGCGCTGGATGAACCGACCTCTTCATTATCCTCTCGTGAGAGCGAAATTCTTTTCACCCTAATCGACAGGCTGAGGGAGGATGGCCGCGTCATTCTCTACATTTCCCATCGGTTGGACGAAGTCTTCCGCCTCTGCGACAGTCTCACAGTCTTGCGCGACGGCAAACTTGCTGCCCATCACGAAACGATCGAAGGGGTGACGCGCGAGCAAATCGTCTCCGAAATGGTTGGACGCGAAATCAGCGACATCTGGGGATGGCGTGCCCGTGCCGTCGGAGCGGTCGAGCTGGAGGTGGATGGAGTTCATGGCGAGAAGCTGCCCGTTCCAGCCTCCTTTCAGGCGCGAAAAGGGGAAATACTCGGGTTCTTTGGCCTCATTGGCGCGGGGCGCTCGGAGCTCTTGCGCTTGATCAGCGGTGCCGATCCGCGTGGTGGCGGCCATGTGCGTGTCGGTGGTGTGGAGATTGCGTCCGGTCAGCCGGCGGAGGCGATCCGCAAGGGAGTCGTTCTGTGCTCCGAGGATCGCAAGTTCGACGGCATCATCCAGGGCCGTTCGCTTGAAGAGAACATCCTTATCTCTTCGCGCCGTCATCTGACACGGTTTGGTGTGCTTGATCTGCGCCAGGAGGGGCAGGTCGCCGAGACCTTTCTGAAGAAACTGAGGGTGCGCACACCCTCGCGCAAGCAGGACATCATCAACCTCTCCGGTGGAAATCAGCAAAAGGTCATTCTCTGCCGTTGGCTGTCGGAAAAAGGTGTACGGGTTCTTCTCGTCGACGAACCGACGCGCGGTATCGATGTGGGCGCCAAATCCGAAATCTACGACATTCTCTATCAGCTCGCGGAGGAGGGAATGGCCATTGTCGTTGTTTCCAGCGAATTGCCCGAAGTGATGGGCATTTGCGACCGCATCCTCGTGATGTGCGAAGGGCGCATCAGCGCGGAGATCAAAAGAGCTGATTTCAACGAACAATCCATCCTCGCCGCGGCGCTGCCGGACGAGGCAAGCGCCGCATCGGTCGGTTAAGAGGCTTCACGATGACCACTTCCATCAAAAAGCTCATCCTGGGCGACCAGGGACTGCTTGTAATCTTCATTCTCGCCTTCGCGCTCGTGTCGCTGACGGTCCCCAACTTCCTGACCGAACGCAACATGCTCGGTCTCTTGCAGTCTGTGGTCACCGTTGGTGTGATTGCCTGCACGATGATGTTTTGCCTGGCAGCACGGGACTTCGATCTCTCCGTCGGCTCCAATGTCGCATTCTGTGGCATGGTTGCGGTGATGGCGTCGAACGCCACCGGATCCATCTTTCTCGGAATCCTGACCGCGCTGGCTGCGGGAGCGCTGGTCGGCCTTTTCAATGGTGTGGTCATCGCCAAGTTCCGCATCAATGCGCTGATTACCACGCTGGCGACCATGCAGATCGTGCGCGGGCTGGCGCTCATCTCGTCGGACGGGCGGGCTGTCGGTATCGACGATCCCACGTTCTACCAGCTTGCCCTCTCCAAGTTCCTGGGCGTTCCGACCCCGATCTGGGTGCTGGCTGCTCTCTTCGTCATTTTCGGATTTGTCCTGAACCGCACGGTCTTCGGCAAGAACACGCTCGCCATGGGCGGCAATCCGGAAGCTTCGCGGCTTGCGGGCGTCAATGTAGACTGGATGCGGATCTGGATTTTCACGCTACAGGGCTTCATCTGTGCGGTCGCCGGCATTTTGCTTGCCTCCCGCATTACATCCGGACAGCCGAATGCGGCCACGGGGCTTGAGCTCTCCGTCATTTCCGCCTGTGTTCTTGGCGGTGTGTCTCTGGCGGGCGGGCGTGCAACAATGACCGGAGTGATTGTCGGTGTGATGATCATGGGCATTGCCGAGAACGTCATGAACCTTCTGAATATTCAGGCTTTCTATCAATATGTGGTCCGTGGGTTCATCCTCCTGCTTGCCGTGCTGCTCGACAATATGCGGTCAAGCGCAATCGGGCGTCGTTGATGCAGGATGGCGTGTTGTAGATATTGGATTTGCCATCCTTTTAGCGAACGTTTGGTAGCGCCTTGGATATCGGGAGAGATCGCATGACATCTGGACAGGGACGGTTGAGCGGCAAGCGCATTTTTCTGACAGGTGCCGCTCAGGGCATAGGGCGGGCGATAGCCGAAGCCTGCCTGCGGGAAGGGGCTTCTTTGTTCCTGGTGGACAGGGATGAAGCACTTCTCGAGCAGACAGTCGTCGAACTCGATCAGGCTGACGGTCGGCTGGCCCATGCTGTCGCCGATATCTCGGACGCCTCTGCGATCAAGGCCGCGGCGGATATGGCCGTGCAGACAATCGGTATTCCGAATGCGCTTATCAACAATGCCGGTGTCAACGTCTTCCATGAACCGCTCGAGACCGACGATGAAGAATGGGCGCGCTGTTTCGACATCAATCTGAAGGGAGCATGGCATTGCTGCCGCTCGCTTTTGCCCGGCATGATTGCAGCGGGCGGCGGCGCGATCCTCAACATCGCCTCGACCCACAGCTTCACGATCATTCCGCACACCTTCCCGTATCCGGTGGCCAAGCACGCGCTTCTGGGCATGACGAAGGCGCTGGCGCTGGAATATGCGGGCAGGGGGGTGCGGGTGAATGCCATCGCGCCGGGTTATGTCGAAACGCAGAAAAACGTTGACTACTGGAACAGTTTCCCCGATCCGGATTCTGCGCGGGCAGAGACCATGGCCCTGCATCCGGGCGGTCGCATTGCAACGCCCGACGAGATCGCCATGGCGTCGGTTTTCATGATTTCCGACGAATGTCCCTTCATGAATGCCGCATGCCTCGTTATTGATGGTGGTCTGAGCGTTTTGCAGCATCCGGCCTGAGTTCACTTTCATGACCGACCTTTCCCGTCCGTTCTGCGCTGCCGTTGACTGGGGCACGAGCAGTTTTCGCCTTTGGCTTCTGGATGCCGAGGGTGCCGTCGTCGCATCCAGCAGGAGCGAAGAGGGCATGATGCATTGCGCGAATACGGGCTTTGCGCCGGTTCTTGAAGCGCATCTGGCAAAGGTGGAAGCACCTGCTGAAACGCCTGTCATGATCTGCGGGATGGCGGGTGCCAGGCAGGGGTGGCTGGAGGCACCTTATGTGGAGGTTCCCGCGAGCCTCGAGGCTTTGCCGACACAGTCTGTACGAGTTGCCGATGCCAAGAATGATGTTCGTATCCTGCCCGGGATTTCGCTGAACGACCCGCAGGCACCGAACGTCATGCGCGGCGAGGAAACACAATTGCTGGGTGCTGTGAGCGAGAGCGGCAATGCGTTGGTTTGCATGCCGGGGACGCATAGCAAATGGGTCGAGATTGAGAACGGTGTGGTTACGCGTTTCAGCACGTTCATGACCGGAGAGCTTTTTTCGTTGCTGACGAAGCATGGAATTCTGCAGCACGCGATCGAGGAGAAAGCCGTTGTCTCGTCAGATGCCGCAGCATTCCAGTCCGCGCTGGAACGCACCGAAGGACAGGCGCACGCTGTCCTTTCCGGGTTCTTCGGTGTCCGTGCTGCACAATTGCTTGGGCTGGAATCCCGCGGCGATGGTGCCGCACACCTTTCCGGTCTTTTGATCGGCGGCGAGGTCTCTGCCGCGCGAGAGCTTTTCGGTATGGATGATCGGGTTACGCTGATCGCATCAGATCCGATCAAGACGTTGTACGCGACCGCCATGGAAAAACAGGGCTTCCAGGTTGTCTCAAAAGATGCGGGAGAAGCCTCACGGGCAGGACTTTTCAGGTCAGCGAAACGAATTTGGAGCGAATAGACATGCCAGAGCGAGATGGGAATTGGCCGGGGGAGAAGCGGGCCCTGGTGGCGATCCTGCGTGGCATTCGTCCTTCGGAAGTTGCGGCCATGACCGAGATGCTCATCGATGAAGGCATCACCTCCATCGAGGTGCCGCTGAATTCGCCGGAACCGTTCCAGTCCATTGAAACAGCCCTAGCAATAGCGGAAGACCGGGCGCTTGTCGGTGCCGGTACGGTGCTCACCGTTGAGGACGTCGCGCGATTGCATGATATCGGCGGCCGGCTGGTCGTCAGCCCGAATACGGACCCGGAGGTGATCCGGCACAGCGTGTCGCTCGGCATGATCTCCATGCCCGGTGTTTTCACGCCCAGCGAAGCCCTTCTGGCGCACAAATGCGGGGCTTCGGCGCTTAAGTTTTTCCCGGCATCCGCGCTTGGCGTATCCGGCATTGCCGCTATCAAGGCAATTTTACCGAAGAGTGCTGTGGTGTGTGCCGTGGGCGGTGTCTCCGATGCCACGCTGGCCGATTATTTCGGGATCGGCGTGCGCGCATTCGGTCTGGGAACGGGGCTTTATCGACCGGGTGACGCCGTTGATATAGTGAGAGCGAGGGCACGCAAAACCGTAGAGGCCTATGACCGCGCTTTGACTGGTTGAAATTTCCACCAAGGCATCGCGAGTGGTCGGATAGCCGTCGTGGCAATTCTGGAGGCGCGCACGGGGCCTTTTCCGACGAATGGGTGATGAGCGCCTGTTCTTGACAATTGCGGGCGTCTCTTTCACGTGCTGTCGTGCGCGCGCCCATCGGCCGCGTTCAAAAGACAATCCGGAAAGGGTGGAAAATGTTCGAAAGCGCTCACATTGACGAGGCCATTGCGTGGCGTCGCAACCTGCATCGTCATCCCGAACTTGGATTTCAGGAAGAGCGTACTTCGAAGTTCATCGCCGGTCTCCTGGAGGGCTGGGGCTGGCAGGTTCAAACCGGGCTTGCGAAGACCGGCGTGGTCGCGCGGTTGGGTGACGGGGGCCCCTCGATTGGTCTGCGGGCGGATATCGATGCGCTGCCCATCGAGGAAACGACGGGACTGGAGTACGCGTCGAGCTACCCTGGCAAGATGCACGCCTGCGGGCATGACGGACATACGGCGATGTTGCTTCTGGCTGCGCGTCAGATGGCGTCTGAAGGTGTGACCGGCGGAAACGTGACCCTGATTTTCCAGCCAGCGGAAGAGAACGATGGTGGCGCGCGCGTGATGATTGAAGAGGGACTTTTTCGCCAGCATCCATGCGACAGCGTTTTCGGGATTCACAATTGGCCAGGTCTCGCACCAGGGCGGCTTGTCGCCCGCGACGGAGAAATGATGGCAGCCTTCGCGATTTTCGAGATCACCATTGAGGGACGTGGCGGACACGGCGCGATGCCTGAGCAGAGCGATGGCGTGGTGGCCGCAGCATCGCGTATCGCCACAGCGCTGCAGGAATTGCCGGCGCGCCGGTTGTCTCCGCTCGTGCCGGGCGTCGTTTCAGTGACACAGATTCACACCGGCTCTGCATTCAATGTCTGCCCCGACCGTGCGGTCGTGTGTGGAACGACCCGCTGGTTCCAATCCGAGGCAGGAGACGAAATCGAAACGAGGCTGGCAGAAGTGGCCCAGGGCATTGCCGCGGCACATGGTTGCCGGGCGAACATCGATTATCAGCGACGCTATCCTGCGGCCGTCAACAGTGCAGCCGAGGCAGGACTTGCCAGGCGTGTGGGGGAGGCGATGGGGCTCGATGCGGGAGAGGCCGGACCAAGCATGGCGTCGGAAGATTTCGCTTTCATGCTGAACGAAAAACCCGGAGCGTATATCTGGCTGGGCGCGGCGCGCCAGGGTGAAAACCCGGGACTTCATTCTCCTCGGTTTGATTTCAATGACGAAGTGCTGCCAACGGGCGCCGAATACTGGGTGCGATTGACGCGGCAGGCTCTTTCAGGCTGATGGACGCTCTGGACAGCCGCTTTTTGAGGGCGTTTCTGGTCGTTGCCCGTGAGGGATCGATCCGTCGTGCCGCCGAACGGCTGAATGTTGCGCCCTCGGCGATCAGCCGCAAGCTGGCTGAAGTGGAAGCGCGGCTGGGTGTTGGTCTCGTGGAACGCAGCGCACAGGGCATCGTGCTCACGGATGCAGGGCGGCTGGTGCGTGAACATGCGCTTGTCCGGCAGGATGAAGAGACGTTTCTGCTCGATCAGCTCGGCAAGTTCAGAGCTTCGGGCGGGCAGGTGGTGCGTATCGCGGTCGGCGAAGGGTTTGCCGCAGATCTGATGCAGAACGGCCTTGCACCGCTCGCGGAGAAACATCCTCACCTGAGGTTTCGAATCAATATTGCCGGAACGGAGGAAATCCAGCGCCAGGTGGTTGAAGGGGACGCGGATCTGGGCATCGCCTACAATCCTGTCCCTATGGAGGCGACACGCGCCGTTGCGCTTGCAAGGCAACCGCTCTGCGGTGTGGTCCCGGTTCAATCCCCGCTCGCTGAACGCCGGTCCGTTCGGCTTGCTGAAATGCTGGATCATCCCTTTGCCATTCTTGATGCCCGTCACGGCATCAGGGTACTGGTCGCGCGCGCTGCCGGCGATCTCGGGTTTGCGCTGCGTCCGCAGGTGGAGACTTCTTCCATCGCCGCACTGATCCGGTATGTGGGAGCGGGCATGGGCGGAAGCTTCCTTCCGCGCTTCTCCGTTTCGATACAGGCAGAGCGGGGTGAGGTTGCGATTGTCGAACTTGATGAGGAAAGCCTGCGGCATGTCAGTGCGCACCTTATGGTGCGGGCCCGCCGTCGCTTGCCGCAGTCAGCTTCGACGACGGTGGAATATCTCGCCGCAAACATGTCGGCATTCCGTGAATAATGCATCTTGTGTTGCCAAAATGGCAACGCAACGTCCCTGAATCGGCGTCTACTCAACAACACTCTGTCACCGCAGTGTCATGAACACCAAGTGGATGGGAGGTGGCATGACGCAGTCGGTCGGCGTGATTGGTCTTGGAGCGATGGGAATGGGCATGGCCCGCTCTCTTCTGGCCAATGGCTTTTCGGTGGCAGCTTTTGATCTTGCGCCTCAGGCCATGGCAAGAGCCAAAGAAGCCGGCATCGCTGCTCAAGAGACCCCAGCCGGGGTGATCGAAGCAAGCGACGCGATTGTCCTCTCATTGCCTCTTGCCAGCCATGTCGAAGCGACGATTGAGGTCGGGCTGGCCGCAGGTGCCTTCAAGTCTCCAAAAATCATCATCGACACGTCGACGTCTGAAGCGGCGGTGAGCCGTAGACTTGCGGCAAAACTCTCCGAGATCGGCCACGGTTTTCTTGATGCGCCTGTCAGTGGCGGTCCGCAGGGCGCGGCAAGCGGTTCCCTTTCGGTGATGCTGGGTGGTGATGCGCAATGGGTCGCGCAGGCCAATCCGGTTCTTGATGCGCTAGCCTCCAAGGTGATCCATGTCGGGCCAAGCGGGGCCGGCAATATCGCGAAGCTCGTCAACAATATGCTGGTGGCCTGCCATATGCTCACCACGGCGGAGGGGCTGCGCCTTGCAGAGGCATCTGGGCTTCCGGCCGAGGACGCGCTTTCCGTCATTAACAGCGCCACGGGACGGAGCGCGCTGAGCGAGATCCATTTTCCCAATTGGGTTTTGACCGGCAGTTTCGACAGCGGATTTTCTGCGGGTCTGATGCGCAAGGATGTGAGACTGGCTCTCGAACTGGCGCGAGACAGCGACTGTTCCATGCCAGTCTCGGAATTGGTCGCGAAACTGTGGTCCGAGGAAAGCTCGGGCATTGCCGACGATCAGGATTTTATGCTGCTTGGCCGTGTTGCGGCCGGTACGGAAGAGAAGACGAATGGCTGACGACATGATCCCCGCAACCGAAACGCGCACAGAAATCGCGCGGCTGCTCACTGAGTTTCTTGGCAGCGCCGAGATACAAAATCACGTTGCCGGAGGGTTGATGCCGGGTGATGGCGAGACCCTTGTTCTGACCGATCCGGCCACTGGAAAGGCCTTTGCCGAGTTCTCGGACGCCGGAGCACCCGTGGTGGAAAAAGCTGCCGAAGCGGCAGTCGCTGCGCAGCGCGAATGGTGGGGCAAGTCAGCCGCGGAACGCGGGCGTATCATGTTCGAGATCGCGCGCCAGATTCGCGCGCATGCGGAGCCGCTTTCCCGGCTTGAGGCGATCTCGGCGGGCCGTCCGATCCGCGATGCCGCCGGCGAGCCGGCTCGCATGGCCGAGATGTTCGAATATTATGCGGGCTGGTGTGACAAGATCAGTGGCGACGTGATCCCGGTACCATCAAGCCACCTCAACTACACCCGCCACGAGCCAATCGGCGTGGTTTCCCAGATTACCCCCTGGAATGCGCCGCTTTTCACCTGCTGCTGGCAGGTGGCGCCTGCGATCTGTGCGGGCAATGCGGTGATGCTCAAACCTTCCGAGCTGACCCCGTTGAGCTCGCTCGTCATCGCGGCTCTGTGCGTCAAGGCAGGTGCGCCGAAGGGGCTCGTCAACGTGATTGCAGGGCAGGGGCCGACGGCCGGACAGAAGATGATCGAACACCCCGCGACGGGTCTGGTGGTGTTCGTCGGCTCGGCCGCGGGCGGTGCGGCGATCGCGTCTGCCGCGGCGCGGCGTCTCATCCCCTCGATCCTGGAATTGGGGGGGAAATCCGCAAACATCGTGTTTTCCGATGCGGATATCGACCGTGCCGTGGCCGGTGCGCAGGCGGCGATCTTCGCCGCGTGCGGTCAAAGCTGCGTGGCGGGTTCCCGGCTTCTGGTTCATCGCAGCGTGCACGCCGAGATGGTTGAAAAACTGGCGCACGCCAGTGCCCGAATTCCAGTCGGCATGCCGCTCGACCCGTCCACGCAGATCGGCCCGATCAACAATGCCCGCCAGTGGAACAAGGTGGACACTATGGTACGCGCCGCCGTTTCGGAAGGCGCGCATCTGGAAACCGGTGGCTTCAAGCCGAAGGCTCTGAGCGATACCGACGGTTTTTTCTATGCTCCGACAATTCTCGATCAGGTATCGCGCGAGATGGAGATCGCGCGTGAGGAGGTGTTTGGCCCCGTGCTATCCGTTCTTTCCTTTGAGGATGAGGAAGAAGCGGTGGCGCTTGCCAACGACACGCCCTATGGCCTGGCGGGAGCGGTATGGACCAAGGATGTGGGCCGCGCGCACCGCATTGCAGCAAAAGTTCGTGCAGGCACCTTCTGGATCAATAGCTACAAGACAATCCATGTGATGTCGCCTTTCGGCGGTTTTGGCCAGTCGGGTTATGGGCGCTCTTCCGGTCGGGAGGCGCTTGCTGCCTACACGACCACCAAATCAGTCTGGGTCGAGACCGCATCCGATCCAACCATCGGCTTCGGTTACGCGCCGGGCTGAACCGCATGGGCGGTCCCTCGGGGCCGCCCTTTGTTCCATCCCGGCCCGCGTTAAGAATGGGGCGGGCTTACGAGAGGGGATCTCAATGGAAAAGACGAAAGACAGATTGTTGGACTGGCGCCTTCATCTGAGCGTGGTGGTCATTACCATCATCGCAGAGGCCATCGGCGTAATAGCCGTGCCGATCGGCATCGGCTCGATCCTGCTTCTGCCACTGCTGTATGCCTTCGTGATGGGGCTCATTCTCAATCCCAACGTCATTCGCAAGGTGGAAGGCTGGATGGGGCAACGTGAGGTCCGTGCTGCGTCACCGCTGATCGTGATCGCAATCATGCCGTTCATCGCCAAATTCGGGACGATCATCGGTCCGTCAATGGAAAAGATCATTGCCGCGGGGCCTGCGTTGATCTTGCAGGAGCTCGGTAATCTGGGCACGATCCTGCTTGCTTTCCCGGTTGCCGTTCTGGTGCTCGGTATGGGGCGTGAGGCAGTGGGCGCCACATTCTCCGTCGCCCGTGAACCGAACATCGCGATCATCGCCGACAAATACGGGCTGAAATCCGCCGAGGGTGCCGGCGTTATGGGCGTCTATGTCATCGGTACGCTTTTCGGGACCTTCATTTTTGCCATTCTCGCATCGCTTCTTGCGACCTCTGGCTGGTTCAGCATCGAGGCGCTAGCGATGGCGTGCGGCATCGGATCGGGTTCGATGATGGCGGCTTGCTCCGGCGCGTTGTCTCACGCCGTACCGGCGATGGAAGAGCAAATTCTTGCTCTCGCCGGGGCCAGCAATGTTCTGACATATGCAACCGGCCTTTACCTGTGCATCTTTGTGGCCTTGCCGGTGACCGAGAAACTCTATGACCTTCTGGGCCGTAAAGAGCCCGCAGCCAGCAACGTCGGAGAATGATCATGAGCACTGCTGAACTTCCCGTCGACTACGAAGCAAACACGAAGCCCGATCTTGGCCAGCATGCCGTGCTGCTGGCCGCCGTATCCCTCATTGCGCTTGTGGGGAACACGGTTGCGACAGATGCCACGGTCATCCAGGGACTGGTCGGCCTTGCCGTCCTTTACGTCATCGCAATGATTGGACTGATCCTGACACATGTGGTTCCAATCAACCTGCCTTCGGTCGCCTGGATCTCACTCGTGGGCATCCTCGCAACTTTGCCCTGGACACCCGGCAGTGCCTGGGTTCTGGACAAGGTGAGCCACGTGAACTTTCTCACGCTTGCCACGCCGTGTCTGGCTTATGCCGGTATCGCGATCACCAGTCGCGAAATCTCAATCGCCAAGTCCTCGGGCTGGAAGCTCTTTATCGTGGCCGTATTCGTGATGACGGGCACCTATGTCGGATCGGCAATCATCGCGGATCTCTTTCTCTGACATTGTCTTGAGGCTGCCGCCGGAATGCGTGGTAGCCTCAATTCCCATGAGTGGATACGGCCCCGGGGGGCAATTCTCCGCAACAAACGGCTTGATATAGCCTTGATTTCGGTCACGCTGCCGCATCAAAGCCAGTTCATTCCCGGCCGACACATGGCCAACCACTCTTTTTCGCTTTGTCCCTGTGATCTCGGACTTTTTGAGCAAGGTGGTGCAACGGCACGTCATCCCTTCTATGTGGACGCCTGATAAGGTGAAGCGCTTTCCCGGTTCCTTCACGAGACACTTCCGTGGGTGATCCGACCCCTGTTTCGAAGCGTAGTCTCTGGAAACAGAGGAGTATGAGCGTGATGACAGGCAAAGACGCCAAAGGGACAGTGTGGATCACAGGTGCCAGTTCCGGCATCGGGCGCGCGCTGGCGTTGCGCCTGGCGCGCAGCGGGTGGCACGTGGCGGCCAGTGCCAGAAGCGTAGAAGCGCTGGAAGCATTGGCGAACGAGCAGGCGGGGCGCATCTTCCCTTATCCGCTCGATGTCACCGATATGGCGGGGACCAAACGGGTTCATCGGCAGATTGAGCGTGATCTGGGGGCGCTCGACATGGCTGTCCTCGCAGCGGGTACCTACAAGCGCGACGGGGCTTTCGACTTCAGTGCCGAAACCGCGCAGTCGATGATTTCCGTCAATCTGCAAGGCACCTTGAATGCACTTGAACCGCTGCTGGAAACGATGATGCAGCGCGGGCGGGGCAAGATCGCCGTCATGGCTTCTGTGGCTGGTTATAACGGTTTGCCCGGTGGCGCATCCTATGGTGCGACCAAGGCTGCGCTCAACAATCTGTGCGAGGCAATGAAGCCGGAGGCCGAGCGCAGAAACGTCTCGCTGAACATCATCAATCCCGGATTCGTGGATACGCCTCTGACGGCGCGCAACGATTTCCCGATGCCATTCCTGATCTCAGCGGAGGAGGCCGCAGCGGCTATAGAAGAAGGGCTCGATTCCGGGCGATACGAGATTATTTTCCCCTGGAAGATGAAGATTGCAATCAAACTGTTGCATGCATTGCCGTCGGCGGTTCGTTTTGCGATTACCCGCAAGCTTGTTCGGGACGGCAACTGACCTGCTGGCGGAATGCGGTGCTAAGCGAGTTCGTATTGCACCACGTCGATACGTTTGTTGCGAAATCCGGTTCGGCAGTAGGCAAGATAGTAGAGCCACATGCGGCGAAAACGCTCGTCAAAGCCGAGTGAGGAAATGGCTTCCCACCCTCGTGTGAAGCGCGCTTCCCATTCCCTCAATGTGCGGGCGTAATCCTGCCCGAAACTATATCGGTCCGCGAGCGTCAGACCGGCATTGAAAGCGGCATCTTCGAAGGCGCGCTGGGACGGAAGCATGCCACCGGGGAAAATATAGGTCTGGATGAAATCCGCATTCCTTCGATAGCTTTCAAAGCGACTTTCATCCACGGTGATGACCTGGATGAGGGCACGCGCACCCGGTGCCAGGAGCGCGCGGACGCGGTCGAAATAGAGAGGCCAGTTCTCCTCGCCGACGGCCTCAAACATTTCGATAGAGACGATCTTGGAAAAGGTGCCGCGACAATCACGATAGTCCTGCAGACGGATTTCGGACCTGTCGGAAAAGCCAGCTTTTGCCAGCCTTTCCCGGGTGAACGCGGCCTGCTCGCGCGATAGCGTCAGGCCGGTCACGCGGCAACCCGTCCTGCGGATTGCATGTTCGGCAAAACCTCCCCAGCCGCAACCAATCTCGAGGACGTGATCGTCAGGCCCGATTTTCAGGCGATCGATGATGCGATCATATTTGGCAGCTTGGGCTTCCTCCAGGTTCTGCGTTTGCGCGCTGAAGATCGCTGACGAATAGGTCATGCTCCTGTCGAGCCACTGGCTGTAGAAAGCGTTGCCGAGATCATAGTGGAACGCGATGTTGCGCCTGCTCCCCGCACGTGAGTTCCGACGAAGGCGATGCCTCAGCACATCCAGCTTGGACATCAGGGAGGAACTCTCCAACACGGCGCGCCAGCGTGTTTCGTTGGCCAGCGCCAATTCAAGGATGGAATCCAGATCTGGCGTTTCGACATGGCCCTCCAGAAAGGCGCGTGCGAAACCGTTGCTGCCTCCTGTCAGGATCTGCATGAATGCTCGACCATTCTTGAAGCGGAGCACGGCGGTAGGACCTGGCCGTGTCCCGGCTGCTGTGTGGCGCCCGCCATCGGGGAAATGCAGAGTGATCTGACCGCAATCGATGGCGTCCGCCCAACGACAGACGATGCGCTGCCAAAGGGGGCTTGACGATTGGGCACGTAGCCTGGAGGCATTTTCAATATGGCTCATGAGATTCTGCCTTTTGACCCGGTTTGATCATAGATTGGGAGACCCGCTGCGGGGAGGGCGTGTGCCTGTGGAAGGGGATTTTCTTCAGCCACAGGCGTATCGCCTCGAAATGAATTGCACCGGTGATTTTCAGGGTCATCAGTGGATGGCTGAAAAGGAGTCCGAGCAACGCCCTGTCGGTCAAGTCCCGACGTTGCCCTGCAAAGGAGGCGTGCAACACCGGTGCGTTCTCTTCCGTCTCGTTGATAGCGACCAACACATCCTCGGTTGGCGGCAGGATCCGGAAGTTGTACCGGCAGTTCATTGACAGGAAGGGCGACACATAGAGCGCCTTGTCGCAGGCGTGGTGAATGCCCTTCGCACCGATGCGCTCCACGGGAATAACATATGTGTGTCGTTCGCCGAAGGTGTTGCACACCTCGTAGAGTATCAGGCGGACGTGGCCCGCTTCATCCTTACAAAAATACACGGAAAGGGGGTTGAAGACGTATCCAAATATCCTTGGATAGCACAGCAGGCCCACCCGCATTTTATCTGCATGGAAACCAGCCATTTCAATCTGCGTATCGACCCAGCGCCGCAATCCACCCGGAGCACCATTGCCATGATCCCTGTCGTGGAAGGAGAACACTCCGGCGCGGTTATGGCTGAAGAGCCGCAAGCGCTCCGACAGAAAAGGCAGTTCATCGAGATCGAGGTATAGAGCGAACACCCGGTAGCTCAATCTGTGCGACTTGGGCTTGTGACGCCGGTGGACGACCTGTCCGGAATATATGGTGGAAACCCAATTCATTCTGCTGCCACGGCAACTCGTTTGATCGGAGCTGTCTGGTCTTGCCGGGAGGGTCTCCAAGGTGGCGAGACCCCGGCCAATTGTTCTGCAGCAGCAAGGCCGGAACGGATGCCGTCTTCATGAAAACCGCTGCCGAAATAGGCACCGCAGAACCAGGTTCTGCGTGCACCCTGAAGGCGCCAAAGCTGTTTTTGTGCCACGAGCGCTTTCGTATCGAAGAGGGGATGCGTGTACGAAAACGCGGCAATCTGATCTTGTTCGGGGACAGCGTAAATCGGGTTGAGCGTCACCAAGAGGGGATGAGCCGGGTCGAGATTTTGCAGGCGGTTCATCCAATAGGTGACACAGAGCTGCCTTTCTCCCGTCTGGCGTTCTGCTTCGATATAATTCCAACTCGCCCAGACATTACGGCGCTTGGGCATCAGTCCGGTATGCCGATGCAACACTGCTTCATTCGCCGTATACGCAAACTCGCTCAGAAGCTCATATTCATCCTGACTTGGGTCGTCGAGCATGCGAAGCGCTTGATCCGCGTGCGTGGCAACCACGACGTCGTCGAACAGATCGGTATGTCCAGAGGCGTCAGTCACCTCAACGCCGTGGTCCCGGCGTCGGATCTTCGTTACCGGTGAGGCAAGACGCACCTCTCCATCGAAGTCTTTCAGGAGCCGCTCGACATATGTGCGACTGCCGCCAGTGACGGTGCGCCAGCGCGGTCGGTTCGTGAAGGTCAAAAGGCCGTGTCGCTCGAAAAATCCGATAAAGGCGTGGAGTGGATATTCCCGCATTTGTGCGGCCGTGGTCGACCAGATCGCGGCGCCCATGGGCAAAAGATGGTTGTTGATGAAGCTATCGCTGTAGCCCGCCCTTGCGAGAAATGAACCGAGGGTTTCACCCGCATCGCCGCGTTCGATCAGAATGGAGGGGGCCGTGCGGTAGAAATGAACGATGTCGGCGATCATGCGCCAGAAGAACGGACGCAGGACATTTGCTTTCTGACCAAGCAGACCCCGGAGCCCGGAGCCGGAATATTCGAACCGGCCGCCATCCAGCGATGCCGCAAAGGACATGTCGGACGGCTGGGTAAGCACGCCCAGATGCTCGAAAAGTGAGACGAGTTCGGGATAATTACGGTCATTGTAGACAATGAAACCCGTATCCACTGCGGTGAGGCCGTTCGGGGTGATCACGTCCACCGTATTCGCGTGGCCGCCTGGGCGCTGATCCGCCTCATAAAGCGTCACTTGGCGAGAGCGGGAAAGCAGCCAGGCAGCCGAAAGCCCGGAAATGCCGCTGCCGATGACCGCCACGCGACTGTCGGTCGGTTTGTGTTTTCGTGTCAGCAACGGGAAACCCTCCATGGATGTTATTAAGGGTTACGGACATGGAGTTCGTTTGGATCTCCCGGCATCAAAAAATTTTGCTTGTTGTGATCCGGAATGCTCTAACTGTCGTAGCTCAGGGCATGAATCTCGATCTTTGCCCCACATTGCCTGCCGAACCGGCGCTTGCAGCGTTTCGCGCCGTGCACGACATTCGGTATCACACACCAGTCTTGCGGGGTTTGATGAAGGACATCTCCAGACCAGAGCCCAAAGACGATGTTGGACGGATGATCGTCCGCGTTGGTATGAGCGGCGACATGGAGGCTTTCGAGCAGATTTTCCGCGCCTATGCTCCAAGGGTGCGCGCCTTCATGATGCAGCGTGTCCGGGACCCGCAAATCTCGGAAGAACTGATGCAGGAAACGATGGTCATGATCTGGCGCAAGGCTGCGCAATTCGACCCGGTGAAAGGCTCGCCCGGTGCCTGGATTTTCACCATCGCCCGCAACTTGCGCATAGACAGTTACCGTCGCAGCCGGCAGCCGGACTTCGATCCCAACGATCCGGCGTTCGTGCCGGATACGGGTCGCTCTGCCGATGATGCCGTTGAAGCACATGACGAGGAACAACGGTTGCATACTGCCCTTACCGGACTTCCTCCCGAGCAGCATGATCTTCTCAAACTGGCCTTCTTCGAAGAGGTTTCGCACAGCGAGATCGCGGAACGTCTAGGGCTGCCGCTGGGTACGGTGAAATCGCGCATCCGGCTCGCCTTTTCAAAACTGCGCGCGGCGCTGGGAGACCGGCCATGAGCATTCAGCATCAAGTCAGTGACGAGCTTCTTCTGGACTATGCCACCGGTGTGCTCTCGGAAGGCTGGCGAATCGCGATTGCCACCCATCTTGCTCTGTCTCCGCAGAGCAGGCGCCGCCTCGCCGTGATGGAAATGGCAGGTGGAGCCTTGGTCCACGACCTTGCGTCTGAACCCTCTCTGCTCGATGAAGATCGAAGCTGGATGACCCTCAGAAAGCGGTTGGAGAGCCCAGGGGCGCAAGGCGTGACACCACCGCCAAGCCGTCCTATCCCGGGGAGCGTTCTTTCTGTCGTCCTGCCGGACCCTCTGCGCTCATATGTGGGTGGCGACGTGGATTCGTTGAAATGGCGGCCGCTTGGTCGCGGTGCCTATCACCTGCCTATTGCTGTGGGTGACCCGTCCACCATGGTCCGCTTGCTGCGCATTCCAGCCGGCAAACCGGTGCCTGAGCACGGACATCGAGGCCGGGAATTAACGCTTGTTCTTTCCGGCAGTTTTCACGACGGCGACGCGTTATTCGCGCGTGGGGATCTGGAGGAAGCCGACGAGACGCTCCAGCATCAGCCGGTAGCGACGGAAGGCGAGGACTGCATCTGTCTTGCTGTTACCGACGCCCCTTTGAAATTCCGCAGCTGGCTGGTGCGCGCCGTTCAGCCCATCCTCGGAATCTGATTCTGAGCAACCTTCAAGCATCGGAGTGCTCAATGACCTACATCATCGCTTATCTCGCCACGGCGATTGTCTTCTTCGGGCTGGATTATGTCTGGCTGTCGCGTGTGGCCACAGGGTTCTACCGTGATCGCATGGGGCATCTGCTTCTGGATCAGCCAAACCTTGCCGCTGCCGGGCTTTTCTACTGCGTGTACGTGGCGGGTATCGTCTATTTCGCCGTTGCTCCCGCCCTTACCAGCGGCACGGCAACCAGTGCCCTCATCGCCGGCGCACTTCTTGGTTTGATTGCTTATGGCACCTATGACATGACCAATCTGGCAACGGTGAAAAACTGGTCCGTAGCGGTGACGATCGTCGATATGGCATGGGGCACTGTACTGACGGGCGCTTCGTCCTGGGCTGGTTATATGGTGACCTTACGGCTTGCCGAAAGGCTCTAGCCTGCCCGGGGCTGCCTAAGCGTCCGAGGCAGCGTTTATCCGAGACCGCGTTTAAATGTATAAAAGCGGTTGTGAATGGTAGCAACGGAAGGCCGTCGCCACCATTCTCGCAGCTAGAAATACGCTGCAACTACCCGTTTTCCTGGGGCAGTCATCGCTTGGATTTCAGCGCCAGCTTCAACAGCGAAGTTGTTCCCGCACTCGGGCGCTTCAGCCGTACGATATGCAACGCTGTTTTTGCTTCCCAAGGCCCTCGATGCCAAGCTCCACTACATCGCCTGCCTTGAGATAACGCTGGGGGGAGAGACCCATGCCGACGCCGGGCGGTGTGCCGGTCGAGATGATATCGCCCGGTTGCAGGGACATGAAATCGGAGAGGTAGCTGACGAGTTCCGCCACCCCAAATACCATCGTCTGGGTGGAACCAGATTGCATCATTTCACCGTTCACCGTGAGCCACATGGAAAGGTTTTGAGGATCGGCGATTTCGTCTCGGGTTACGAGCCAGGGGCCGGTAGGCCCGAAGGTGTCACAGGATTTCCCCTTGGTCCATTGTCCCTGACGCTCGTTCTGGAAAGCGCGCTCGGAAACATCGTTGAGGACGCAATATCCGGCCACATGTTCGAGTGCATCTTCCTTGCTCACATGCTTTGCGGTTTTGCCTATGACAACACCCAGTTCCACTTCCCAGTCGGTTTTGGTTGCGCCGCGCGGGATGACGAGATCGTCATCGGGACCGCAGATCGCGCTGGTGGCTTTCATGAAGACGATCGGTTCTGAGGGAACGTGCAAGCCGGCCTCACGCGCGTGATCGCTGTAGTTCAGGCCTATGCAGATGAACTTTCCCGTGCCTGCGACACAGGGACCAAACCGCTGGTCACTATTGATGATGGGCAGGGCAAACACGTCGAGTGCTGCAAGAGTGGCAAGCCCTTCGGGTGAGAGAACTTCCCCGGCAATGTCCCCGATATGGCGGGAGAGATCGCGCAGATCGCCATTGCCATCGATGAGGCCCGGCTTTTCGGCGCCGGCCGCGCCAAAGCGAACAAGTTTCATCATGTTTTCCTATGGTGTCAGATCGTCCAGCCGCCGTCGATGACATAGGTCTGGCCGGTGGTGTAGGTGGCGCCTGCCAGGTGTACAACGAGGTCGGCAATTTCCTCGGCGGTCCCCAGGCGCCCCATCTGCTGGCGACCCACGAATGCCTTGCGGGCAGCTTCGTAGTCGCCTGTCGCTTCAAGCCGCTGGCGCAGCGAAGGGCTGTCCACCGTGCCGGGGCAAACTGCATTGCAGCGAATTCCATCGCCCACATAGTCGGCGGCGACGGATTTGGTAAGTCCGATCACCGCGGCTTTGGTGAGGCCGTAGACGCATCGTTTGGGCGCGCCTTTCACGCTCGAGACAACCGAGGCCATGTTGATGATGCTGCCGCTTCCCTGTTCCAGCATGCCGGGCAGCACAGCCTTGATGGTGCGGATCATCGCCTTGACGTTGAGATCCATGGCGAGGTCGATATCTTCGTCGCTCGCTTCGATCACGGTTCCGTTGTGAACGATGCCGGCGCAATTGAAGAGAATGTCGATCCTGCCGATCTCGGAGACCAGTCCGGAGATGGCGTTCATGTCGCGGACATCGAGCAAGTGCGGTACGACGGAGCTCGTCTGTTGCGCCAATGCTGAAATGCTAGCGTCATTGATATCCGTGGCGTGAACCATCGCACCTGCTTGGGCCAGGGCGCGGGCGCTTGCCATGCCGATCCCTTGTCCAGCCGCGGTGACCAAGGCTGTCATTCCAGTGAGTGGACTCATCTTCCATCCTCTTTTGTCTCGAAGGGCCGTCGCCGAAATTGACTATTGACTCAGCCGTACCTTCACATATGATTTAACGATAAACCTTTTGCAATTCAAGCAAGCAATCACCACGAAGGCGACCGTACCGATGGCCACCCTGGAAACCGAATCGCAACCCACCCTGATCGAACTCAGGGAGCGCTTCTTCACTGCTCTTCTCTCCGATGTTCTGGATGATCTGGGGTATATGAACCAAGCCATGCACCACACGATCCGGCCTCTCGACAGTTCGCTGGTGATGGTCGGAAGGGCGCGTACGGCGCTTTGCATGGATGTCTATGAACGCCCTGCGCCGGGTGAAAACCCCTATGAGCTTGAGATTGAGCTCGTGGACGATCTGAAGGCGGATGAAATCCCGGTTTTCGCATGCGGCACCTCGGGGCGCATGGCGCCATGGGGCGGGCTTTTGAGCACCGCGGCAAAGTTCCGCGGATCAGCAGGGGCGGTCATGGATGGCCTGGTGCGCGACACGCGTGAAATTCTCGCCGCGGGCTTTCCCGTTTTCCACGGCGGCATTGCGCCGCTGGATTGCAAGGGGCGCGGCAAGGTCGTGGCGCTTGACGTCGGCATCGAGTGCTCCGGCGTGAAAGTCAACACAGGCGATCTGGTCTTCGGCGATGCCGATGGCGTTATCGTCGTTCCACAAGAAATAGAGGTCCAGGTTCTTGAGGTGGCGCAAGAGCGCCTGCGCGGCGAGCGGAACACGCTGGCAGATCTCGAAGCGGGGGAGCGCCTCGCAACCGTATTCGCGAAATATGGCATCTTGTAAGTCGTCCTGACTCGCACTTGCCATAAAGCGAAACCCCTGGGGACGGCGCGAAACCGCGCCTGGGGGAATGATGCCAAGAAAAACAGAGGGGTAGAGTGAAATGACGCACAGAAACTCAAAAAACCGGTTGCGTGGCCTGCTGGTCGCGGGCGCAATGGCGGTCGCTGCGGGCCCGGCTCATGCTGAACTTTGCGGCCATGTGGGGGGCGACCTGGTTTTGGGTATGGAGGCCAAACTCGGCACGCTCGATCAGCATGTGAACGCAGCCAATGCGACGCGCAATGTCGCCATGAATATTTTCGAAACGCTGATGACGCGCGATGAGAATATGGCGCCAATCCTTGATCTTGCAGAATCCCTCGACGTCAGCGAGGACAAGCTGACCTACACCTTCAAGCTTCGCCCTGGTGTGAAGTTTCACAATGGCAAGCCGCTGACCTCGGCAGATGTGGCTGCCTCCTTCGATCGATACAACCGCATTGGCGTCGATCGTTCCGCGCTTGGCAGTGTCGATCGCTGGGAAACGCCGGATGATGCGACCTTTACCATCTTTCTAAAGGAGCCGCAGGCAAGCTTCCTGGAGAGCATTTCGGCATCGACAGTGCCGATCGTCATCGTTCCCTCGGAACAGGCGAATGCCGAGGCGACCCGGCTGGAGCCCATTGGCACTGGACCTTTCCAGCTTGAGGAGTTCGTGGCCGACAGCCATGTAAAGCTGAAGCGTTACGAGGATTACAAGGCCAACGAAACGCTTGACGCCATGTCGGGTTTTGCCGGCCGCAAGCAGGCCTGTGTCGACACCGTCACCTTCCGCACGCTCGCCGAACCTGGCGCCCGGCTTGCCGCTCTCGAAACGGGCGAAGTGCATATTGTCGAGGATGTGCCGACGCTCTCCAAGGAGCGCCTTGTCGGCAATGAGGACATCGTCCAGACGCAGCTCAAACATGCTGCCCTCTGGCTGAACTATCCGAACCTCTCCGAGCCGCCGACGGACAATCTGAAGATCCGCCAGGCGATTCAGGCGGCCATGAATCTCGATGAAATCATGGATGCGATGAGCGATGGTTCCTACAGCCTCAACCCGTCATTCCAGTTTCCCGGCCAGACCTATTACACAGAGGCCGGCAGCCAGTATTACAATCAGAACGACCCGGAGAAGGCCAAAGCCCTGCTCAAGGAGGCTGGCTACAATGGTGAGGCAGTCAAACTTTTGACGACACGGGATATTCCTCGCCTCTACACAGCTGCGGTTGTCATGTCGGAGCAGTTGAAAGCGGCGGGCATCAATGCCGAACTGGTGGTTCTGGACTGGCCTACTGCGCTTGGCATGAGCGTGAACGAGACGGAAGGCTGGAACTTCTTCTTCACGGGCTGGATCACGGTCACCGCTCAGGGCGGCGCCCAGTCGCTGCGCAACCTTGCCGATCCGTCCAATGTGCACAAGCCGAAGGACAACAAGTCCGACGCCGAGTTCATGAAGCAATTTCAGATTTTGAGCACGAGTCCTGATTTGGAAGAGCGCAAAGCCGCTTTCGCCAAGGCTCAGGAGCGAGTGTTCGAGCAAGTGATGGCAATTCCCTTCGGCGTGACGCCGAAGAACCAGGCGACGCGTGCCAATGTGAAGGGCTATGTGCCATTCTTCAACACGCGGGTCTCTAATGTCTGGTTGGCCGAATAGCCAGCCATTCCGACCCATGTTCCGTCATGTATGAACCGGCACGGAAACGTTTGGAGGTCACATGCTTGCTTACACGCTGAGGCGCATAGCCCAGGCCGTGCCGATTCTTCTGCTCGTCAGCCTGATCTCCTTCGGGATCATGCAGCTGGTACCCGGGGATCCCGCCGCCGTTCTGGCGGGCCCCAACGCCACGCCTGACGAACTCATCAAACTGCGGCAGACGCTGGGGCTCGACAAATCCCTTCTGTCGCAGATCATGATCTTTTACGGAAACCTGTTCCAGGGCGATCTCGGCTACTCCATTATTCTGGGAGAGCCGGTCCTGAAAGTGGTACTGGAGCGTTCTCCCATCAGCATATCGCTCGCGCTCTATTCGCTCGCGCTGACAGTCATCCTCGGGCTTTCCATCGGGGTCATTGCAGCGATGAAGCACAATCGCTGGATCGATCAGGCAGCGATGACCTTTGCACTGATCGGGGTTTCCGTCCCCAATTTCTGGCTGGGACTTGTGATGATTGTCCTGTTTTCGGTGCATCTCGGTTGGCTGCCAACGGGCGGCTATGTGCCATTCTTTGAAGACCCGGCCGGCTGGTTTCTCGCCGCAACCATGCCGGCGCTTTCGCTGGCGATGATGCAGATCGGACTGCTCGCCCGTCTGACCCGCTCTACCATGTTGGAAGTGCTGGGCCAGGATTATATTCGCACGGCCCGCGCCAAGGGTGCGAGCGAGCCACGGGTGATCATCAAGCACGCGATGAGCAATGTGCTGATCCCTGTCGTTACCGTGCTCGGAATGATCCTCTCGGTGCTTCTTTCCGGTTCGGTAATTGTTGAAACGATTTTCGCGGTGCCGGGGATCGGAGCGCTTCTCGGTAATGCGATCCTTGGACGCGATTATCCCATGATCCAGGGAGGTCTCATTTTCGTGGCGGCGGTCCTTCTGATCCTGAACATCGTTGTCGATGTGCTCTATGCCTGGCTCGATCCAAGGGTGCGCGTCCAATGAGCCATCTCGAAATCTCCAACAATCCGAGCGCGCTGACTTCCCTGCGCCGGTTCCTTGGGGGGCGGCGTGTGCGCCGCCTCATCCGGCATCGATCCTTCATGATCGGGTTGTGGTTATGTCTTTTCGTGACGGCCATAGCCATTTTCGCTCCGATAATCTCAGCGGTCGATCCGAACAAGATGGCCATCCGTTCACGTTTCCAGCCGCCGTCGCTCGAATTCCTTCTCGGCACGGACAATCTGGGCCGTGACCTTTTCAGTCGGGTGGCGTGGGGCGCGCGTCTGAGCCTTGCCATCGGTCTGGGCGTGGTTCTCCTCAATGCCGTGTTCGGTGTGCTTCTTGGGGCGCTTGCGGGTTACTTCCGGCGTCTAGACGGTATTCTCATGCGTCTTTCGGATGCGCTCATGGCCTTTCCGTCGGTGCTGCTTGCCATCGGAATTGCCGCGGCGATGGGAGCGTCGGCCATGACGGCGGTGATCTCGCTGGCGGTCGTCTATATTCCACGCACGGCGCGTATCCTGCGCGCCTCGGTTCTGCAGGTGAACGAGCTCGAATTCGTCAATGCGGCGCGAGCGGCGGGTGCGGGTGACTTCCATATCTTACGGCGTCATATCCTGCCCAATTGCATGGCACCTCTGGTGGTGCAGCTCAGTTTCGTCTTCGCCTATGCGATTCTCTCGGAAGCAGTGCTCAGTTTTCTCGGGCTCGGGGCGGCTCCCACCGATCCCAGTTGGGGCATCATGATCTCCGAAGGCCGCAGTTATATCCGCGAAGCGCCCTGGATGACCATTATCCCGGGTATGGCGATCGCAATCACGGTGCTTGGCCTGAACCTTCTGGGGGACGGCTTGCGCGACGTACTCGACCCTCGCGTGAAGATGGAGCACTGACGATGCAAAAAAATCCAATTCTGCGCGTTGAGGGACTGCGCACCACGTTCACGAGCGACGATGGTGAGGTGGTCGCGGTGGATGATGTCAGCTTCGACGTGAACGAAGGCGAGATCGTTGGCCTTATCGGCGAGAGCGGCTCCGGCAAGAGCGTCACTGCGCTCGCCGTAATGGGGCTTTTGCCGAAGAGTACATCGCACGTTACTGCAGAGCGAATCATGTTCGATGGTCGCGACCTTGCGCACGCTTCCGAGCGGGAGTTGCGGCGGTTGCGCGGGGGCTCCATCGGTATGATCTTTCAGGAACCGATGAGCTCACTCAATCCGGTTCTAAAGATCGGCGATCAGCTCATCGAGCCGATCCGTATTCACGAACGCATAAGCTACCGTGCAGCCTTCGACCGGGGGGTGGAGCTTCTAACCAAGGTCGGCATTCCGTCGCCTGTGCAACGGATGAATGATTATCCGCATCAGCTTTCGGGCGGTATGCGGCAACGCGTCATGATCGCCATTGCCTTGTCTTGCTCTCCCAAGCTGCTTCTTGCCGATGAGCCCACCACGGCGCTCGACGTGACCATTCAGGCCCAGCTCCTCGACCTTCTTCTGGAAATCCAGGCCGAGACAAAGATGGCGATCGTGCTGATCACGCACAGCATGGGGGTCATTGCTGAATGCGCCGACAAGGTGGTGGTCATGTATTCCGGCCGAATCGCGGAACAGGGTCCGGTCACGGAGATATTCGACAGGCCGGGGCATCCCTACACGAAAGGTCTCATGCAGTGTACGCCGGAACTGACCGGAAATTCCCGTCGGTTGACCACCATACCGGGTACGCTGCCAAGCCTCAGCGCGCTGCCACCCGGCTGTCGTTTCGCGCCGCGCTGTGACCTCGCACAACCGGACTGCGTGGCCGGTAGACCGCCAATGATCGCTATAGGAAAGGAACATGCTTCTGCCTGTATCCGGGCGGATGAACTCGTCGCCTCGGCAGCACAACCAGAGGGAGCCGAGGTATGAGCAAAGCACCGCTTCTATCCGTTCGGGATCTTTCCAAGTATTTCACCATCCGCAGCCCTTTCAGGGGCACGACCGTTGGCACAGTGCAAGCGGTCAATCGGGTGAGTTTCGATATCGGCGAGGGAGAAACGCTGGGGCTCGTTGGAGAATCCGGTTGCGGAAAATCCACGACCGGGCGGTTGCTTCTGCGTCTTATCGAACCGGACCGGGGGGAGGTCCTTTTCGAGGGGAGGGACCTCTTGAAGCTTGATGCCGGTGAACTCAAGGCCATCCGCAAGTCGATTCAGATCGTCTTCCAGGATCCGTTCAGTTCCCTTAATCCCCGTATGACGGTCGAAGACATTATCACCGAGCCGCTCTATGTGCAGGGAGGCATGACGCGACATGACATGCGCGACCGTGCCCGTATGCTGCTTGAGCGGGTGGGGCTCAATGCGGCGCATATCACGCGTTACCCGCATGAATTTTCGGGCGGGCAGCGGCAGCGGATCGGTATCGCGCGCGCTCTTGCGGCAGACCCGCGCTTCATCGTCTGCGACGAGGCGGTCTCGGCGTTGGATGTCTCGGTGCAGGCGCAGGTCATCAATCTGCTGCAGGATCTTCAGGAGGAATTCAACCTTTCCTACCTGTTCATCGCGCATGATCTTTCGGTCGTGCGACATATCTCGGACCGGGTTGCCGTCATGTATCTGGGTGAGGTGGTGGAGATCGCGGGAAAGGATGCGCTCTACGCCTCTCCACGTCATCCCTATACAAAGGCGCTTCTGGAGGCGATTCCGGTTGCTCATCCACGTCTCCGGGGCAAGCGTGCGCGCCTTGGCGGTGAGGTGTCTAGCGCTCTCAACCCGCCTCCGGGATGCCGCTTCAGCCAACGCTGTCCTTTCGCACAAGACGTTTGCCGAAGAGAGGCGCCGGCGCTCAGGGAGTTGGGTGAGCGCCATCAGGTAGCGTGTCATTTTGCAGAGGAATTGCAGGCCGTCGCAGCCTGAAAATAGGTTCCGCTGCCATGACCGGAAGATCATCAGGGCCATTGCGCCAATCTCGCGAGAAACGAAATGACCAGCAAAAAAGATCCGTTGCGTTCCACCGAATGGTTTGGAGGGCATGAAAAGGGAGCCTTCATTCACCGAAGCTGGATGAAAAACCAAGGCTTTCCTCCGCATCTTTTCGACGGCAGGCCTGTCATTGGCATCTGCAATTCATGGTCGGAACTGACCCCTTGCAACGGTCAATTGCGCGATTTGGCTGAACATGTGCGGCGCGGCATCTTCGAGGCAGGCGGTTTTCCCGTCGAATTCCCGGTGATGTCGCTGGGTGAATCAAATATGCGCCCGACCGCCATGATGTTCCGCAACCTCGCGGCTATTGAGGTGGAAGAAAGCATTCGCGCAAATCCCATTGACGGGGTGGTTCTTTTGGCGGGCTGCGACAAGACCACACCGGCTCTTCTAATGGGGGCGGCGAGTTGCAACCTGCCGACACTGCTGGTTTCTGCCGGCCCCATGCTGAGCGGCAGTTTCAACGGAGAGGTTCTGGGATCGGGAACGGACGTCTGGCGTCTCAGCGAGGAGATGCGGGCCGGAACGATCTCGCCAGACCAGTTTTCGGCGGCGGAGGCCGCCATGAGCCGGTCGCCCGGCACCTGCAATACGATGGGCACTGCCTCCACGATGGCCTGCCTTTCGGAAGCAATGGGGATC